>CAYNMW010000064.1:0-22650 GCA_964398295.1 uncultured Saprospiraceae bacterium | reverse complement strand
CTGCCTCCTGACCCCTCACCCCTGCCTCCTGACCCCTCACCCCTAACCCCTCAAAAATTCATTCTCCTCATCGCATTCCTATTTTTCAACTCCCATTGTTCCAAAAAAATAAGTACAATCCAAGTAACAGATGTTTCCGAATTTGTCACAAACAAGTCTTTCTCAGTTGCAGAATCAACAGCTTGCTTAGACCAACTGGCATATTCACCATGTATCATCAGTGAGTTTGTCGAGACTAGATTTATTCGAGTCAATGTCCATTTTATGAACAGCATGGATGGGAAGCACAATTACGACGAAGTAGAAGCGACAGACTATGTCAATCAGCTATTGCGGAATGCGAATCTCCGCTTGAAATCAAATCATAAAATGAACCTCCCTTTAGGGAATGATACAGAAAACTGTTCTCCGCATTATCAATACATTCTTCATAAAGGTAAAAGTGGGAAAGGTATATATCATCACTACGATGATGAACTTTGTTTTTTTGCGAATAAAGGAAAACATCGAAACAACTATGATGTTGCAGTTATAGAAAAATATGGAATTGATCTGGATAGTGTCATCAATATTTTTGCTATGCCTCACATTCCAAAAAAGTTGCGTGAGAAAAACTACAAGGCAAATCGTACTGGCGTAGCTCTGGGTAATGGGTTGAAAATAGCAGGCTTATTTGAAACCAAAAAAAAGCCATGGGAAGTGGCAACCTTGTTAAATCATGAGGTTGGACATATACTGGGATTAAGGCACACCTGGAATTCAAATGATGGTTGTGAAGACACCCCTCGCCATCCCAATTGTTGGTCGAATACAGGTGATGGCAATTGCGAATTAGCATCTAACAATGCAATGGATTACAACAATAGCCAAATGGCTTGGACGCCTTGTCAGTTGGGAACCATTCACAAATCGTTCAATCAATTGCAATCATCTCAGCGTAAGTTATTGATCTCTAATTGGTGTGATAAAGCTTCGAGCCCTTTGGTTATCACCAGAGATATTAATTGGTTGCAAGCACTGGACATCAATCAGGATATCATCATCAAGTCAGGACATAGCTTGACAATTACTTGTCGTGTACATATGGCTGTAAATACCAGTATTACAATTGAGCCTGGAGCGACCTTGATGTTGAATGGTGCTAGGTTGCATAACGATTGTGGTGGTTTATGGAATGGTATTCACATTATGTCTCGTAAAAAGAGTGAGGGTAAGTTAATTGTTTCTTTCGACACTATTGTTGAACATATTGCTATTATTTAAGTAGTTTTAAACAGATGCAACATTTACTTTCGAGATCAATTCCATTCAAAATTGCAGCCTCTATCTGTTTTATTTTTTTGCTTACCAATTGTACCAAAGAAGCAGAATTTAATGCAATAGAGAGTTTTGTTTTCAATATTGAGGTTCCTGATATCGTACCTATACACGAAAAAGTAAGTATGGAATTTTGTATTTATCCTGTTACAGAGTCTGGGTGTTTAGCTGGTAGTATTGAAAGAAGAGGCGGATTTTCGATTTCTTTTCCTAAACATTCTTATGAATTGGATTTTGATGAAGATGTATCAATTGCTGGATTGGATGAAGACGATGATTGGATACTCAATGCTAATTATATTGATAAAACGTTTCTGAGACATGTCATTTCGTATGAATTATTTCAGGATATGAATTCCAACAATCTTGTTTCAAATACTGAATTTGTAGAGATGAGTTTAAATCAGGAATATCAGGGCTTATATGTGTTGATGGAAAAATTGGATAAATCCAGTTTAGATATTGATGCCAATGATAGCACATCATTTATATTTAAAGAGCCTCATCTATTTCGAGAAAGTTATGAAAATGTTGTTCCACAGGATGCTTCAAATTTTCATCAACAAACCTTTCCAAAAATAGAGGATAATAATAAGGAACATATAATTGAAGAATTACGCAACTTTATAACTACATCTGCGGATATAGAATTTGAAAATGAAATTGGACGATTGGTAGATATTCAAAACATCATTGATTGGCATTTACTTTTATTATTGACCAATAACAATGATGGAGTTCTTAAAAACTTTTTTCTATATAAGCAAAATATAGATTCACCTATAAGAGTCGCCCCTTGGGATTATGATCATAGTTTTGGTAGAGATGGTGATAATGAATTGAATCTCAATGAACGATTTGTGCAACCAGAGAGATCAATTTTACTCAAGCGATTATTAACTACTAATTGGTATCGGATATTACTAAAAGATCGCTGGTTAGAATTAAATCAGCTGAATATTTTTAGTACAGATGCTTTGAAGTTAAAAGTGACGAATAAAAGTAAGTTAATTAGATCAATGGTTGTAGAGAATCAGAAAATGTGGCCTGTTGATAGCGAATGGTATCATGATAGCAATGACTTTGATGATGAAATTGCTATCATGCTTCAGTTTATAGACGCTAGACATAAAGGACTAGTAGAATATTTTGAACAGATTTAGACTGTATGGGCTTTTAGTGGCCTCTGCGGATAGGTAAACCTATGGACTTTTAGTGCATTGCTTTCACTTTCTACTAAGTTATTTTCTATGAAAAAGCCAAAAGACCTCAACGAGGTCCAAGTATGTTAGGACGGTGTAGCGATAGCTAGTTATCGCTACACTGTACGAATGTTGATGATGATGATGATGATGATTTGGCGCTATTTTTTGTAAAAAAAGTGCCAAATGAATTAATGATAGATACGTAAAATGTTGGAATTTCATCCTTTGCCTAGAACTGCAATAAATGAAAATATTTAGGCCAAATAATTGCATCAAGAATAAGTGTATGAAGGATAAAGCCAACCAACCCGATGATGCTTAACCGTTTTATTAAAGTATTACCAGACTCCGCTTTCAATCGCCAATACACAAGAGACGCACCAAGGGGAACAAGAAATAAAACAAGACGGATTAACTGCCACTTAAGCGATGATGCTTCATCCAAAAAGGACACGGTCAATGGCATCCAAGCAATAGATGGAATCAGTATGAGTAAATAACCAGGTATATATTTCGCTGGGGACGGTGCTTTAAATATGCAGTAATAACTGAATGGAAAAAATCCTAAGGTTGCGACTAACATTCCAATAGGGTAGAATATTTTCAACCGATCAGGGAGATTGCCCCAGAGAGCAGCAACTCCATGTGTGTTTGCCATAGCAGCAAGGTAATAACTCATTAATACACCAAATCCTAGAATTAAAATAATTGCAATTAATGAATATCTACCTGTCATCTTTTTATATGAAGAGTAACAAAAAGTAAATGATCTGGTTCAATTGGAATTAGATTCTCAAATCAACATCTCAAACAACATAGGATTTTGATTCAAGTGTTGGAAATTGATATCAGCTTCTTTCATACGTTGTAATAGTGATTCAAAATCATTCTTGCACTTTAGTTCAATGCCGACTAATGCAGGACCACTTTCTCTATTGTTTTTCTTGGTGTATTCAAAATGGGAGATATCATCTTCAGGTCCCAATAAGGAGAGAAATTCTTTTAATGCTCCAGCTCTCTGAGGAAATTTAATGAGGAAATAATGTTTCTTTTCTTCATACAATAGTGAGCGCTCCTTGATTTCTTCCATTCTGGTAATGTCATTGTTGCCACCACTCAGAACAACGACTACATTTTTACCTTTAATCTCTTCCTTAAGATCATCAAGAGCACCGATCGTACTTGCACAAGCAGGTTCTACTACGATCGCCTCTTCATTGTATAGTTCTAGAATTTTTGTACACATCTTTCCTTCTGATACTAGAATAGTCTGATCGACTACTTTCTGACAGATGCTTAATGTAATGTCTCCCACACTTTGTGTTGCAATGCCGTCAGCAAAGCCATCTATATCATCCAATACGACAACCTTTCCTGCTTCCATTGCTGCAGTTAATGATGGAGCGCCTTCAGCCTCGACTGCAATGATTTTCGTCTTAGGGCTGATTGTTTTAAGGTAGCTTCCAATGCCAGAAATTAGACCGCCTCCTCCTACAGAAACAATTATATAGTCGAGCGGCTCATCCATGTCTTCCAAAATTTCAATGGCAACTGTACCTTGTCCGGCAATAATGTCTACATCATTGAAAGGGTGGATAAGGGGGATGTCGTTTTCTTGAGAAAATAAATTTGCTTTTTCGGACGAGGCATCGAAAGTGTCACCACTCAATATTACTTCTACAAAGTCGCCACCAAATTGTTTGACCTTATTGATTTTTTGATTTGGAGTTGTACTTGGCATGAAGATCGTGCCTTTCACTTTGAGCTTCGCACATGCTAAGGCAACTCCTTGTGCGTGATTGCCTGCACTTGCACATACGATACCGTTTGACAATTCACCATTGTCAGACATCATCTTCATTTTATTGTAAGCTCCTCTTATTTTAAAAGAACGGACAACCTGCATATCCTCTCGTTTCAGATAAATATTGCAAGCGTATTGATGAGAGTAGTAGTGGTTGTGAATAAGTGGGGTTTTCAAAGCAACGCCTTTAAGGCGTTGCTTTGCTGCGATGATATCTTCGATTGGAATGAGAGACACCTAGCTGTTTTGAGGACGGAGACTTCTAACAGTTCTACCTGCTCTCCACATTTCAGACTCTCTCAATTCTTCTAATTCCTTTTCTAATTTTACTCTGTAGTCATCTTGACTATTGCTGTCAATGGATAGTTGCGCTTCATTTCCAGCTGCAACACTATCGTACAACTCTTCAAAAACTGGTCTTGTTGCATCTCTGAATTTTTTCCACCAATCCAATGCACCTCTTTGCGCAGTTGTCGAACAATTTGCGTACATCCAATCCATTCCGTTTTCTGCAATCAATGGATATAAGGACTCAGTTGCTTCTTCAACAGTTTCATTAAATGCTTCCGAAGGCGTATGGCCTTTACTTCTCAATAAATCATATTGAGCTGCAAATAGACCTTGGATAGCCCCCATCAGCGTTCCTCTTTCACCAGTCAAATCACTGAACACTTCTTTTTTGAATGTTGTCTCAAATAAGTAGCCAGATCCTATTCCGATACCCAATGCAATGACTTTGTCACGTGCAGTTCCTGTTGCGTCCTGGAATATTGCGAAGCTTGAGTTCAGTCCTTTTCCTGCTAGAAACAATCGTCTCAAACTTGTGCCACTTCCTTTAGGAGCTGCAAGAATAACATCTACATCTGCTGGTGGTATAATACCAGTTCTTTCTTTATACGTAATCCCAAAACCATGAGAAAAGTACAATGCTTTGCCAGCTGTTAAATATGGCTTCAATGTAGGCCATACTGAGATCTGAGCAGCATCAGATAGTAGATATTGAATAATTGTACCTTTTTCAGCAGCTTCTTCAATTGAAAATAATGTTTCGCCTGGTACCCATCCATCAGCAACTGCTTTGTCATAAGTAGCTGAAGGACTTCGTTGGCCAATAATTACATTGAAGCCATTGTCTCTTAAGTTTAATGCTTGGCCAGGACCTTGCACACCATAACCAATGATCGCAATTGTTTCATCCTTTAAGAGATCTCTTGCTTTGTCTAATGGGAATTCTTCTCGCATCACTACATTCTCTTCTACACCCCCAAAGTTTAATAATGCCATTGTTTAAGTATTTTGTTTCTAAGTATTTAAATGATTATGTATAATTAATTTGTGTTTTCTATGTTAGCTGCATCTTCCAAAGATTTCAGGTAATTATTTAAACGTTCCATAGGTTTGACGATAGCGACCCTTCCAGATCGGACAAATTCGTAAATACCGATCTTCTTCAATTCTTTCAACAATGCCTCTGTCTCTTTTGCGTGCCCTGTCTTTTCAATAACGATGTAGTCAGCTTCAATTGATAAAATTCTAGCGTTGTGCGTCCGTACAAGTTTTTCTACCTCAGATCCTTTATAAAAGGCGCTAGTAGGAATTTTATACAAGGCAATTTCTTGATGAACGATTTCACTATTCTTATAATAGAATGCTTTCAAGACATCAACTTGTTTGTCTATCTGTGCAACTAATTTTCTTATTCCCTCTTCTGTTTCTTTAATGACTATGGTAAACCGATGAATACTCGGCATCGAAGATTTAGATACGGTTAGACTTTCTATATTCATGTGCCTTCTTGTAATGACGGCAACAATTCGTGCCATTAGCCCGGTAACATTTTCAGAAAATACAGTTAGTGTGAATTCAGTCTTTCTCATATTTCTACTCTAGTACAATTTCGTCAACTGCCTTTCCTGAGGCAATCATTGGGAATACATTTTCTTCTTTTTGACAGTTTACATGAAGTAAATATGCGCCTTTATGTTTTAGCATTTTTTTGAGTCCAGCAGTTACATCTTTGGCTTTCTTCACTTGATGACCTGCTACGCCAAAACCTTCTGCTATTTTTAAAAAATTTGGATTTTGTAATTCAACAGATGAATAGCGTCTATCAAAAAACAATTGCTGCCATTGTCTTACCATGCCCAGATAATTATTATCGAGCAATACTATTTTAACTGCGACATCCCATTGTGTGCAAACACCCAATTCTTGGAGTGTCATTTGAAAACCACCATCACCGACAAATAAAATCACCTCTTTCTCAGGTTTACCCATCTTCGCACCAATAGCAGCAGGCAGACCAAAACCCATTGTACCTGCTCCTCCAGATGAAATCCATAGGTCTCTACCCAAATAATCATAGTAGCGTGCGGCAGCCATCTGATGTTGCCCAACGTCTGTCACTACAATGGCATCACCATTGGTCATGTCTGATAATTCTTTAATAACCCTGCCCATTTTTATAGGGCCAGTTTTTAATCGTTTAGTATCCTTGTTAATAACTTTCTTATATTCCTCTTTGTCGCAGTCTCTAAATCCTTTTAACCACTTGGGATATTCTTTTTCTTCCACTAAGTCCATCAATCCTTCTAATGCATCTTTTGCATCAGCTAAGATTGGTACATCAACCTTGACATTCTTATTGAGTTCAGATGGATCAATTTCGATGTGTATTTTCTTAGCTTGTGTAGCATAGCGGCTTAGGTCTCCAGTTACCCGATCGTCAAATCTCATTCCGATTGCGATAAGCAAATCACACTGATTCGTCATTACATTTGGTCCGTAGTTACCATGCATGCCGAGCATTCCAGTGTGTAATTCATGATCATCAGGCAAGCTTGATAAGCCGTGAATTGTACTGCCAACAGGGATTCCCGTTTTTTCTACAAAGTCTTTAAATACGTCTTGAGCCTTCGCTATATGAATGCCATGGCCTGCTAGTATAAATGGCTTTTTTGCTTTATTGATTAATGCGGCAGCTTCTTTTAAATCTGATTTTTTTACTCTTCTTTTTGGAATATAACTTCGGATAGAATTGGTCTTTTTATAAGAAAAAGCAAATTCTTCCAGCTGTGCATTTTTCGTAATGTCAATCAAAACGGGTCCGGGTCTTCCAGAATTGGCAATGTAGAAGGCCTTTGCAAATACCTCAGGAATTTCTTCTGCTTTGGTAATCTGGTAATTCCATTTTGTAATCGAATTTGTACAACCAATAACATCAGTTTCCTGGAATGCATCTGAACCTAATAGATGACTAAAGACTTGACCGGTAAAACAGACCAATGGGGTGGAGTCCATCAATGCATCAGCCAATCCTGTAAATAAATTGGTGGCACCTGGTCCTGATGTTGCAACTACAACACCTGTTTTTCTTGTTGCCCTCGCATATCCCTGAGCAGCATGAATTGCTCCTTGCTCATGTCTGGTCAGGATATGAGTAATGCGGTCAGTGAAGTGATACAATGAATCATAAAAAGGCATAATTGCACCTCCCGGATAACCATAAATCAAATCTACATCTTCAGCTAGTAGGCATTCCAAAATAGCTTCGGACCCAGCTATTATATGCTTTCTATTGGTTTTCTTATAGTTGCTTTTGGCTTTCGCCAATTTCTTCTTTTTATCCTTTACAGCCATATGATTAGATTAACTATCCGTTACACAGCCTTCGCTTGCTGTTGAAACAGATCTTCGATATTTTTTCAAAATGCCGGAAACATTATCCTCCGGTTTTTCCCATTTACTTTTTCTGTTTGCCAACTCTTCTTCAGTAAGATTGACATCAATTCGATTTTTGACAGCATCTACAGTTATGATGTCTCCATTTTCTAATAGAGCAATTGTACCTCCATCATATGCCTCAGGTGTGATATGGCCTACAACAAATCCATGTGTACCACCTGAGAATCTGCCATCAGTAATGAGTGCAACTTCCTTGCCTAATCCGATTCCCATAATCAATGAAGTTGGCTTTAACATTTCTGGCATTCCAGGTCCACCTTTCGGTCCGCAATATCTGATGACAACGACTTCGCCAGCATGTACTTGTTTTTCTTGGATTGCAGCATTAGCTTCCTTTTCAGAATTGAATACTCTAGCAGGCCCACTAAAGTATTCTCCTTCCTTTCCTGTGATCTTAGATACAGCTCCTTCTTCCGCAAGATTCCCATACAGTATTTGTAGATGACCTGTTGCTTTTACGGGAGCACTTACAGGCTTGATCACTTTTTGCCCTTCTTTTAAAGAATGCGCTTCTGCTACATTTTCTGCCAATGTTTTACCAGTCACTGTAAGTGTATCTCCAATTAACAATCCTTCTTCCAACATCATTTTTATGACTGCAGGAACACCACCTACAAGGTGAAGATCTTCCATTACATATTGACCACTTGGTTTTAAGTCTGCCAGAAATGGAGTCTTATCACCAATGGTTTGAATGTCTTGCAAACTTAAAGACACGCCTGCAGCTTTTGCCATTGCAAGCAAATGCATGACGCCATTGGTTGAACCTCCAAGCACAGTTATCAAGCGTACCGCATTTTCAAATGATTCTCGCGTAAGTATATCTTTTGGCTTAATGTCTTTCTCAAGTAAGTTTTTGATTGCTTTTCCTATGCGAGTACACTCATCTTGCTTTTCTGAACTCACAGCAGGATTGGAAGAGTTGTATGGCAAACTCATACCCAATACTTCAATTGCAGAAGCCATTGTATTGGCTGTATACATACCACCACATGCACCTGCTCCTGGAATGGCATTTTTAATGACAGCCTTAAATTCTTCTGGAGTAATATCTCCAGCATTTTTCTGACCTAGTGCCTCAAAGGCTGAAACGATATCTAATTTTTTATCATTTAGACATCCTGGTTTAATCGTTCCGCCATATACCACAAGCGCAGGTCTATTTATCCTTGCAATGCCCATCATTGCACCAGGCATATTTTTATCACAACCAACAACGGCAACAATGCCATCATACCATTGGGCGGAAGCAACTGTCTCAATCGAATCTGCTATAATGTCTCTTGATGGTAAAGAATAACGCATGCCATCGGTACCCATTGACATTCCATCACTTACCCCAATGGTATGAAAAATCAGTCCAATCAATTCTTCTTTCGTTATAGAGGTCTTTATTTCTTTAGCAAGATCATTAAGATGCATATTGCAAGGGTTCCCTTCCCAGCCTGTACTGACTATGCCAATTTGTGCCTTGTTCAAATCTTCTTCACTAAGGCCAATAGCATGTAGCATTGCTTGAGCTGCAGGTTGCGTCTCATCCTGTGTAATTGTCTTACTGTATTTATTCAAACTCATATGCACCTAAACTAAAAAAGCCATCCTCAAGAGAATGGCTTTCTTTATATTTTAATATCCATTCTAATCAGTGACGCTTGTTCACGATGACTAAACTCATAATTACATGGACTTCAATAATCATATTAAATTATTCTGAACCGAAAGTTGGCATTTAATATCCAGTAATCAAAGAAAATATGTCAATAAGTGTATTACCTATTTTAAAATTAAATAATACTGGAACTGCCTTCTTTTAATCCTTTGGTATTGATGCCTTCTTCTTCAGCCACCAAAGCTTGTATGACATCGCCAAGTTGTGAACAGGTGTAATCCACATCTGGATTGCAATCTTCTGTCAGTATACTCTTAGCCATACAGTAATCTATTGCTTGTCGAATTGATTTGGCTTCATCCTGCATTCCAAAGTGTTCTAATAACATAGCTGCTGAAAGAATGGATGCAATTGGATTGGCAATATCCCGACCTGCGGCTTCAGGATAAGAACCATGGACTGGCTCAAATAAACAGTGATTATCGCCAATTGAAGCTGATGGCAATAAACCCAATGAACCAGAAATGACCGATCCCTCATCTGATAGAATGTCACCAAATAAGTTTGAAGTTAAGATCACATCAAATCGAATTGGGTTGGTGATGAGTTCCATAGCTGCATGATCGACATATAATGCATCTAATTTGACATCACTGTATTTCTCTTTATGTAATTTTTGCACTGTTTCACGCCACAGTCTCGAAGATTCAAGTACATTAGATTTGTCTACGAGACACACATAATTTTTTCTTTTACGCGCTTCTTCAAAAGCAAGGCTTGCTATTCTGGATATCTCATGATCGTAGTAACTACAAATATCATAAGCGTACCGTCCCTCTTCTTTTCTACCATGCTGGCCAAAATAGATGCCTCCAGTTAATTCTCTGAAAATGGTGAAATCGACATCTTTGACGAGTCTATCTTTAAGAGGTGACAAACCAAGTAGGCGATCATAAGCTTTGACAGGTCGTATATTTGTAAATATTCCTAGTGTTTTTCTGAGCGCAAGTAATCCTTGTTCTGGTCTTATCACGAGAGTTGGATCAGTAAATCGCTGGTCACCAATTGAGCCTAATAAAACAGCATCTGCTGTCATACAATTTTCTAACGTGTCCTTTGGTAAAGGTTCTCCAGTCTTATCTATAGCAGCTGCTCCAACTAATGATTTTCTATAGGTAAAGTTGTGTCCATATTTATCACTAACCCCATCTAAAACTTTGATCGCTTGTTCGATTACTTCTGGACCAATCCCGTCTCCCGGTAAAACTGCTATTGTCAAATTTTTAGCCATGGTGCGGGATTAAACTCGTTTCATTATGCGACCGCGGTCATTGTTCGCTGAAGCAATGATTCCAGTTCACTTAGTGACACTTGCTTTTTCTGGTCAGCCAACTTAATAAATTCTACATAGACAATATCCAATTCATCTTTGGAAAGATCGTAACCCACTTCTTTAGCTTTATATGCCACTGCAGCTCTACCACTTCTTGCTGTCAACACAATCTCTGATCTTGTCAAACCAACTTCTATTGGATCAATGATTTCGTAGTTTTCTCTAAACTTAATAATACCATCTTGATGGATGCCAGATGAATGTGCAAATGCATTTTCGCCTACAATTGCTTTATTGGGTTGTACAACCATGCACATACTTTGGCTTATGAGTTTGCTCGTTTTGGTCAATAGTTTTGAATCAATATTTGTTTGATACTGTCCACTAAAGCGTTGCTTAATAATCATTGCTACTTCTTCCAATGAGGTATTACCAGCTCGCTCACCAATTCCGTTCATTGTGCATTCAATCTGACCGACACCGTTTGTCATACCTGCAATCGAATTTGCTGTTGCCATTCCCAAGTCATTGTGACAGTGTGCAGAGATTGTAACATTCTCTAAACCATCAACATGCTCAACCAAATACTTAATCTTATCTGCATATTCTTGAGGTAAACAGTAACCTGTGGTATCTGGTATATTAACAACTGTGGCACCAGCTTTTACAACTGCCTGAATTACTTTTGCTAAAAATTCATTTTCTGTACGACCAGCATCTTCTGCGTAAAACTCAACATCTTCCACAAAGCTCTTAGCGTAAGTAACCGCTCCGATTGAACGTTCTATAATTTTATCTGGTGTTGTTTTTAACTTATTTTTTATGTGAATAGGTGATGTTCCAATACCTGTATGAATTCTGGGTCTCGCTGCATATTTTAGTGCATCCGCAGCGACTTTTATATCTTCTTTAACTGCTCTTGATAATCCGCATATAATGGGCTTTCGAATTTCTTTTGAAATGTCTTCTACTGCTTTGAAATCACCCGGACTTGAAATCGGGAACCCAGCTTCCAACACATCAACACCGAGCTCTTCTAGTTGACGAGCACAAATCATTTTCTGAGTATGATTTAACTTACAACCAGGCACTTGTTCTCCATCTCTCAGCGTGGTATCGAATATATGTATATTTTTTGCAGACACAGTATTTGTATATTTCTTATAAATGTATTCTATCATTTAACAAAGAAGAAATCAATTTAGGAAAAACTCTACAATGCATAAGGGTCAATGTGTTAAGTTAAAATGTTGATATACAGATGTTTATGATTATTCTATATCCAGTAAATAAGTACTTTTTGGTGTGGTATTATTGAGTAAAAAGTAATATACTTGTCTTATGCCTAAGCAGTCAACAGAACATTTGGTCCAATTGGTGTGTCGCTTGACTAAAGGAGAGAAGCGTTTCTTCAAATTGTTTGTAACTAAGAATCAGTCGAGCAATGATCTTCTCTTCCTGAAAATATTTGACTATATCGACAAATATAAAATCTTAGACGAGGAGAAATTACTTCGCAAGAACCCAAGAATAAAGCGGACTCAGCTCTCTAATTTGAAGGCACATTTATTTAAGAAGATTCTTGCTTCTTTAAGACAACAACACAGACAACACTATCTGGACATGTCGCTTAGGGAGAGCTTGGATCATGCAAAGATGCTTTATGCAAAAGGCATGTATAAAGCGAGTTTGTCCATATTGGATAAGGCAAAAAAGACTGCACTTAGTCATAACTTATATACGGATGCTCTGACAATTATTGATTTTGAAAAGCACATCGAATCTCAGCATATTACCGGAAGTATGTCTCCTAAGGCAAAGCAGATAACTGAAGAGACAAAAACTATCCTTAAGCGAATTAATCTAAGAACTCGTTTGTCTGATTTGTCCTTGTCATTGTATTCATTATATCTCCAACGTGGCCATGTAAAAGATAAACAAGATCACGCTTTTATTACTGACTATTTCACGTCAAGACTACCAGAATTAAATCTGGAGGAAATGAATTTCTACGAGAAATTATTTCTATACCAATCCTATGTTTGGGTGTATTATATGGGACAAGATTTCATAAATTTTTACCGTTATGCTCAACGATGGGTTGACCTTTTTCAGGAATATCCAGATATGCTTAATAAGGAGACTCCACTTTATTTAAAGGGATTGCACAATGTATTGACTGCTTATTTTATGGCACAAAGACTGGATAAATTCGAACCTGTGTTTTTAACTATGCGCACGCTCACAAAAAATGAGAATATTAAGTTTACTAAGAACGAAGAATTCTTATATAGTCTATTTATCAATATCCATAGTATCAATCATATTTTCTTAACCGCCGAATACGAATCTGGTGCAGATCGAATGGGAGCATTAGCTGAAATTATTGAAGAAAATAAATATGACTGGGATCTGAATAGAATCATGAATTTTAATTACAAAATTGGCTGTGTTTATTTTGGTGCCAACGATTTAGATAATACTATTCATTTTTTAAATAAAATTACCAATCAAGTAATACCAAACTTCAGAGAAGACATTCAATGTTATGCGCGCATATTAAATCTAATTGCACACTTTGAATTGGGTAATGATATATTGGTTACATACCAAATTAAATCTACTTACCGATTTCTATTAAAATCAAAACAAGATTCTAAAGTCCTTGATGAGATTTTTGCTTTCTTAAGAAAAACACCTAGAATGCTTGAGTCAGAATTAAAGTCTGAGTTTATGGTGTTGAAAGACAAACTGGAATTAATTGAACAGCAAGAATATGAGCGACGTCCATTTTTATATTTAGATATTATCTCTTGGCTTGACAGCAAAATTCATAACCGATCAATGGCTGAAAGTATAAGAATTCGTATGGGAATTTCAGAAACAGATCGACTTCAATTATTGGCTTTAGATTCCTAATCCTCTTTTAATTCTGTCAAACATTTATGGTTCAATTATTTGATTATATTCAATAATAAATTAGAACGATGAAAGGACTTTGTATTCTAGCTTTTTGCAGTATAGCATTCACGTACACTCAGTCATATTCTCAATGTGCACCAGGACCATATTCTGTTGATCCTACATCGGCTATTCCTCTAGAATGCATGATACCAGAAACAACAACAAATCTTTGCGAAGCACTTAGTCTTCAAACACAAATGACTGTTCCAGCTGGAATGCAGGTTTGTTTTCTTGCAAATGGCAATGATGGTGCTTTTAATTTTAGTACTTGCGGCAGAACTACTGATGATACAATTATAACATTGTTTGATGCTTTTGGGAATATCATAACCGATAATGATAATGGCTGTAATGAACCACAATCTTTGCTTTCTTTTATAAGCTTTGATGTACCAACAGGTGCTACGGTTTGTGTTCAAGTAGAATCAATAACGAATGGAGTTTGTGATGGAACTAACTCTGTAAGTCCAAACTATGTACTTGAAATTCAATGTGATGTATTTCCTGATAATTTTGTTCAAGTTTCCGAAGAAGCTAATCAATGTGAAATTGTTGGATTTAATGAGTTGCAAACTATAATTTTTGAAGATAGCGTAACTGATTTTAATTCATTCGTATTCAATACAGGTACGACCGGACAAATGGGAAGCTTTACTTCTGGGTCTTTGACAATATGCGCTCAAGGGGATATTGGTGGAAGTGAAAATTTTTGGCAAATTGATGATGAGAATGGAAATTGTGTTGGCGGAATAGGTAATGTTCCTAATGGCCAATGTTCCAATAATCCATTTTGCACATCTTTTCATTTTGATGGTACAGAAGTCGCTGCAATGGTAACTGATGGATTTGTCAATTTTAGTGTTTTTAATCTTGATGGCGAAATAGGCTCTTTTTGTGATACCAATTTATTGTCTTTGGAATTAAATCTGTGCACTGACCCAACCGCCATTCCCACTATGGGAGAATGGGGTCTTATCTGTTTGGGATTAATACTGCTAAGCTTTAGCATTGTAGCTATCAGACAAAACCAATTAATAGTAAACTAGCAATAAACTTAAACTAAACATTTCGAATTCTTAAAACATTTAGAACGCAACTATGAAACAGATTAACACCTTTATTTCAGTACTATTATTCTTGGTATTCAACCAAACACAATCTTATTCACAATGCGCCGCAGGACCGTTTACCGTTGATCCTGCTTCTGCAATAATTTTGAATTGTCCACCTCCAACTCAAGTGACAAATGATTTTTGTGCAACTATGGATAGATTTACCACATTAGAGATACCTGCAGGTACCCAAGTATGTGTACAGTTTCCAATAGATGGAGCCTTTCGTTTTGAAACGTGTAATTTGACTGGAGATGATACATTTCTAACCATATTTGATTCTTCCGGAAATGTAATAGTATCGAATGATAATAGCTGTGGTCAACAATCTGAAATATTTCTTAATCCAACAACAGCTGGTGATATAGTATGCATACAAGTAGAATCAGTCAATATGGGAATTTGCGAAGGAATAAATTCAGTAAGTTCAAGTTACGAGTTAACTGCATTTTGTTTTGATGGAGCTAGTTTTGAACAAGGTTTTAGTGAAGCCAATTTGTGCCCATCTGTTGGATTTAATGAGAATCAAATATTGACATCTGAAACCGGACTAAGTACTGACTCTGGATTTCCAAATGTATTTACATTTAATACAGGTACTACGAGTAGTATGGGAGCTTATACTTCTGGTTCTATAACTGTGTGTGCACAAGGCGACATCAATGCATCTGATGAAATCTATCAAATTAATGATGAGAATGGAAATTGCGTAGGAGGAGTAGGAGATGTCGGTAATCAATGCGAGCCAGTCCCATTTTGTACTTCATTCAATTTTGATTCAGCAGAAATAGCTGCGATGGTGGCTGATGGAACAGTTACTTTTGAAGTATTTGATTTTGATGCAGAAATAGGAGAAAGTTGCCCTACCAACTTGGTGTCTGTGGAATTGAATCTGTGTGCTGAAACAACAGTCATTCCCACAATGGGAGAATGGGGTCTGATCTCCTTAGGATTAATACTGCTAAGCTTTAGTATTGTTGCCATCAGACAAAACCAATACGTATTGAATTAGAATTTCTCGAAGGGCTTTGTCGAATTATTTCGCTAAAATTATTTTGCAAAACCTACTCACGTGCTAATTCGAAAAAAGCATCCTCACTATTAAATGCAGAGAATACCCCTAAGGCATTATTCACATTAGACGGAGGTTCATTGAGGTCTCTAGAGTCTTGCTCTCGGTTCTCATATAGTGCTGCGTATTCGGTATTGATATGATACACTCTTGCGACATAGGTGCCAAATGAAACCAATGTGCCTGATAGAAAAGTTAGAGTATTATCATCTGTCGGCTCTGACACGAATCTGAATTGCTCTAATGCATTGATGACCACATCAGGAAAAATAGGATCGTTCTGTTCGTCTATACCTTCTACGACCAAGAAGTATAGATCGTTATTTGGATTATCCCAAGTCGCATCAATGCTGGATGTCCGCACAAAGTCACCGATGATATTTCTGACGACTTCTGGACCTTCACTAAAAGGCAATTCAGGAACGAATATAGTATCCTGCGACAATTGCAGACCAGTCGTCGGTGTAGGCACAGTCGTCACTGCATTAGCCGTAATCCCATCGTGCATGACTACTAACTCAAATATGTCACCAGTCTCGACGCTAATGTCATTACCAGGATAGTGGTAAAAACCATTACTACCAGAAGCGACTAGCTCAAATTGATTGCCTTCTTTGAAGATAGAAACCTGCGCATCATTTATGGGAGACGATGTGTCAGCATCGTCGGCTAATGGAAATGTAGACTTGATGCGAATATCGTCTATTGGCTCTCCAGCAAAGATGAATGCTTCTATGACAAACTGATTTTCAGCAATGTCATTGAGATTTTCTTCTTCACAAGAAAAGAAAGTGAAACTGATAAGGGATATATATATGATGTACTTTTTCATAGTATTTATATTATGAGGGTTATGGATGCTAAAATTTAATGTCAATAGATAAATTAGGTGTCATGCCCAAGTACTGCACTTCTGAAATAATCGGTGGGTTATTCGTAAAGTCGTATTCGCGATACCACACATTTCGTCGATCGTAAAGATTGAATACTGATAATCCAAAATCCATCTTGAATGGCCCTGTATCATATAAGTAGTGAACAGAGAGATCTAATCGATGATAAGCTGGTAATCGTGAAGCATTTTTAGCACCGACACTGATGTAGTTTAGTGATCTTCCATCTAGTAATTCGATGGCGTACTGCCCAGCTGGCTCAGTAAACGGTTTGCCTGATGCGATGAGGAAAGTGGCTGCGAATCTCCAATTGCCCATCTCATAAGAATGTACCGTCTTGAACTCGTGTCGCTGATCATGCAAGGCTGAGAACTCAAAACCATTATTGATATCAGGAAAGGTATTCCGCACTCTAGCGAGTGTATAGGTGATCCATCCTGTGTAGTTACCTCTTTTCTTTTGCAAAAGGAACTCTACGCCTTCTGCATAGCCGTCACCAAGAAAGAATAGTCGATCTAGGTCAATGTCTTCTCTTTGGAATCGCAAGGAAAATTCTGCCAGGTTATTTAAATCTTTACGGTAGGCCTCAACATCAAATATAAATCCGTTAGTCTCATAGGAAGCTCCAACTATATAATGATCGGCACTGCTGACTTTGACTAAATCATCATCTGCTAGTAACCAAAAATCTCTCGACCCTTCAGTGACATTTTCATTCACGATTCTATTGACAAATTGAAAGTGCTTACCGTAACCACCTTTTAGTTTGATGCGGTCAGTCAGTTTATATTGGAATGAGAATCTCGGTGCCCAATAGATCTGATCACTTAGGTCGTAATATGTACCTCTGATACCTGCACTGATGGATAAATTGGATAATGGCTCCCATGTATCTGAAATGTACGCTGCATAGTATTTTGCTTGTTGTTGCAAGTCCAGTATGGTCAGTGTATCATCTCTGACAAATTCATAATCCACTTCAGCAAAAGTGGCAAGCCCACCAAATTCTAGTTTATGTTTACTTGATACGTTCAATTCATTGTCTAATCTGAATGTGAGATCACGAACATCATTATCCTCTATAGTCAGTTGTGTACGGTCTAACACTTGTCTGTTTTCCTCTAAAAGCCTGACATCTATGTCGACTTTTCGATTGTATTCGCTGAAGTAATTTGATGAAGCGATAAGGAGATTAGAATACCACTTAGGATTCCATTGCCTCGACCATTTTCCGCTGATGCCTTGATTCCCCCAGTCACTATTTTCATCCACATCTAAATTAATCGAGAGGGTGGTCGGCTCCATCCCCCTTTCTAAAGAGATATCATTGAACTCGACCAAGTGATCAGCGCCTTGATAATAGGAGAGGGCTATCACATCTTTATCTGTTGGGGTAAAACTCAACTTGCTATTAAAATCAAAGAAAAAGAAATCGGGTTCTATTGTATTCACTTCCAAACCATCAATTGGAGGAGGTGCCTCTGTCTGTGTGAATACATCGAATATATTATTATAAAGACCACTTCTGATGATGTCCGTATACGATCGCCTTCCACTGAAAGAGAGTGACCCTTTTTTGAATAAGGGAATTTGTACGCTTGCCCTTGCATTGAGAAGATTGAGTCCTAGGCTTCCATGTGCTTTATTAGGGTCACCAGTTTTACCAGTGAGGTCTACAACACTAGATAGTCGACCGCCATACTTGGCTGGGAATGCGCCTTTAAATAGTTGCACATCTTTTACAGCATCAGCATTGAAAGCAGAGAAAAAGCCAAAGAAGTGATCGACATTATATACCGTCATGCCATCGAGAAGCACTAAGTTTTGATCAGGCGTCCCTCCTCTGACAAATAGCCCGGAAGAACTCTCATTACTGCCACTGACGCCTGGCAAGAGCTGTAGCGATCTGAATATGTCTACCTCGCCAACATTGGGAAGAAGGGAAAGCTGTTTGGGAGAAATCTGTATGGTACTTATCCCTTCAGAGGCATTCATCACTTTAAATGATTTACCTTGGATGACCACTTCATTCATGGTGATACCCGAACTCAATTCAACGTCAAAATTATTGACATCTGTTGTACCAGTATCAATCTCTATTTCTTTAGTTGCGAATCCTACATAAACAACTTGAAGTGTAAATGCCTCCTCTGGAGCGCCTATGATGGTATAGTATCCATCGACATTTGTAGAAGCCCCTTGAGTAGTACCCTTTATGACTAAATCGGCGAATGGAAGACGCTCTTCATTCTCCTCTGCCTTGACAATACCCGAGATGGTACGCTGGGTATATACAGTCGAAGATGCGATGAGCAAAATCCCAATAAACAAGAGTTTGACATTCATGTGCTTGTTTTTTATGGAGTACAATGTAATTGTATATGTACTTACTATAAACGTAAAAATAAATGAATTGAACTTTTTTTGTGATCAAATGAACATAGATTTGTAATGAGAAAAATCAGGACTTGATCATTAGCTATGTTGGTTTTAAGACTATTAGGGTAAATGCAGCAGAGGCCAGATAGTCCTGATTCCAATGAATTATTTTTTGAACCCGTTGGAAGAGTTGCACAGTTCTGATAATTAAATAAAAATCAGTAGCCGCATTACTACATTGTGTAAGTTTGCACCATGAACCTAGCATTAATTTCAAATCAACTTGGAATTGATAAACGCATTGTCAACAATGTCATCAAACTCTTTGAAGATGGAGCTACTATCCCATTCATCGCCCGTTATAGAAAAGAAGCAACGAACTCTTTGGATGAAGTGCAAATTGGTGCAATCGACACAGCAAGAAAACGTCAGCAATCCTTAATAAAAAGAAAAGAAGTAATTCTAAAAGCGATAGAAGAGTTAGGAAAATTAGACAACAGTCTCAAAGAACAAATTGCAAATTGTTGGGACATAAATTTGCTTGAAGACATTTATCTACCATTCAAAAAAAGCAGAAAAACAAGAGCTGACAAAGCAAGAGAACAAGGACTCGAAGGACTAGCCAGATTGATTTCCAAACAGCGAACTCCAGATGTCATTGGTAGTACAAGTCAATATGTGAAAGGATCTGTGAAATCAGTAGATGAAGCATTGCAAGGAGCCAAAGACATCATCGCCGAATGGATAAGTGAGAATGCCAAAACTCGTCAACTGGTCCGAGATATGTTTGCAGCACACGCAACATTGTCAAGTAAAGTCGTAAAGACCAAACTGCAACAAGCACAACAGTACAGGGATTATTTTGCCTTTGAAGAGCGATTGCAAAAATGTCCGTCACACCGTTTGCTTGCTGTACTAAGAGGAGAAGAGGAAGGATTTCTGCGAGTTAATATATCCATTGATAAGGATAGAGCCTTTGATCGACTGTCCAGATTTTACATTAAATCTTCAGGTTCTGCAGCGAAACTTATAGAGGAAGCAATCAAAGATTCATTGAAGCGACTAATCTATCCTGCACTAGCAAACGAAGCAAAGAAGGAGGCAAAAACCAAAGCCGATATAGAAGCCATCCAGGTATTCGCAGAAAATATAAAGCAACTTTTGCTCGCACCACCACTGGGAGAAGTATCGGTTCTCGGACTAGATCCAGGATTCAGAACTGGTTGTAAACTTGTTATTATAGATGAGTATGGGGAGTTGTTGTATGATGCAGCTATCTATCCTCATCCTCCTCAAAATCAAACTGCAGCTGCAGCTTCTGAGGTCAAGAGCTTAATTGAGAAATACCACATAAAGCATATCGCAATTGGCAATGGAACCGCAGGACGAGAAACTTACGATTTCATCAAATCTTTGGCACTAGATGTAGAAGTGCATTTGGTAAATGAAAATGGTGCTTCCATTTATTCGGCTTCATCAATTGCTCGGGAAGAATTTCCTGATAAAGACATCACGGTCAGAGGTGCAGTTTCTATTGCAAGAAGATTGAAAGATCCGTTAGCAGAATTGGTAAAAATAGATCCGAAGTCTATTGGGGTAGGGCAGTACCAACATGATGTCAATCAGACTTTACTAAAAGAAGAGCTTGATAAAGTGGTCAGTTTGTGTGTCAACTCAGTTGGGATAAATATCAACACAGCTTCCTCACATGTCTTGCAGTACGTTTCTGGCTTGGGACCAAAATTGGCAGCGAATATCATTACTTACCGTAAAGAAGTTGGCAGGTTTGATTCTAGAAGTCAATTGCAGAAAGTGCCTAGGATGGGAAGTAAAGCATTTGAGCAGGCTGCCGGTTTTCTCAGAGTAAGAAATGGTGTGAATGTGTTGGACAATACTGGTATTCATCCTGAAAGTTATACACTTGTCAATCAGCTATTGAGCAATGAAGGTGTCAACATGGATAGTTTAGATGGTCATCAAATAAATTTTGAATCTTATGTCAGCGATCAAGTTGGCTTGCCGACCCTTAAAGACATTTGGAATGAATTGCAAAAACCAGGTCTCGACCCAAGAGGCGAAGCTGTCCCCACAGAATTCTCAGAAAATATTCGATCAATAAAAGATTTATCAGATGGCATGGTTCTTCCAGCTGTGGTGACAAATTTGACAAAATTCGGTGCCTTCGTTGATTTGGGAATAAAAGAAGCAGCCTTACTCCATATATCAGAAATCGTTGATCGATACATTTCAGATCCCGCAGAAGTATTGAAACTCAACCAACAGATTAAAGTAGTCATCCTGAGTATTGATTTGGAAAGGTCTCGGATTGCGGTAAGCATGAAGTCATTAAACGAAGTTTAATGATAATGTCAGGTACTGACATTCACTCAACACTCAACACTTCATTAAACTCCGTTTAATGACTCAGCAACCCCCCAATAATTAAAACTCACTGGCTTCCACCCTGGAATGTACATTTTATCAATCGATTGAAAAGCCAAATTATTTTGATTTATAAGGGTTTCGATATTTCGATTGAGATTACAGCCTCCGGAAATCTTTTTCCAGTAAGGGTTAATTCTATTTTGGGTTTTACTGACTTTATCATCGGGAGCCAAACCGTGTTCTGTAAAAATGAATTTACCATTGGGTTTCAAGACACGCCTAATCTCTTGAAGTGCTTTATCTGCGTCAGGAATCGTACATAAGGTATATGTGCACACAACACTGTCGAATGTGTCAGCTTTAAAGTCTAAATTTTCTGCACTGGCTTCTACGAAGTTGACGTCTATGTCCCCATTCCATGTATTTAAAACCCACATTTCAGGTGATGGATCTATTCCTGTAATGTGATCTACTGTAGTAGAATTATAGAATGGTAAGTTAAGTCCTGAGCCAATTCCTATTTCAAGTACTCGCCCCTTAGCTAATGGAACTACCTTTTCTCGTTGCTTACTGGTAGGCTTCAAGCCACACACGCAGTTTATGACACGGGGTAAAATCCGTCTCTCGTAAAATCCCATAATTCAAATTTCTATACTTAATAATAGGCAAATAACATGGATTCTTTGCTTAAACAATATCTAGCTTCCACTCGATCAATGGACAACACTATTGATAATTTTGATTTGTAACGTTGAACCTACCTGCAAACAATCAAACAATCAAACATCAAACAATCAAACAATCAAACAATCAAACAATCAAACAATCAAACA
>CAYNMW010000063.1:0-22749 GCA_964398295.1 uncultured Saprospiraceae bacterium | reverse complement strand
TCCCGTATGGGAATGACAATGCTGGATTAATTTGAGCGAGCTGTTCTACTATTCGGTCAGACAATTGTACACCTCTTTCCTGAATTCCAATGATGCAAGCATTACTAAAATCTTGATATTCTTCAATCAACTGGTGACACAATCGTTCAATTGTTAATTTGAATTGTACATCTTGCAATATGACTCTTGATTTTGTCATCAAGATTTCTTCTGCTTTTTTGCCCAGCTATCCTTCAGACTAACTGTTCGATTTGCAATTAAATTATCTGGTCTAGAAGACTCGTCAAGTACAAAGTAACCAGTCCTCATGAATTGAAAAACGGTACCAGGTGCTGCTTTAGCAATAGATGCTTCTGCAAGAGCCTTATCAGCTATCTCTAAGGAGTCTGGATTGATAAATTCTAAATAATCTTTTCCCTCATGTCCATCAGGCGTTGGGTCAGAAAACAGTCGGTCATACAGGTTGACTGTAAGTGGAACTGCATCCGCGGCATTCACCCAATGCAGGGTACCTTTTGCTTTTATTCCAGAATTGTCCTCGCCACTTTTTGTGTTTGGGTAGTAGCTACAATGAACTTCGGTTACTTCCCCCTGATCATCTGTCAGGTATTTTTCGCAATGCAAGATGTACGCATACTTCAATCGAACATTTCTTTCGGGTGCCATCCTAAAGTACTTCTTGGGAGGGTCAATCATAAAGTCATTGCGATCAATATATATTTCTCTACCAAAACTTAATTCTCTATATGTTGGAGTTTCTTCTTCTGGGTTGTTTAGTGCTGGTAAAGATTCTGATTGTCCTTCCGGGTAATTTGTGATAACTACCTTCAATGGATTCAACACCACATTGATCCGATCAGTGGTCTTATTTAGCTCTTCTCTTACGCAAAATTCCAGCAAACTGGCATCTATAAGGTTCTCCCTTTTGGTCATACCTACCTTATCACAAAAGTTTCTGATTGCTGCTGGTGGATAGCCTCTTCTCCTCATCCCTGTCAACGTAGGCATGCGTGGATCATTCCAACCTGTTACGTGTCCTTCGGTAACAAGCTTCAACAATTTACGCTTACTAGTGATCATATACGCAACATTCATTCTACTGAATTCTCGTTGCTTAGAAGGAAATATTTCGAGTTTTTCAATCAGCCAATCATATAGATCACGATGATGTCTAAACTCTAGTGAACATAAGGAATGTGTAATTTCTTCTATAGAATCAGACTGACCATGCGCAAAATCATACATCGGATATATACACCAATCGTCTCCTGTCCTGTGATGGGTCTCTCTTTTGATTCGATACAGAATTGGATCTCGCATCAACATATTAGCTGATGCCATATCAATCTTGGCCCTTAACACTAAGGAACCATCCGGATGTTTACCGTCTTTCATTTCAGTAAACAACTGCTTATTTTCTTCTATTGATTTATCTCTATTTGGGCTATTAACACCTGGTTCGGTGGGTGTCCCCTTCTGAGCAGCCATTTCATCAGGAGTCAGATCATCGACATATGCCAAACCTTTGTCAATGAGGCGATGTGCAAATTCGTACAACTGCGGGAAATAATCTGAGGCATAATATTCCGTTTCACCCCAATCAAAGCCAAGCCATTTAATGTCTTTTTTAATGGCCTCTACATACTCCGTTTCTTCAGTGGCTGGATTGGTATCATCAAAACGAAGATTAGTTGTCCCATTATATTTTTTGGCAAGACCAAAATTCAAACAAATAGCCTTGGCGTGTCCGATATGTAAATATCCATTCGGCTCAGGTGGGAACCTTGTGCAAATCCGGCCATCATTTACGCCCGACTTTAGATCATCCTCGATAATCTCCTCTATGAAATTTTTTGATTCGTATTCGTTATTTTCCATACTACATACGTTCTGGCATCTCTATACCCAATAAATGTAATGAAGATTCCAATACATTACCAACTGCTTTGCACAGCTTTAATCGGAATGCTTTTGCTACTTCTGTTTCTGCACTTAATATTCTGACGTCGTGATAAAATTTATGAAACTGCTTTCCTAGTGTGTAGCTAAAATTAGCAACCATTGATGGGTCGTAATTATTAGCTGCTTGTTCGATAACATGGGGATATTGCAACAGTGATTTTATCAATTCCTTTTCAGGACTCATTAAAGAATAATCGCTAAAATCAGTATCTGGTAAATCGGTCAATTTTCTAAATATAGAACTGATACGTACAAAGGCATTTTGAATGTAAGGCCCTGTTTGTCCTTGCATATCTACAGACTCCTGTGGGTTGAATACCATCCGTTTCTTTGGGTTGACTTTCAGTATAAAGAACTTAAGCGCACCCAATCCAATTCGCTTAAATATCTCATCCTGGGCTGCTTTTTCTAATTGACTTACTTCTCCCCTTTCCTGTGCCCCTTGACGAGCTTCTTCAATGACTTCGGCTACTAAATCATCCGCATCTACTACTGTGCCTTCTCTGGATTTCATTTTACCCGTAGGTAAATCAATCATTCCGTAGGATAGATGATACAAGCCATCAGCGTATGCTCTGTCCAACTTTTTCATAATCTCAAAGAGTACCTTGAAATGATAATCTTGCTCATCACCGACAACATAAATCATCTTCTTTGCTTTCTCTTCCGCATATCTGATATCAGCTGTCCCAAGATCCTGTGTGAGGTATACACTTGTACCATCTGCGCGAAGGATTATTTTCTTATCTAAACCCACGTCTTCCAAATCGACCCATATACTTCCATCTCCTTCTTCGTAAAACATCTTGTCTTTTAAGCCTTCTTTTACGACTTCCTTTCCTGTTAAATAGGTATCAGATTCATAGTAAATCTTGTCAAAGTGAACACCAAGTTTTGCATAAGTCTCATTGTGTCCGGCATAAACCCAATCGTTCATTTGTTTCCATAAAGCTTTCGTTTCAGTATCGCCTTCTTCCCATTTGAGCAACATTTCTTTTACTTCTTTGCCAATGTCACTGTGCTCGTTGAAGTAAGTGTTTTTATACCCTTTAAAGAATGCTTCTTTACTTTGATCTTCTTTTGACTTAGAATTGAATATATCAGATGCGGCGGTACCTGACTGCCATTTTTCATATTCCTTATTGAGCTGTTTGTCAAATTCAACGTAGTATTTACCTACCAGAAAGTCACCTTTAATTCCTGACGATTCAGGCGTCTCGCCGTTACCGTAATTTGTCCAAGACGACATACTTTTACAAATTGCTATTCCACGATCATTGGCAATACAAGTTTTAAATACATCATATCCAGCTTTCTCATAAATTTTGGACATTGACCACCCAAGCAAAATTGTTCTGATGTGTCCAAGATGAAGTGGCTTATTTGTATTTGGTGAAGAAAACTCCACCATGACTTTTTCAGAACGTTTCGGGAAGCTTCCATAGTTGTCAACTTCACTGATCACACTAAGCTGATTGACAAGGTATTTGTCACTAAAGCTTAAATTCAAAAACCCTTTGACAATGTTGTATGCTGAGACGTCTTCTAGATGTCCCAGTAGATGATCACCAATAGCTTTACCAAGTTCATCTGGAGAACGTTTGACTTTCTTAATATATGGAAACAACACAACTGTATAATCTCCTGCGAAGTCAGACTTGGTCTGGTTGATTAGCACTGTCTCAGAATCAACTGCACACTCGTACAGTACCATAAGTGACTTGGCAACTTCTTCTTGTATTTTAACTAAAATGTCCATGTTTAATTCAAGCGTGTGCAAAGGTAGATAATATAAGATGAAGAAATCAGTTTATATATCAAGTTATTTATGATTAAATGAACAGACTTTTTTGTCTTATTACACTATTTTCTTGTTTACTTTCTTCTCTCGCGGCACAAGAGTCATTGGGTCTGCATATGGACAACTATTCTGGTACAGATTTGATGCTCTGGAATCCAGCCAATGCGACTTCTTCAGCAAATAAATGGGATATAACCTTAGGTTCAACTCACCTCTTTGGTTTTTCAGACTACGCCTTCTTGCGTAATTCCTCTTTATTTGGTTTAATTAATGATGTTGAACTTGCTCAAGTTATTGATGCTAGAGGTAACATTCCAAATGACTCGGATACGAGACCATTGCTTATTTATGATGAAGACTTTGGCGATAAAATCTTTAGTACAAAACTCAATGTTTCTGGCCCTGCTATTTCACTTCAAATTAATGAGAAGTGGCGAGTAGGGTTATTTACAAGAATGCGAGCGCATGCCACTGCACCTGACATTCCTGAGCCTCTAGGGGTATTTGAACTGAATGATGCTAGATTTGTAAACTTCACTCTTAATTTAGTCCCTGTGAGTGGGGCTGCTTTGTATTTCTTTGAATTTGGAGGGCATGTATCCACTCAACTCTTTGATGATTGGTCTATTGGCGGTAATATAAAAGCACAGATTGCTTCAGAAGGTTTCTTCTTAGATTCAAATACTAGAACTGCAATACCGTTTGACCCTGAAAGGATAAGCGGACTTGGAATTAGTGGTGGTAGAGGATTCTTTGAAGATATTAGTTTGGGTACAACAAATAATACCATTAATAGTGAAGAATTCTCTCCATTTGACAATCTAGATTCAGGTATTGGATTAGGTATTGATTTGGGTGCTAGAATAACTAAAGAAACATGGAGTGCAGGTTTATCTATAATCGATTTTGGTTTTGTACGCATGAGAAATAATGCTGAACTCTACACGATACTTAACTCTTTTGAGGAATTGTTTTTTGATGATTATTTGCTCATTAGTTCTCCCAGGGAAGCATTAGACCAGATTGTATCTGATTTAGGTTCAGATATCTTTATAGATAATGGATTTTCAATTGGACTTCCAACTGGATTAGTTTTACAAGGCTCAGTAAAATTAAATGCCGCTCTCAATCTTTCAGGTCAGTTTACACAAAGAATTCCCCTTTTTAATAATTCACTAGCTAGGGAAAATTCAATTGCAGTCGTTCCTCACTATTCTACGAAATGGTTGAGTCTGTTTACGCCTATTACACTGTATGAGTATAGCCAAGTCAGAGTAGGCTTTGCTGCCAGAATTGGGTTTTTGACAGTGGGTTCTGATCATCTGGGTACATTATTCAGAGATCATGACTTTCGTGGAAGTGATCTTTATGTAAAACTTTCAGTATTTCCATTTAGTACAAATAGGAGCAAAAAATCTAAAGATAACAACAAAGGTAAATCCAGTGTGAAATGCTACACATTCTGATCAATCAGTTTTTGGCTGAAAAAACTAAACTTTGTTTGGCCATAACTGCGGATAGCTTCAAACTTTTCATGTTCTTCAAAATTGTGTTTGGGATTATGTTCTAGCACAAACAATCCATCTTCTGACAATAGTTTATGTTCAAATATTAGATCAGGAATTTTATCCAACCAAGGTAATGGATATGGTGGCCCTGCGAATATATAACTGAAGGGCTCTTGGCTAATTTTCATAAAGCGTTTGACATCCATTGTCACCACTTTTATCGAGTCAGCTATTTTAAATTCTTCAGCGGTCTTTTTCACAAACCGTACTGCAGGCCTAAATTTGTCCACATAGGTAACCTCTGTGCATCCTCTTGAAATTGCTTCAAAGCTTTGATTGCCAGTCCCGCCAAATAAATCCAACATTCGAATCTCTGCAAAATCAATTCTATTTTGGAGAATATTGAATAAGCCCTCTTTGGAGTAATCTGTAGTCGGTCGTGTTGGCCATTTATCAGCTGGTGGATAAAACTTGCGTCCCTTTAAAGTACCTCCTATGATGCGCATTGGTATAGCCGCTGTATTTGGAAAAGTTGAGCTTGATTCAATTCGGTCTTACTGTCTACATCTAATTTATGCACAAGGACTTCAACATTGGCGACATAGGTTGATACTTTATCATAAAATCCTTCAGTTGGCTTTACTGTGTATAATGGAGTCTTATGCAAGTCTTGCCTGAGTATATAATAAGGCAATAGGCTAAAGTACAATTGAGATAAGTCTTCAGAACTTGAGACAAGATTCTGATATGTCAATGTTCCTTTTTCCAGCAAACCAATTAATTGAAAACCATTTATTTGGTAGGATAACACTCCATTTGATGGCAAGTCTTCCTGGAGATTGGTTTCCAGAATATGGTGAATCTGAACATTCTTGTAGAGTGATCCTAATTCTGAAATCCATTCTTTGGGAAGGGAAAATGCGATTTGCATTTGATTAAACCTATTGACAACTAAATCATTGGTATCATCTTGATCAGTACCTAGCCAAAATTGTATCTCATTTGGCTCAATATCATTAGGTATGAGCGCATAATTTAGGCAAGCAATTGAAAAATAACTTTTGTCAATGTTCATACCCTCCAAAGATTGCTCTAAGAATTGTTTAATGACATCAGGAGAATCTAAAAAATTGAAATCCTTGTTGATCTGTATTTGCTCAGACTTGATAAGCCTGTTGCCTTGAAGGATACCGTAGTAAAACAGTTGTTTTTCAACGATACAATATAACTTTGAAGACTCCGAATTGGCATCTTTCATATTACTGGGAAAATTAGTCTATTCCCAGTTACCACCTAGATTTGGAGAATTTTGATCGCCAAACTTTATCATTGCTTCTGGCTCATAACGATCATCATATTTCTTATAGCGAGGTGAAGCAAATTTACCCATGAAATTTTTCCAACGAGTACCTACTTCAGTGACAGAAACGATAGTCTTTTGATATGTCATCGTGTCAGCATAGAAGTCAAATTTTAGGTTATTCGCGAAAGGCACGTAGGGTAATGAATCTAAATTAATGCCCAATGTTGTAACTGAGTCCAATGCATTCGTATAAATTGTTTTATACACATACTTGTCTTCATTTGTCGGATCATCTGGATCTTCAAATACTTGAACGAATGGGATAGAATCTGTTCTCAAAGTAGCTTGCAGGGTTTCGAAATTTGGCGCAAAGTCACCGTTAATTGCTCGATAAATTTCCTGTGCATCTCGGATTTGGGACAACCTCTCTGCAACTACATTTTTTCTTCTTTCTTGTTCTGCCTTAAAAGCAATAGGTTCATTAATTCCATTGAATAAAAGATATCCAGTACCCAATATTGCTAGAATGAGAAGTAAATTGATCAAATATTTCATTTCGTTTCAACTATTTTTGACAGATACAATAATACTAATTTTAAACGAAATCCTACATTCGTAGAACATATTTAAAGACTAAAGAAATATAGAGCTTGTTACCTACGATATTAGCCATAGAATCATCTTGCGATGACACGTCAATTGCCATCTTAAAAGAAGATGCAATTATTGTTAATTTAGTTGCATCACAAGCTGTTCATAAAGAGTATGGTGGCATAGTACCTGAGGTTGCTTCCAGACAACATTTGAAGAATATCATTCCAACTATCACACAAGCAATTAAAAATTCAGAAACACAACTATCTGATTTACAAGCAATTGCAGTAACAAGTGGTCCTGGTCTACTCGGAAGTCTTGTTGTGGGTGTCAATGTAGCAAAAGCGCTATCACTAAGTTTGAACATTCCGTTGATCGAAGTTAATCATATGAAAGCTCATGTCCTGGCTCACTTTATCGACGATCCTAAACCTTCATTTCCATTCTTATGCTTAACAGTATCGGGTGGACATACCCAAATTGTACTTGTCAAAGATTATCTCGATTTAGAAGTGATTGGACAAACTAGAGATGATGCAGCAGGAGAAGCTTATGACAAATCTGGTAAATTACTTGGATTACCCTACCCTGCAGGTCCATTAATTGACAAATATGCCGCCCAAGGAGTAGCTAATTTTACCTTCCCAGAACCTAAAATTGAAGGACTTGACTTTAGTTTTAGTGGCTTAAAAACTGCTATACGCTACTTTTTGAGGGATGCAATCAAGGACAATGAGAGTTTCATAAACGATAATCTATTTGACATCTGTGCTTCCATACAAAATAGCATCAACACTATTTTGAAAAACAAACTGGTTAAGGCTTCTGAATCTACAGGTATTAAGGAAATTGCTATTGCAGGAGGAGTCTCAGCCAATAAAGGTTTGAGGTCGATGTTGACAGAAGAAGCCAATGTCCAGGATTGGAATTTTTATGTTCCACAATTCCAATATTGTACAGATAATGCTGCCATGATAGCTAAAGCCGCTAGCTACTATTACAAAGAAGATTGGTTTGCAGATTTGAGTTTAAAGCCTGCAGCACGCATGCCTATATAAAGGATGTACAACGTTGCCAGAAATTGCTTAACCCCTCTATGCTTTACAATTTTTCTCAGGCTTTAAATCTGGCATTAATCTGTCAGCACTACTTTTTGTAATTTCCTGAATGTCTACCTGCGTATCAAAAGCCCTTTGTTTAAGGTTTAGCTGAAGGTAATAGGTTTGTCCTGCCTCAAATGTTAGCTCCAATGGTTCCATTGATTTCTTTTTCATTTTTTTTCCAAGCAACCTTGCTTGAAATAAATGGTTTCCTGCCTCTATTTGGTGTATCGAATGACGTTTATTATTGACCTTGCAAATCAATACATCATCCATGATCACATTTATCGGGACAAGGGATCCCGTATATCCAGTCTTTCTGAGAATGTGAACTTCAGCAGTTGACTGTGCAGCTAAGGAGAAAACAAATAAGAATAGACAAAAGGAGAAGATTGTCTTTTTCATCGTATTTAAATTGGTTCTACTACTAAATATAGTGTAAAATTTCGCTGAAATGGATACCCTAGTTACATAAAGATTTGCATTGGTCATGCAAGACATAAAACCTAAATCCACCAACTATTCTAATAAGCCATACTGAACCTTGGCAGCAGAGATTTGGTCATCCACTGTCGTTTCTGGAAAGAAAATATAGGAAGGAGCAACAATCTCACTTACCGTCGATGGACTAATTTCGATGATATTCTTAATTGGAAATTTACCATTAGTCATCTCCTCAAGATGCTGTATGTGATTTGCAAAATCTATTGACGATTCATCAATAATTCTTGCTGTTCCTTTTACTTTATAGCCCTTTTGCACTAAGACATCTACAAAGGAAACACAGACATTTGGATTGCTTATAATATTTTGCTCGGACACAGGAGAGATGATGTTAGCGATAACTAATTTATCTTCAATGACGGTAAAGATTTCTTTGGGAGAAACATTCGGGATTAAAGAATCGTCCACTGTTGCTAACCAACACAATACACTTGCCTTTGCAGCATTTTTTATGTCATCTGATATTTTCATAATTGTGGAATCAATCGAAATACGTAACCAGGTTCTTCTACGCCTACATAAATGTATCCATCAGGACCAACTTCTACTACTCGTAATCTGCCGATTCCTGGAAACAATTTTTCAATATGAATCACCTCATCGTTTTCAATGACTGCTCGTTCCAGGTATTCATATCGCAGAGACCCTGACAATACATTATTCTCCCAACCTGGATAACGGTCTGTTTTGACAAAGGTCATTCCGCACACACCAATAGAAGGCAACCAATGCATAACGGGTTGTTCCATTCCATCTTGATGTGTCTTTTCAGTAAAGGTGGTTCCATTATAATTAATGCCGTACGAAATTACAGGCCAACCATAATTCATGCCTTTTTGAATGATATTGATTTCATCTCCTCCTCTAGGTCCATGTTCGTTTTCCCAAATACGACCGTCAACAGGATTCATAGCAACACCTTGTGGGTTTCTGTTCCCGTATGTATAAATGCTTGGCAATGCTCCTTCCGTATTTACGAATGGGTTATCTGTCGGAATGCTACCATCATCATTGATCCGATGAATTTTGCCACAATGATTGTCTAAGTTTTGCGGATTGACGTCTCTGTTACCTCTATCTCCGACAGACAAGTACAGGTATCCTTGTCTGTCAAATTCAAGTCGGCATCCAAAATGATATCTCCTTTCAGAATACGGAAGAGCTTCGAATATTTCCTCCTTATCTACTAGTCTATCAAGTTCTAGTCTGGCACGCATGACTGCAGTTGTCACAAGTCTTTTATTTTGAATAGAAGGTTTTGTATAAGAAAAATAGATCCAACCATTCTCTTCATAATTTGGATGTATATCTAAATCCATCAAACCACCTTGCCCTATTTCAACAATTTCGGGCATGTTTTTCACCTCCGCCATTTTACCTTTTGGTGTTCGCAAATAAAGATCACCAGTGCGATCGGCGATTAACAGTTTGCCTTTATCCAAAAACGTAATGCCCCATGGACGTTTCAGTTTTGTCGTAATCGTATCTAATTTAATGGTCAACTTTTCAGTTTGAAATATACCAGAGGAATTCTTTTTGGTATCAAAAGAATAGGTATTTAGATTTAGAATTCCTTCTTGTATGTAATTAACAAGATCATGAATCTCATCATCTGAAAATGTTTCGGCATATGCAGGCATACCATCATCTATATAACCCACTTTTATCGCTTTGAATAAATCATCATGCGAATTTCCGTATTGCCATCTTCTATCTACAAATGCATCCATTTTTGCCCCGTGACAGGAAGCACAATATTCAGCATAATGAGATTCGGGATTACTTGCAAATACGACCTCTGCTGAAGTCGCATGGTTTAATTCGACAACTTCGATATTATCAGCTTGACCTTCAGATTGTACTTTGCGTGAACAATTAGTCAGAATGAAAAGTGAAAAAATGACAAAGCAACAGATAGTGGATTTCATACAATAAACATACGTTATTTTGATACAAGTAGCTCCAACCAAAGGTTAGTCAGACTTTGGCTGAGAAGCACATTGGACTTAATAAGAGTAGATGTTTGATACAAAAACATTAAATCCATGTGGTATCAACCACTTGCAATATCGATTTATTTTCAAGGCACTGAAGTGCCTTGGACTTAATACAATTTAAAGTTATCTTTCTATCAAACTAAGACCATGCACAGTATACACATAAATTTGACAGTGATTGTATTCCTTATCTTTTCTAATGTAACTACTGCACAAGAAGTTGATAAAGACTTCCAACAAATTGAACAATTGCTTTACCAGCAACAAAAAGATTGGAATAATGCGGATATAGATGCCTTTATGGAAGTGTATTGGAAATCACCAGATTTGCAATTTGGTGGAGCAACTGGCATTACAAAAGGTTGGAAAAATACATTAGACGGTTATAAAAAAAGATATCCTGACAAAGCTGCTATGGGAAATTTAACGTTCGACATAAAAGACATGTCCAGGCATAGTCGTCGGGTAATCAGTCTGACTGGAAGTTGGGATCTCAAAAGAGAAATTGGAGATATCGGAGGTCATTTTTTATTGATCTGGCGCAAGATAAAAGGTGACTGGGTGATCGTTGTTGATCATACGAGTGCTAGGAATTAATAACAGTACTGAATTGGGAGATAAACTATTATCTTTTTAAAAAGTATTCTTATAGAACGAAAAAGAGAATAATGATAAACAAGATGACCTCTGTAATTAACCAATATTTAGTTGTCTTCTTCCAGTTTCTCATCCTTCAATTATTTTCTTTTTCATCGTTTGAAATTCATCTTCAGTGATGATGCCATCTTCTTTTAATTTTGCCAGATCTGTCAATCGATCGATGGCATCCTTTGGTTTTGCTTTCGCAGCTTTTGACTCTTTGACAATAACCTCCGCTTCTTCTTGCTCATTCTTCATCTCTTTAGCCATCTCCTTGCCCTTTTCAAATTTTTCATTGTAGTATTTTTTGAGGCGATCTGGGTCGAAATCTAGAAAAGTCCCACCAGTTTCAAAATGGGTTTTAAACACTTCACCTAGTGCATATGTAGAAGCTCCTGACAGTACTGCAAGTGTAACACCACCTAGCACAGAACCAACACCAGGTATAATTTTAATTGCTCTTGCGCCCAGTCTAGCTAAACCAGAACCAGTAAGAGCAGTTATAATAGCTTTGCCTTCTGTTTCTTTAAAGTCAACTTCATACAGTTTGCACATTTGTCGGATCATATCCAATTGGATTGCACTTACCGCAAAAAAATCAGCAATTGGGACAGGTATGAAGCCTGCTCCCATCGACCATATCATATGATTCTTTATGATTGAATTTGCGCTATCCTTTGTATCAACATTTTTCTTAGCCATGAAGCATAGTTTACAACTAAAATAAGCTAAAGCACCTATTTAGTTTCTTTGAATTCGATTTTTTCGATTAGTAGGGTCAAATAACGGATAAATGATCCCTCATTGGTAAAGATAACAAAGCAAAACACTGTAATTAAAGATAGGCTTAGCCATTGACATTCAGTTATTTAGTGATTTACTTACTAACCGTATCTATTGTTAATTTGATAAATATTTGTCTGTACAATACATTTCCTTCCTGTAGATTCGTGTTGCCATGATGAAGACATCTTATCAGGGAGTTTTGTATGCATTAGTCGGATCAGTCTTATTTTCGATCAAACCTGTCATTATAAAACTCATCTATGCTATAGAAGAAGTCGAAACCATTAATTTATTACTTCTTAGAATGATGATGTCACTCCCCTTTTACGTGATGATACTCATTTTTATTCACCGTAAAAAGGGACTATCTACACTTACAACTAAAGGCAAATGGCATATCCTAATTCTTGGCTTCTCAGGTTTTTATGTCGCTAGTTTTTTAGATTTTGCGGGATTGCAATACATTCCAGCAAGTCTTGAAAGAGCAATTATTTTTCTAAATCCAACTATCGTCTTATTGTTGTCTGCAGTATTCTTAAAACGAAAGATTAGGCCTTTTCAATGGGTGGCAATTATCCTGACATATTTCGGTATACTAACCGCATGTTATTCCACAGGTATGTTGGTTGATACTAATCAGTTGGTGATTGGTGGGACGCTTGTTTTCCTTTCCGCATTTTTCTATGCTATCTATCTTGTTGGTGGTGAATTTTATCTAAGAAAAATTGGGACACTTGAATTCACTTGTTACACAATGATTGTTGCATTTATTTGCATTGCATTTCATTATTTACTTTTTCATCCAATAGATACATTGTTGCGCTTTAAAACCGATGTTTATATCTACACTTTTATTATGGCTATTGTGTCTACTCTTATTCCGTCATTCTTATTCTCCGAAGGAATTAAACAAATAGGTGCTCCCAATGGATCCATTATCGGTGGTATAGGTCCAGTGTCTACCATCTTCTTTGCTGTTCTAGTCTTAAATGAATCTATCAGTGTTTTACAAATACTAGGAACTGTCATTGTTATTGGAGGAGTCGTTATTATTTCATACGATGCTAAGAAAAGAAAAGCCATTGTAAGCGACTAAGCTTATTTTATTATTCCTCTATATTTAATTGTACTGATTTAGAATGAGCCCCAAATTCTGGAGCATACTGACATTGGATTGAGCTATAGCCACTAGAATAATTTCCTTTTAAATTAACAGTTAAATCATATTCGAGTACGTGGCTTCCTTCTGGTAAATGGCTGATAAGAAAGTGAGTGGTTTGATCCTTTGTCACTTGATAGTAAAACAAAGCATCAGTATAATGGTAGCGACTAATGACATCTTTGGGCTCCAAGCCGCTTGCTCGTTTATCTTCAATATGTACGAACTGCAAGGACCTATCATTCTCAATTGCAAGTCTCACTGTTAATCTATCTCCAGGTTTTAATTCGCTATCAGTAATCGGTACTAATTTTGGCCCTTCTTCCGTCAGCTTTTTGATAAAGATTGATTTTTTAATACTGATGTTTTCATTGTTGAACGAATTAATCTCCGTAATAGGCTTAACGTATTGCTTAAATAAGGAAACCCAAACCGGACTATCATTCGTATTATGAATATCTAAAGTGGAACCTGCTTTTACTGCTTCTGCATCTAGTTGTACTAGACTTTGTGTGCCCTTACCCACTTTATCATCACCAAGAATAGTTTCACCATTCAGGCTAAGATTAACACCACTGACTGAACTGGGTTTTCTAGAGGAATTATTACCATCATTTTCTAAAAAGGAAAACACAGCAGAGCTTGTCGATGGTTTACTTTCCCAAACATTTGTCCGTTTATTGTTCAACAACCAAATTTTGGCTTCAGTCAATAAAGGTAATTCAAAATCAACTTGCTGCAAAAACTCCATCACGGTAACATGTCTGTCTATTGAAGATTGATTACTAAAGTAATTTTTATTCAACTTCCAGTATGTGCCTAAGTTCTCTGATTGTATTGCCTGTTCTGTAATCGATAAATAGATCAACTCCACTAAATCTGAAAACCCTAAACGTTTCGAAATTGACCCAATTAATGCCTGTTCTGCGGCAGAGTGCTTAGTCCAACTTTGTTCAAAGTCCTTTTGAAGATCAGCTATAATTTTAGTTTTAATTGGATATGCATTATGGAAGATACTTCTTGCATTCATCAACAGCAAGTTGTCAGCAAACACAGTTCGTGCTTTTTTTTGTTTTTGTTTTTCAATATGTCCATCTACATAACTGATTAATTTCTTTAGCTGATCATCTGAAAACTCATGCGTTATATTTCTTTCATCTAGGCGACCAATTCCTTGCAATACAATTCCTGATATAAAAATATTGGAGGGCCTGTCCTTAAGCCATGAAAAACCTCCATCAGCTTGCTGGAAGGACAATAGCTTTTTCAGACTTTTATTGATGTCTTGAGAAACCTGATTGGCGTCCAAGTATTTTAAGATACCGTCAATTTGCATTTGCTCCTTATTGGCGTCTTTGACCCAAGGTGTCGCAATTAGATTTATTGACTTGAACTCTTCATTTGTTTTCAGCTTACTGTCCTGTGAGTTTTCTTTTCTCTGGAGTAGCTGTAATTGTTTTTTGACATTTGAGTTATTGCTAACAATATGGTCACCTATGGCATTCGCTATGAACTGATATAAGTATTGGCTTGATGTTTCAAATGATTTTTCAGTCAGATAAGGTAAGGACTGAACGACTTGCCATTCAAGATCAGTAATCAATTCTGCAAAGAGTTTTGTTTCTGTACCTTTCCCAAAATTATCCAAGGCGTAAGAGTGCTTTGCACCAGCTCTGACAAACAATGCATCCGACTCCCGAATGAGTTGTTTATCATCAATAACTGGCAGATAATCTTCTATAACATCAGAACCACCTTCATGTTTCACTCCAGTACGGAACACTAAGTGTTTGGCATTTAATTCCTCAGAAAGTTGCAATCTCCAAGTGATCGCTTCTGAAGATCCAGGTTGAGCAGATGTATTTTTCTTTTGCACTCCTTTAAGGATTTGTTCTGTAATGTCTTCACCAGTAATGAGGTCTTGGAATTCGATCCACGTTTCTACCGGGATTGTACGATCTGTGTTGTTTACGATTTTGGTCGTCATTAAAAGATCATCATTGATACGGCTAAACCTTGGTTTGTTAGCAACAAGGTAAATATCTTGGCTAGACTTAAGTTCTAGTGTATCATATACAAACTTTCCATCTTTGTCATGTGCAAACAACAACACATTCCACGAAGTTAACGCATCACTCATTTTAAACTCGATAGTGGATTCTCCATTCTTTTCTGAGACAACATGTGGATAGAAAAAAACTGTTTCATTAAAATTCTGTCGAAGAGTTTGCTTTGTCCCCTTTTCAACTTGTTCGACACTTTGATCACTGAATTCGCTTTCTTCATTTGCGTCGGATTGGATGGCCGCATCAGCAGTCATAGAGCTTTCGGCCATTGGTGCTCCAGATCTTCTTTTGAGCACACTAGCTCCATACGCATGGTGTTGTCCTAATGTAAATCCATATGTATTAAAGTCTGGCCATGAATCATCTGGTCTAGAGGATCTAATGCGACTACCTACATTATAAAGTATTGAACTATTGCTTTGATTGAATCCATATTGTAACCCAACTACTCTACTATAATATTGAGGAAGGTGAAATTTTCGCCATTCATGTTTTCTATATAATTGATCTAATGACGAATCATACATAGTCCATACACTTTCTGTAATACTGGGTTTTTCCTCATGGTCTTCAAAGCGTATTTTCCATATGACATCTTCGCCAGGCAGTAAGGTAGATTTGTATCGATCGATTTTATAGGACAACTGAACGTCCGCATAAGGGACATCAATCTTAATTTTCTTGTATTCCATTCTATTTTGAAATACGGATCTTAGATGTATAGTGAACCCACCTTGATCAGAATCCTGGATAACTTCTTTTAACTGTCCACTTTGTTTTAACCAATCTTTCTTAATGATGCTTCCATCTTTTTCGATTAGATACTGGAGTTTGACCTGTTCATTTGGAACTGAAAAATCAATAACAAGTTCTTCACCCGCTTCGAAGGACTGCTTGTTTAACCTATACGATAATAATTCAGGAGAGGGATTAACTGCATGACTGAAATCAACTATCTGAAATCTATATTCTGCAATTATCGCATCATCCTTTTTAATTTTCAACACATAGTAACCAGAGTTTAATGATGGCAAGTTAAGTTTAGTATTGATTTTTGATTGTATTCCTTGTTCATGTATTATCGATGTTTCTTTCCATGTTTCCTCAAACGATTCATTATAAACATACTCATATGGCATGTCAGTATAATCAGCTAAGGCAAGACTCATGGTGTCCATCTTAGACCAGTATTTATTTTTCTTCCAAAATGACGGAGAAGCAAGTTGGTGTACTTCAAGCTGTAGATCAACTGACAAAGGTGCACCATTGCTGTTTACGAACTTAATGTCGGTATCAGCGAGTTGCTCGTTATCAGTGATTGAAGCTATATCCAGTAAAGCAAAAATTCCAACTTTATTCACATTGATACTTTCAGATGCAAATTGAGTTTCTCCAGTTATATCTACAACCCTCACTTCTACATCGAAACTGAAATTTCCATTTATATCATTTGAAGCTTTTAGAGGCAACTCAAAGGTGGCCGATCCGTTTCCATCAGTTTGCGTGATACCGTTTACAATTTCTGCATCAGGTGTTGCGTGACCAGAGCGTCGATGCCAATATCTATTCTGACGCCTTGATACGCGATAATGTACGGCCGCGTTAGACAAAGGAGCACCTGCAAACAACTCAGAAGTCGTTGTAATTGTGATCGTATCACCTAAAACAAATTCTTCTTGCGGAAACTGTATAGTTGTAGAAAAGCTCGCTCGCTTGTATTCTTCTACCTGAAATTGTTGTGACCCCTGAATTGTATTTGACTTATTTCGTAATTCTATCGTATAAGAACCAGCTAGTCGATCATCATCGATCACAAAATCAAAAGAAACACTACCAAATTCATTTGTCGTCAACTCAGCTTTATGAATTTCCTGATAGTTAGGATCTCTCACAACAACATCCAAAGATTCATTAATCAATAAGCGGTTCTGCTTTTTGCGCTTATCGAAAATGACAGGAATTGCTTTTGCTTTTAACCGATCTCCAGGTCTGTATAGATTTCTATCTGCAAAGATATGGATTGTAGCCTGATCAGTATTATTGCCATAAAATCTGTTATGGGTTCTCTGGGAGTCATATATATCCCCTGCTTTCCTAAAACTCAGTCTTGTACGTCTTTTATCATTTCCATTAAAATTAACTACTCCTTCTTTATCAGTCCGTTTACTATCCAGCTCATTTTCTGCATAGTTCCTTCCATTATAGTGCATTTCGATTAGTTCTACCGTAACATCTGCATTAGGTGCTCCAGAATCGCGTTCATACACTTGAACACTTAAACCAGATGAAGAAGCCAATGAATGTGCTGCTATGTTTGAAACTTGAAAGAAATTTGCTGCAATCTGATTTTTGTGTTTAGATAACAAGGCATATGTACCAAATGATAATGCCGGCATCTTATGCTCTGTAGACAATTGTCTGTAAGCTGAATTTGGCAAATCAATTGACCATTCAATGAGAGGTTTCAATTTGTTTAAAAATTTTAATTGATCTTCTCTTGATTTTAGTCGTTGATAATTTCTTAGCTGATCAATTGGAAAAGAAACAACAGATAGATTTAAGTCATCAATATTCTTGTAATCGATGTGAAACAAACTACTCTGATCTGGGAGCACAACTTCTTCCAACAAAATATTGAGCAGAGGCATCTCTAGTGTATACAGTAAGTTAGACGCATCATTTAACAAAGTACTGTCTGTACTGCTGTTTTCCACTTCTTGCAATAGGGCTTTAGCTTCTTCTAAGTTTATTGATTTATTTGTCCATTGATTATTGATCCAATAATTGGCTAGATGTAATTTGGCGAAATCAGATGTCGGCGTTAGATCGGAAAGTGCTTGTTGGTATAACTGATCTTTATTGCTCGACTGCGAAACCCTATACATGTAGCTTAGTCTTTCACTATTCAGTTTCTCAAAAATGTCATTGTCATCCGCATGATAGTCCAATAATTTCTGGTAAAGTTGGATTGCTATATATTTTGAGCTATTTGGATCTTGATTTTCTTGTTGAAAATCATGCGCAACAAATAGTTCCTTCTTTGCAAATGCTTGCTCATCAGATAAGATAAATGAGTTTGTTTTCTCAGCAACGATAGAATACTCTCGACTGAAGTGTTTTACTGCTCTTATCATCAACAGCGTATTTAAGTCGAAAGAATGTTGGACAGGTGATTTGTCAAGCAAGCCATTAATATCGGTAATTGAATTTTCGTTCAATCCTGTTTTTATAGACTCATTGAAGTGCCAATTACTTTTCTGCAATAACTCGTGCATACTCCATGTTGAGATGTCATCGCTTTCTGATATTACATTTGTTCTATTTGCTATTTTAAATTGGTTCGCATTTGCGTAGTCAGCATACAACTGACCTAATAGACTATGGTATATGCGAAGATGATGTTGACTCGTTTTAGTTGACAGCTGTTTTTCAAAATCAAGTATAGTTTGTTCAGAAGAATTTTCTTCCAGTAATGCTCTGTACTTTGCTGAATAAAATGCCAGTTTCAATTGATCTGCTTCATTTAAGTTTTGATCTACTTTCTGTTGAATTTCGTTTAGTTGTTCTAAAGCAGAACGATATTGGCGTATTTTTTCAAGAGAATCTACTTTATTCCAAAGCGATTCTATTTCATCTTTTGACATAGGGTGTTCTTTCTTTGGTTGAATTTGTTTGGCACATGCTATACATAAAACACAAATGAGCAGAAAATATATCCAATTATAGGCTTTCATTGCTTTTAAGATGCTTTAATCATTGGAAATACACAAGATACACTTGTTAAACTGTGGTTAAAAATTCAGGGTTTTTACTTGAAGCCTAAGTTTATTGTGCTAATTTGAGAAACAGAGGATGAATGAGATAGACAGTTTCAACTATAATTTTAATGAGTCTAACGTCTTTTGGTTAAATGTTGCCATATCGTTCATCATGTTTGGAGTGGCATTGGGTTTGACAACTTCCGATTTTAAAAGAGTCTTTACGCAACCTAAACAAATTATTGCAGGATTACTTTCCCAATTGATTTGCTTACCTCTAATAACATTGGTATTGGTGTATATTTTTCAACCTAGACCAAGCATAGCACTTGGGATGATCTTAGTTTCTGTTTGTCCTGGTGGAAATATCTCTAATTTCATGAGTTCAGTGGCCAAAGCCAATGTAGCCTTATCAGTAAGTTTGACAATAGTCACAAGTACATTATCCATTATAAGCACCCCAATTGGCTTAGCATTCTATGGTTCTTTATATAAACCTAGTAAAATGCTGCTAAAAGAAATCAGTCTAAGTATTCCCGAAGTATTTACTACGATATTCTTCATTATACTCTTGCCAATGATTCTCGGTATGATAGTCAGACATTATTTTGCATCATATGTGATGAAAATCGAAAAGATAATCAAGCAACTATCTATGCTTATTTTTATGTTGATTGTATTGCTAGCTGTGGTTGCAAATCTTGATTCATTCTCACTTTACATTCCTCTTGTCATCGGTATCGTTGTATTGCATAATTTAGTCGCATTTAGCATGGGCTTCATAGTTGCAAAGCTTTTTTCTTTAGATCCCAAGTCAACAAAGACATTGACAATTGAGACTGGAATTCAAAATTCAGGTCTAGGAATAGCCTTAATTTTCACTTTTTTCAATGGCCTTGGTGGAATGATACTAGTTGCAGCTGCGTGGGGTGTATTTCACATCATTTCTGGACTCAGTTTAGCTCACATTTTAGCTAGAACTAAAGTCAGCTAATCAACTCGATTATTTTATCTGCAAAAAATGGTGCTAAAGAAGCTCCTTTCGTTCCAAGACCATTGAAAAAGAACAATGCCGAGTGCTCAGGATGTACCATTGCAACTGGCCTTCTCTCTTTAATTGAAGGCCTTACACCCGCTAAATGATCAATCACCTCAAAGGGAATATTAAGCAATTCATGCAGTATTGTCTCAATTTGCTCTCTTTTCTCTTTAGTTGGTTTATCATTGAGGTCAGTCCATTCATATGTTGAACCTACCCAATATATGTCCTCTTTTATGTGGATTAGAAATACTTTGTCCTTTAAAATCCGAGTAGTCGTGAAGTTTGGTATCCTTACAATTAGCACTTCTCCTTTAGCTGGTTCGAATACTATTGATGAAAAAAAAGGGTTACTTCTAGCGTGCCAGCCTTCACAGAACACTATCTTATTTGCAGCAACTTCTTTATAGCCTACACCTTTAGTATTGATTGCTAAGGATTCATGATCAAATGCTTCATAAATGATTCGATCTTGAAAATGAGTTGTCAATGTTTGCAAAAGTAGTTGTGGATTTAGTTTAAACCCTTTTAATATTCCTTTTCTATGCGAATGCTTTACAATTGCATCCCAGGGAGAATCATCGTTATTGAATAAGCAATATTGGGGTTCATTCTGTGATATGGTAGTCCATAAATTTTCATCCTTTATGGTAAAGAGCGATCGTTGTATGTTAATCTCCGCCAGAAGATCAATATCAAATTCTAACTCGATTTGGCTATAAGTTTCTATTAGAGTCTTCAGCAATTGATCGTACTGCCAAGATTTGACAAATCGTCTCCCAGTAATGGGATTAATCAATCCAGAAGAAACACTGCTGGCTGAAGATGTGTGAGGACTATCATAGATTACAAAAGACTTGTTCTTTTTCCAGCATTTAAAAGCAAGAATTGCTCCCGCTAATCCGAATCCAACTATAATATAATCTACAGAACGTTGCATAAAAAAATTGGCGGCTCTACCGCAAGAGCCGCCAACATTAACCAATGGTCTACCTGAGAGAAGACCAAAATGTATTTAGATCTGGTTATTTACTAACCGCAATCATTTTCTTCGTTACTAATTCTGATCCAGTCTGCAACTGATAGTATAACACACCACTTGCGTTAAGATCTTTAGCATCTATTGTTATCGTATTGTATCCGGCAGCAAACTTACCATCAATTTTCTTCAGCTCTTTACCAGCGATATCGAATATCACTATGCTAGCTGCAGACGCTTTTGGTAAGTTAAATCCAATTGAAGTCAATTCTTCAAATGGGTTAGGCTGATTCTGATACAATGCAACTCCTTGGAATTCTTCACCAAACTGTAAGTCTATACCATATGTCTCAAGTCCTTGACCAACATATGCTTCAGCTTTCGTGATTGATGAATTCAATGATAATGTTTGAGACAACTTAACTTCTGCATTTGCCTCGAACGTCAATGTGAATAATGTTTCATCAGCATCAACTACTTGAGTTTCAGGTGAGAACCATACCATTGACAATCTATTATTATCCATTCCTATGTTCGTATCATCAACATCCAATGCACCTTTCTGTACAGAGTTGAATGTTAATCCTTCGTGACTTAGTGTGAATTGATATCCTGCAACTTGATTAAAGTTTTGAGCAGTTACTGCTACATCAACTAGTTGACCTGGAACCAATACTTCGTCATTTGCTTCTAGAGTTAAGATACCAGTTGATCGTGATTCAGCTCCTTTGAAGCTATTATTCACATCACCAATCTTGACACCTATGAAGTCCGCTGTCATCTCATTCTGACTTAACTGATTAATTGTTATTTCCTCAATGAATGGGAATGGATTTGATGGATCAAAGAATTGCTGTGCTGCATCTACGAATACCCATGGTTGAGTATTAGTTAAGTCATCAGTGACTCCTAATATCAATCTCTTCAATTCTGCTAAATCAACTGCACTTACTCTACCATCACCTGATGCATCAGCTGCAAGGATGGTAAACGGATCATCAAATGCTGCAATATCAACGATGTGTCTTGAGATCATGACAAGGTCAAGAGTAGATACACCACTCATGAAATCATCTTCTCTCTGCGCAGTCAATCTATAATTCTCATTAAGAGGATTATTATCAAATGCATACTCACCGTTATCATTAGTCACTGCATTACGTGGATACTCGCTTAATGCGTCTGCTTCTGCAGTTATCTCTGCACCGTCAATCATTTCTCCATATGACGTTCTTACTTGACCAGCGATAGTTAAACCAGCTCCTGATTCTTCCATTTCTTCTTCTTCCTCTTCTTCAACAGCTTGTCCATCTTCATCGCAGACATTACCGTTATCAGCTAATACAATACCTACTGTACAGAAATCACCGTTTCCGACTTCATCCCATACATAGACATCAAGTTCTTCAAAACTTGTGAAGTCACTGCAATGGAATGTAATTCCTGTCTGACTATCAAATCCAACTTCACCTGGTTGAATCGGCTCTTCGCCTCTTCTAACCAACGTAAATCGTAGATCTTCAACATCAGTACAGTTATCAAAACTACCGAAGT
>CAYNMW010000062.1:10278-22876 GCA_964398295.1 uncultured Saprospiraceae bacterium | reverse complement strand
GTGAAACAACTTGACTTTAAGTTATGACAGGATATTGATTATAATATCAAATTATTGCTTGATAAATGAATGAGAACTGACCAGACTATTGGATTCCAAATTGATGCTGTAGAGACCAGGTATTAAGTCAGAGACATCAAAGGATTGGCTGGCGACGTTCGATTGTTGATTGTTTACAATTCTTGATTCTACGATTTGTCCCAATGCATTCACTATCCGAATCGAAACTGCTGCTCCTTTAAATCCATTAAAGCTGACTGTAATTTTGTCTGCAGCAGGATTTGGATACACATTCACTAAAACACTCTCCACCTCAGGGTCATCTGTATTAGTGAGCACACAATTAGTTCCGATGGCACTATCCATCCAGCTCAATCTATTCGTTATGAAGGACTTCAAGTAAATGATTTCTGACTCGAAATCCGGCAACACTCGTGCGTTTGGCCAGATATAAGTATTTAGGACTGGCCATCGTGTAAAATTGCGATTAGCTGCAGGACCTAGAATATCAACCTGAGAATCTATGAATTGGAATATGGTATCCTTGTGAAGTGCCCCTTGTCTAAGGTCATTCCATCGACAAGTCAATTCGGACATAAACACATCACTACTTCGAAGAGTGTTCCACCAAAAAGGATTACCAAGATCACAATTAAAGGAATACATCCAACCTTGTACATCAGCTCCTTCACAATAATCTGCATTGCCAAATGCTATATTGAAATCCCAGACAGGTCCTGCATATAGTCTTCCTCCATCACTGTCTTTTTCTTTATAGTAATAGGAACTGATTCTGTAGGCATCAACATCCTTTGCTAATTCTTTGATAATAAAATGATCGATAAAAGATTGCATATCAATATATTCCTCGTATGATTTGCCACCAAAAGTCCCCAGATCTAAGGCAAGTTCAAAACTGTCGACATAGGATTCTATATATTGTTCTTGTTCAGGTTTAATTGATGTTCGATTAGGTGAGACAAACTGAAAGCCAATTTTGGTACCAAACCGATTGACAATATCAAAATTTGAAAACCAATCAGGTGTGCCCTTATCGATTTTAAATACATATCCTCCAGTGAGTTCGTCTCCTTCAATATCTTCATCTCTTAACCTTGCTATGTCCACGCGATTTTTATCTCTTTTTATTCTTTCCATAAGGACATATACACCTTCATATCGATCATTAATAAAGAGCTCCACATATTTTGTACGGCTGTGATAACCGCCAATTTGATTTGCAAGTTGCATGGCCAAAACATTCCTCATCAAAGTCTTATCTGAATAGGGACCATGAAGTATCCAGTCCTCTTCGGCTGGTAATCCGAGAAAACTGGTGTCAATATCACCGCCTTCAGAATTTTTCGTTTCAAATCCATAGCCAACTTTAGGAAATAAAAACAAGGAAGATTGCCCTCTTTTTTCAATTCCGATTGGCCCTTCATATTCTCCAAAGGGATCTTCACTATCATTCATACCTGACGTAGAGATAATGCCAATTGATGCTGGAACTTTCGGTTCATCCGGAATAGCTCTTCCATCTGTATTGATCTTGATGATAGGCAGCATGGTTGTAATCCGTTGGATTGGCTCGGAAAACCATAAGGGAGTATCTCTATATTCTTCGGTATTTTCAGCTAAGCCTAGCGAGAAGAAAAAATTAGATGATAAATCAGAACTTGCTATTCCTTCAAAGTTGTGCACTTGAAACGAAAGTATATTCTTGCCAACATTCAGTAAAGATTGTATTTCCCTTTTCTCATAAGTGATCGCCTCAGGCTGAAGATTTTGATAGAGCAAAGCCTCGTGAAGATCAGTTGCTTCTGCATTGAAACTAGGTGGATTGCCTTCGACTAAAGCACGTGCAATTTCTTCACCATTCAGATAGGCGACAAAACCGTCATCATAATCTGCATGAAGGATAGCTTGTTCTATCGATAGCGTGTCGAAGATGTCAAATTCGTATCGCAAATACACGGAGATGGTTCTTGGAATTATAGTCTGGTCGTCAAAATCGCCATAACCCACTCCTCCTCTTCCAGACTTCCAGGCACTGTCATCAAATGTCTTTGCTTTCCAGTCCGCTGGTGGTTCTTCATTACCTTCAAAGTAGTGACAATCATCAGTGGCAAACACCACAGTCCTCCATTGCTTCACTTGCGCTTGCACTGAATACACTATCAGCAATAGTAGAATGGTACCAATTTGTTTTTGGTGAAACATTAACCATCATTTAGACAAGTTAATATACCCAAATCCGCTTTATCTATTGGTCTAAATAAAAAAAGCTTACATGATAAGTAAGCTGGCAAGCATTTAAATTTAGAGATTGGATAATTAAGAGTCGACTTCAGTCTATAAAGAATGGTACACTATCCATATTTGTCAGTCATGTAGTCCCACGATGACTTGACGAGTTCAAACAAAATTTTCTCATCAACGTCTTCTAGTTTGTTGATATACAGACAGGATTTTCCTGTTTTGTATTTTCCAAGCTTTCCTAACAATTCTTCTACCCTTGGGAATCCATCCAAAACATATAGCGTGAGTGCAGTTTTTCTAGGTGAAAAACCTGATTTGCAAATCACTCCTTCCCGACCACTTTCATATTTATAGTGGTATTTGCCATACCCAATAATGGATGGGCCCCACATTTTGGGCTTTTCACCAGTTATTTCTTTAAACATTTTCAGCAACTTCTTTGCGTCCTTTCGTTTGCGAGCATCAGGTACAGCGTTGACGAAAGCTGTTACACTTGCCTTAGTTTCTGTGGTTTTTAATTTTGCTTTTGCCATGAATGAACTATTTAGTTTAATAGTTTGACAGTCATCGGAACATCCTCCAAAGGCCTGTCTTTTATGCCACCTTCCTGATGCGTTGGCATTGCCATAATCAAATCCAATACCTCTAAGCCTTCGACAACCTCACCAAAGATGGTATAGTCTCCATCCAAAAACGGGGACCCTCCTCTCGCCTTATACCAGGCTTTTGTTTTTGGAGTTAGTGGCTTAGGATTAGCTTCTAATTGTGCATCATTGTGCTGATAGCCTTGAACAATAAAAAATTGACAACCACTTGATTTGCGATCTGGGTTGATGTTATCTGGTAATCTAGCAGCAGCAATTGCACCTTTTTTGTGAATGTAGTGTGGTAAAATTTCTGCAGGCAATTGGACACATCTATCTGAACCAAGACTTTGATTCGCAGCAGCGTTGATAGAATTTGGATCTCCGCCTTGAGCCATAAACCAAGGAATTACGCGGTGAAACAACGTACCATCGTACCAACCATTGGATACATTCTTGATAAAATTATCACGGTGTATTGGTGTGTCATTGTGTAGTTCTACAATCATATCGCCAAACTCTGTACTGATGACTACCTGTCTCTTTTCATCTTGAGAATAAAGGCCTGTAATCAGAAGGAAATTAGCGAATAGAATTACGATAAAATGCTTCATTATGTGTGTTTATTTTAGTCAAATTAATAGCATGCAAATTTTTTAAAAACTGAAAACCGATTCAAGTTTTTAACAGGTTTTAAAATTATTTTAACGAAGTTTTCTAATGTTGTCTACCAGCTCAATTGCTTGATGGCTTTTGTGTTTTGCACAAAGAATTCGTAGCCAGAATACAAGGTAATGGAGGTCACCCAGATAATAAGTGCTAAGATTATGGTATTGAAACCAGAAGCTCCAATCATCTCCTTAAATGGAACTCTAAAGATCAACATCAAGTAAATGATTACTAAGCTCATTACTTGTGAAAAGGTTTTGAACTTGCCTGATTGGATTGAAGCAATGACAATCTTTTTAGATAATAAGAGCAAGCGAATCACTGTAAGTAGGATCTCTCTGAATGCTATAATGATCGCCAACACCATTGGTACAACGCCCTTGTAGCTAAAAATAAATAAGATTCCCAATATTAAAATCTTATCCGCAATAGGATCTACAATCTTCCCAAAAGAAGAAATGATGTTCCACTTTCTTGCCAAATAACCATCTAAAAAGTCTGTAGCAGCAGCTAACATGAATAAGCCTAAAGAAATAGAAAGATTGAATTGACTAAAGGTTAATGCCAAATGGCAGCACCAAAACGCGAGGAATATCCTGAAAATGGAGAGGATATTGGGTATTTGTCGTTTGAGTGAGTTCAAAATCAAGATTCTTTAATAGTTAACGTGATTTGCAGTAAAAGTAACACAAAGCTGTTGGAAATGCTCATTTTTTTTACTCTGACAAAATTTCACACCATGCTTCGTCTAAATAAGCTACTTTTGCACGCTGAACTGACAAGCAAATGCAAAATATTAGAAATATTGCCATTATCGCACACGTTGATCACGGCAAAACAACACTTGTAGACAAATTACTTCTAGCAGGTAAACTCTTCAAAGATCACGAAAATCCAGGTGAATTGATCATGGATAGCAATGATTTAGAAAAAGAACGAGGCATTACTATTCTTGCTAAAAATGTATCTGTACGCTACAAAGACACCAAAATTAACATTATTGATACACCGGGTCACGCAGATTTTGGCGGTGAAGTGGAGCGAGTGCTCAATATGGCTGACGGAGTACTCGTACTTGTAGATGCTTTTGAAGGACCAATGCCTCAAACGCGGTTTGTCCTTCAAAAAGCACTAGAAATTGGCTTAAAACCTATTGTGGTTGTCAATAAAGTGGATAAGGAGAACTGTACGCCAGATGAAGCTGTAGACAAAGTATTTGACTTGATGGTGTCTTTAGATGCAACAGAGGAGCAGCTCGATTTTCCGATTGTGTTCGGTTCGGCTAAATTCGGCTGGATGGCTGAAGACTGGAATAAACCAAGTACGGACATTACGTATTTGATGGACCAGATTCTGGAGCATGTCCCAGAACCAAAAGTAGATGAAGGTAATCTTCAATTGTTGATTACCTCCTTGAATTACTCTTCTTATATAGGTAGAATTGCAATTGGTCGGCTACAACGTGGATCCATTAAAAGTGGAGAACAAGTAAACCTTATCAAGCGAGATGGGACGATGACCAAAACGCAAGTAAAAGAACTCTATGTCTTCGAAGGCTTTGAGAAAAATAAAGTCGAAACTGTTGAAGCAGGAGAAATCTGCGCAATTATGGGTTTGGAAGGATTTGAGATTGGAGATACGGTTGCAGATTTGGAAGCTCCAGAAGCGCTTCCTACCATCAAGATCGACGAACCAACAATGAGTATGTTGTTTACGATCAATGACTCTCCCTTCTTTGGTAAGGAAGGAAAATTTGTTACCTCAAGGCACATCAAGGAAAGATTAGAAAAAGAGTTAGAAAAAAACCTTGCATTGAGAGTATTACCTGGCGAAACTGCAGATTCATTTGTTGTATATGGAAGAGGTGTTCTTCACTTGTCTGTATTGATCGAAACAATGAGACGAGAAGGTTATGAACTTCAAATCGGACAACCTCAAGTTATCCTGAAAGAGATCAATGGCGTTAAGAATGAACCTGTTGAAGAGTTAACTATAGATCTACCTTCAGACCTAAGTGGTAAGGCTATTGAATCAGTGACTACTCGTAAGGGTGAAATGTTGACCATGGAGCAAAAACTGGATCGTACAATTTTGGAATTCCATATTCCATCAAGAGGATTGATTGGTTTGAGGAATTACTTATTGACGGCAACAGCAGGACAAGCAATTATGTCTCATCGATTCAAAGAATACCAACCATACAAAGGTCCTATTCCAGGTCGTATCAACGGTTCGATCATCAGCATGGAAACCGGTAAATCGATTCCGTTTAGTTTGAATAATCTGCAGGAAAGAGGTAAGTTTTTTGTCTTCCCTAATGAAGAAGTGTATGAAGGTCAGGTCATTGGCGAAAACACAAGAACTACTGATCTTGATGTGAATGTAACAAAGACTAAGAAGTTGAGCAACATGCGTTCTTCTGGTGCAGATGATAAAGTCAAACTAGCTCCACCAATTCGTTTTTCTTTGGAAGAAGCACTTGAGTATATCAAAGGAGATGAGTATGTTGAAGTAACACCAGAATCATTGCGAATCAGAAAGATATTTCTGAAAGAACATGATCGGAAACGTGCTAAGAAAGTTGCAGCGAGTTGATTTAAAACTATAAAGAGTAAGTGCAAGCTTGCCTGCAGTTAAATCTAATAAATTTCCAAAATTTGTCAGATTTGCATCGCACTTTCTTGGCTGATCAGCCTCTGCTGAAAACTGGCACTTGAAACTAGAATTGGACACTTGCATTTCACTCTCCCGCCGGACAGTGTTCCAATATGTAATTCGTAATCGTTCTATACAAATGTTTGCGGGTATTGTCTCCTTCAAATATACCATGGGACCGATTGGGATAAATCATCAAGTCGAATTGTTTATCGTGCCTGATTAATTCATTGATCAACATCTCTGCATTTTGGTAGTGCACATTATCGTCAGCTGTGCCATGAATGAGCAATAAATTGCCTTCCAATTGTTTTGCATAATGGATCGGAGAACCTTTTAAAAAGTCATCTGGGTTCTCTTGAATTAGACCCATGTATCTTTCTTGATAAATATTATCATAAGTTGGTTGATAGGCAACTGCTGCTATAGCAACTCCTGTTTTATAAATTTCAGGAAATTGAAACAGTAGATTCAAAGTCATTGATCCTCCTCCACTCCATCCCCATACTGCAGTGCGTTCAGGATCGAGAAAGTCCCATTTCAATACTTCTTTTGCTGCAAGAGCTTGATCTCTGGTGTTGATCGTTCCAATGTTACGATAAATACTTTTACGCCATTCACTACCATTCAAAACTGGTGTCCCTCTATTGTCCATATCGATGATCACATATCCTTGTTGGCTCATCATGATGTTCCACATCCCAGGATAGGTATCATCGGCAACTTGTCCCCAAGGCTCTCCATACACATGAAACAATACGGGATATTTTTTTGATGGATCAAAATCAAATGGTTTGATCATTCTGCCGTCGACTCGTATACCTTCTTCTGTTGTAACATGAAAAAACTCTACTTGTGGAAGGTGGAGCTTGGCTAATTTTCGTTTCAAAATAGAATTTCCGACAAAGGTCGTAATGGTCTCATGCGTCGGTAATCGGATAAGCCTGGTCGATCTTGGCTCTGCGCTGGATTGATGTGTATGCACAGCAAATTTACCGTTAGGCGCAATATTATATTGATTCATCCCAGTAAACTCATAAGGTGTAATTCGTTTCATTTCATCATTCCCGCTAAGGGAAATATGATACAAATGCCTTCTTGCACGATGATCTGGAGATGCTGTAAAATACAAGTCGTTGGATGAACTATTCTGGATGGAAGCAACATCATAATTCCCAGGCGTAACTAAAGAAGTTGCTCCATCAGTAAGGTTTATTTTATACACATGACGCCACTCATCAGATTCTGTCATTCTTAGTATTGCTGCACCTCCATCCGCTTCATACATATCTGTACGCCCCCAACCTACAGCTGTAGCATCCGGGTATTTGAGGTCGACCCATGTGTCTTCTTTCTCTTCATACAATAATCGGATATCTTGTGTTCGAATATCATAGACCCACATCTGTAAATGGTTTTGATGCCTATTTAATGTTTGAATTAAGACTTCATCATTATTGATCCACTGGATTGCAGGCACATAACTATCTTTTGCAAATTCAGGTATGGTTATCCAAGAGGTCTGCTGGTCACTCAAATCAATGACACCAATTCTACAGACAGATGGATCCTCTCCTACTTTTGGATATTGTACTGGTACTATAATTGGATAAATACTGTCCGTATTATTGATCATGTTATATTCTCGAGTACTGGATGCATCCAATTGCCAATACGCAATATGGCTGGCAGTGTCATTCCAACGAAATCCATCTCTGCAGCCAAATTCTTCTTCATAAACCCAGTCAAATGTGCCATTGATCAATTCTCTATTTCCATCATTTGTCAATTGGGCTATTGTACCAGTCTTAAAATTCTCGAGGTAGATATTGAATTTATACACGTAGGCAATTGCTGTGTTGTCATTTGAGAATTTTGCGAAAAGTAAATGGGAAGGTTCAAAATCTTTTCCTATCTGATTAAGCTTTTGGGTATCGAGATCATAAACCCAATAATCTCCTTTTGTGTTACTCCTCCACACTCGACTGCTATTTGTAAACAGAAGCACTTTTGATTCATCTGATGACAGCGAAAAATCTTCAATCGTTATGACTGATTGGGTAATGGGATGTTTCAATTGTGTGGCGGAGATAAATACATCTTTCTCTTGGGTTGCCGAATTGTACCGAATCAATTCATTGCCTCTTAAGCCTTTTTCGATGATCACATAGCTATTGCCGCTATCAATCCACTTGATTGGTTTCATAGATTGTTGTCGGAATTCTCCAGTATCGTAAATTCGATCTATCGACAGCAGTGATGGATCTTCCGATTGTGCTTCTACCCAATTAAACTGACAGACAAATAGACAAATGAGAATGATGTATTTCATGAAACTGAATTAAACAAACAAGTTAAAAGACGCCATCAAATTGATTACGGCCATAATTGTATTTTAAGAAATTTCCTAGCTGTGAAGAGTTAACTGCGATAACAAAATTAAAAGTTCCTCTTGCTGGCTGCCAATCAAAGCGCATGTTCCAACAGTGCAAATTTCTGGCAAAACCAATGGAAGGATATACAAATCGTTTGCTGACAAAGTCATAAGAAAAATTGCCAATATTGACATTCCAATTATCAGTCAATTGAATTCTTCCAGAAAAACGTAAACTGTTTGTTCGTATATCAGAATTCAGTTCATCATCATCGGCATCTACTCGATACTCAATGACATGTGAGACACTAAACTGATCAAACATTTCAAAAAATGATGGCAACTCTCTTTCCCCATCTTCATCGCCTAAGCTCCTATTTCTACTTCCATTATCATCTTCATCAAAATCTATAAAATCATCTCTACGTGACGAACCAAATGGTTGATTACGAAGCTCATTCTCTTGCTGATCTAACAATAAATCTTGGTCAACAAACTCTTGATTGTCTTCATCCTCATCTCGTTCACTTTCCTTTTTAGCCTTACGTTTACTAAAGAATTCGCGAATGTCTTTCAATGTAAATCTTGTCGTGAGGGTTGATGAAAAATTTTCTAACCTCAACAATCTTTTCCGGTCTCCCCAAACACTTCTATTAACCCTTCGATTGTTTTCTTCGAGCAGAGGATCTAATGATGCTGAAAATGCTAGATTGGTGATTCGCTTGATAATAGCAGCATTACCTCTTACCGCAACAGGACTCCACTTGAGTGAGTCTGCCACAAAGTTATGGCTCCCATTGATCGAAATTGTATTGAATATTTTAAAAATCTTCTCTGTTGAATCTCTTTTGGAAAACCACTTCCCTTCAAAATTATTTAAAATCGAATACGTCAAGGCCATTTGACGCTCCCTTATCTGGGGACGCCTAAAAATCCCACCATCAAACCGAGTAAATTCAGTCATGCTTTCCGGATCGTCTAAATCATCTCTAACTGTTTCCAAAAACTGATCTGTACTTGGACTAAACGACAAGCCTATACTTGGTTTTATGGTATGCCTCAACCCTCTTAATCTTCCTTTGGAAAACAGTAAGGTGCCAAACAGATTGGTGGATATATTTGCACTTGCGCTATAATCCCTATAGGAATCAAATCCTGTGTTAATGACATCTTCGTTCACAATTTGAGTTGTATCTCTTTCATTTGTAAACGGATTGGTACTGATACTAATCGAATCTTCTAGAAATCGTCTTTCCAAGGTCTGTAATACCCAAAATTCATCGTAGTTAACAGATGGAGTAAATTGAAAATGGTTCAACAAATTGAATGTTGCAGAAGCTTGAGCTTCATGCGAAATACCTGTTTGTAAGTTATCTAAGGTTTGACTTGTAAGTAAAAGTGTATCGACTGTACTGACAAAATTTCTTAATTGAGAATTGTAGCTTACATTGATTTTCTCATACCACTTCTCTTGCCCTAAACCACCCTTTCGTTTGAACGGATTGATCCTCTTCATTCTCAATTGAACATTAGGCAACGTAAAATCTATTTTTCTTGTCCTGGTATTTTGCGAATGTCCAATCGTAATGTTCAAACTCAAGGCATCCCATTGTGGTAATGAATGACTTATCCTAAAATTTGAGTTGATGATATTTTCCAATTGAGATTGGGCGTCGTTAAAATTGGTTCTGTCAAAATCATTTGTGGTAAAGCGTAGATTTCCTCCAATAGTAATATAAGGATGGGCTTTTGAGTCTTGATTATGTGTTAATCCAAAAGTGAAAGACTTATTGGATAATCTGTTTAGTTCACCTTGAAATTCATTGAATTGATTAGAAAAACCAATATTGACATTACCACGAAATTTATACCGTTTGGCATAATTAGAAGCTACTCGCAAACCATAAGATCCTCTCGAATAAATATCCCCTGTAACCTTCAAATCCATATAATCATTAAGTGCCCAATAGTATCCAATTTCTCTAAAGCCAAATCCAAGTCTTTCTGAAATTTCAAAACCTTGCTGGCCTCCAAAAATAATTCCTGACCGTTGACCTTGAATGATTGGTGCTAATGCAAAGGGGATAAATAGCGGTGTCGGTATTCCTGCTATTTCCATTCTTGAAGGACCAATGACAGCTAATTTATCGGGTATCAGTTTGAGCTTACTTGCTCGAATTCCGTAGTGAGGATTTGGATGATCGCAAGTGGTGATCAAAGCATTCTTATTAAAGATAACATCATCGACAAATAGACTATCAGCATCTTTACTCACAAATTTAGTCACAGCGCCATGAACAAAAAATTCACCTTGACGAGAAAACGCTTCATATACAATCCCTTTCTGGGTTTCGAAATTGAATCTTAATTTGTTGTATTGAATTTCTTGTCCGTTTGATATGAAAACGGGTTTTCCTAAGGCTTCCCCATTCTGTCCTTCTACACTCTGTGCAAGAGCTTCTTTCTTATCCATATCGAAAATAATGTAACCTGCTCTGATCTCATTATCCTGATATTTGATAAAAGCATCGCCTTTCAAATGGACTTCATTATTGACAACATCAATCCATCTGGATTCTACTGCTCCAGATTCAAATCCTTCATCGAGTATTTGATCCGAAATTGGTATGTTGATTGTGCTATCTATACCGGGAGTATTGGTACTATATATGTCTTTTGGTATTGTATCATTTTGAAATTCAGTTGCTGGAATGTTTAAAACAGGAGTAGGGTCTTGACTATAAGTGTGAGTGAAAATACATATTACGATAAATAGTACTATGTAATCCTTTAATTTAAAGCTAATTGTGTTATTTTTGTCCAAATGCTTCTATCTATTTGTACAAGGTATTAAAAGGTTTCAAAAATGAAGGTACGTCAAAACCACATCCAATTATTCATCATTGCTCTTCTGCTTCTTATAACTGACTGTATTGCAGCCCACTCCGTTGACAACGACTCGAAACAAACAGCTGTTGTTAATAGAATCATAAAGTTTGACATAGAGAGACTTACAGGTGTTGGCGAACTAGACAAAATTGTCATAGATGCTGGACATGGTGGAAAAGATCATGGATGTTCTGGAGCTCATTCAAAAGAAAAATTCATTGTACTCGATATTGCAAAAAAACTTGGGCAACTCCTCAGATCTTACCATCCAGAAATTGAAATCATATACACGAGAGAAACTGACGTTTTTATTCCATTAGACACCCGAATCCAGATAGCGAATAAAAACAAAGCCGATTTATTCATTTCCATTCATGCAAATTACATCAGTAAGGCCTATGTACGCGGCACAGAAACTTATGTCATGGGATTGCATAGAGCTGAGGATAATTTAGCTGTTGCCAAAAGAGAAAATTCTTCCATACTATATGAATCTGATTATCAATCCACATATGGTGGTTATGATCCAAATTCTCCTGAAGCACACATTCTCTTGTCGATGTATCAAAATGCATACCTAGACAAGAGCATCAATTTTGCAACAAAAATTGAAAACAGCTTTTCGACGCGTACGCCCTTAAAAAGTAGAGGTGTCAAGCAGGCAGGGTTTCTTGTATTGCGTAAAGCAACAATGCCTAGTACATTGATCGAAACAGGCTTCTTAAGCAGTTCAGATGATGAAGCTTATCTGATGAGCTCAAACGGACAAGATGAGGTCGCTGATGCAATATTGAAGGCAATAACGGAATACAAAAGGGAGATAAATGGTGAATATTGGTCACAAAAAAGTCAACCAATTGCTGTTGCACCACCGAAAACAACATCTACGACTGCACCAGAAGAAGAACCAATACCATCATATGATAGGTCAACTGCAGTTTTAACCGAAGCCACCGCCACGCATGAACCACAAGCAACTATGCCTAGTCCCAGACCCCACTCCACATCACACTCCAAAACTGCTTCTGGTGCAACAGGTATTCCAGGTACTAAGGTAATTACACACACAACGCAATCACCCACCTCTAAAGATAATTCCAGACTAAATGACTCTTATATCAGCGAAACAAGTCATCCTAAGACCGCTTCTGGTGCAACTGGCATT
>CAYNMW010000062.1:0-10178 GCA_964398295.1 uncultured Saprospiraceae bacterium | reverse complement strand
GCTTCTGGTGCAACTGGCATTTCAGGAAAAGAAAAGGCAGTGTTAATCAACAACACTCCGAGCATTACCACCACTGCTTCTACTTCTGTTCCTATTAAAAATATCAATTCCAAGGTTTTCAGAATTCAAATTGCAGCTGGCAAGAACAAATTATTAATAGATAAAACAAAGTTTACTGATATCGCAGATCTTGAAATTAGAAAGGAGGAAAATTTGTATAAATATGTGGTTGGATACTACGATGATTTAGCAAGTGCTTTCGATGCGAAACAACAGTTTATTGCAAGAGGCTTCAAAGGAGCATTTGTCGTTGCGTATGAGAACAATGAGCGCAGCACTTTATAAGCAAAAGATATCTCGTACATCATTATTTTTTGGATTCTTATTTTTGAATGTTAGAAACTGGTTATTAAAATGTTAGTTATATATGGATAACATGTCAACAAAGGACTTAAACATGTTAAGAATTTAATTAGCGTTCCCATACATATCCATTCTTTTCTAGATACATTTGTTCCTTAATACTCTATTGATGGATATACAATTTTTAGGACACTCTTCTTTTATTGTTACAATTGGTGAAAAACGCATCATGTTTGATCCTTTCATCTCTGGTAATCCAATAAATACAACAACAAAAGTGGAAGATATCACCTGTGATTTGGTTTTGCTCTCTCATGGACACGCAGATCATGTTGCAGATGCAGAACAAATTGCAAGGCAGAATGATTGCACGATAATCTCTAACTATGAGGTTGTGAATTGGTTTGGTCAAAAAGAATTGAAGGGTCATCCTTTAAATCAAGGAGGAATGGTCACTATGGATGGATTGACTATAAAGTATGTCAATGCTATCCATACGAGCAGTATGCCTGATGGCGCATACGGAGGTAATCCTGGAGGATTTGTCGTTTGGTCTAAAGATGAATGTCTTTACTTTGCTGGTGATACTGCTCTGACGATGGACATGAAGTTAATACCAATGACTTGTCCAAAAGTTTCAGTTGCAATCCTGCCTATCGGAGATAATTTTACGATGGGATATGATGATGCAGCAATTGCTGCTCAATTTGTTGAATGTGATAAAATCGTGGGTTGTCATTTTGATACGTTTGGATACATCAAAATTGATCATAACGCAGCTATACAATCATTTGAAGCAAAAGGCAAAACCCTTCACATTTTAGGAATTGAAGAAAGTATAGTCTTATAACATGGGTAAAATAATTGCTATAGCAAATCAAAAAGGAGGAGTTGGTAAAACAACTACTGCCATCAATTTATCAGCAGCTCTTGCTATTTTAGAAAAGAAAGTATTGCTGATAGATTCTGATCCACAAGCAAATGCAACATCTGGAATAGGAGTCAAAGAAGATTCATATGAAGTGGATTTGTATGATGCACTTGTCAGTGACATGTCCATAAAGGATGTCATCATCGACACCAATTTGAATTTCCTGAAACTCGTTCCATCATCTATTAATTTAGTTGGTGCTGAAATTGAATTGGTGAATCAGGAAAACCGAGAGTATGTTTTAAGAAAAAAACTAGTAGACGTTAAAGATGAATACGACTACATCATTATTGACTGCTTACCATCACTTGGCTTAATTACAATTAACGCACTTTGTGCTGCTGACTCTGTAATCATACCTGTGCAATGTGAAATCTTTTCACTAGAAGGTCTTAGCAAATTGAAGAATACGATATCAATGGTCAAAGAGAGTCTCAATCCGGATCTGGAGATTGAAGGTTTAGTGATGTCAATGTTTGATAAACGGCTCAGAATGGCAAATATGGTTGTCAATGAGGTAAGATCATTGGTTAACGACAATGTATTTGAAACCATCATACACAGAAATTCAAAAATAGGAGAAGCTCCAAGTTTTGGTCAACCTGTTATCCTTTACGATGCAGACAGCAAAGGCACGGTTAACTTTCTAAACTTAGCTTATGAATTTCTAAAGAATAACGATGATCCGACCTATAAAAAACTAAGCCAATTACTAGGTAACGAAGCATAAGTACAATGGCAAAAAAAAACGATTTAGGAAAAGGCATACGAGCGCTTATTTCGGGGATTGACAATCAAACCGAAGTAAAGTCAACAGCAACATCACCTGCTGTACAAACAACTAGCTCCAATTATATAGCAGTTAATCAAATTGAAGCCAACCCATACCAACCAAGAAACCAATTTGATCAAGAAGCATTAGACAATCTAATCGCCTCTATAAAAGTGCATGGCATAATCCAACCGATTACGGTAAAACGAATATCTGCCGATAATTATCACATCATATCTGGTGAGAGACGTTTTCGAGCTGCCAAATCAATTGGTCTCAAAGAAGTGCCTGTATTTATCAGAGAAGCAGGAGATCAGGAATTACTTGAACTTGCACTTATAGAAAACATTCAGCGTGCAGACTTGAATCCAATCGAGATCGCGATATCCTATCAACGATTGATAGATGAATTTGATCTGACTCATGAAACTGTATCTGATCGTGTTGGCAAAAAACGAAGCACCATCACCAATTACCTTCGTTTACTAAAATTATCACCTGATGCTCAGGATGCACTTAAAGCAAATCTCATATCAATGGGACATGCTAAAGTATTGGCAGGAATTGACCAGCCGTCTCTGCAATTATCAACTTTGAGATCAATCATTAATGATAAGTTGTCAGTTAGACAGGCAGAACATCTATTGCAATCCAAACCGTCTACACACAAAAAGAATCCACCAACTAGATCCGCACAAAACCACTCTTCAGAGATCAATAAAATCATTGACCGTTTGAGCGAAAAATTTGGGACCAAAGTCAAAATTAATCGAGACAGTAAAGGTAAAGGGCACATTGAAATAGGCTTCAATTCTGATGATCACTTCAATCACATTTTAGATAATATTATCGAATAACAAGCTTTTTGAATGGAATATCCGTTCTTTAGGTTATGAAGTCCTCTGCTTATGTGTTGACTCTTATTTTCATATGCTTGTATTGCACAAGTGTGAGTGGACAGTTCGGTGGTGGAGGTTTTGGAGCTACAAGTAGTCAAAATCCTTCTGATACGACGAAATCAAACTTCTTCACCATTTTTAAAGGCAATCCTGGCAAAGCAGCATTATACTCACTGATCATTCCAGGTGCAGGTCAGTTGTATAACAAACGATGGTGGAAAGTCCCATTGGTGTATGGACTTGAAGGCTCAGCTATTTATTTTTATTTAAAAAGCAATGATGATTTTAATCAATGGAATACATGTTATATCAGTCAAATCTCAGACGACATTCCATTTGATACGAGGAATTGTACAACTGATAGTGGCTTTGTCGTACAGGATCAGAACAGGGCATTTTTATTTCGCAATGGAGCAAGAAACAATAGAGAAACTGCAATTTTATTGGCAATAGGAGCACACTTATTTCAGTCATTAGAAGCATTTATCGATAGACATTTGATCGATTTTGATGTAGACGAAGACCTCAGTTTCCAATTAGGACCCTCTCAACTAGAACCAAATTTAGTGGGTTTTCGAAATTTAAATATTATCTCTATTTCAATTCCTTTAGGCAGATAAAAGATCTAATGGTAGCTTTTTAGACTAGACGACTGATGAAAAAATCAAACAAAAGTTTATTCCCATATTTTTTTCCAATCTTTTTCTTTTTCTCCTTTCAATCGTGTTTTGATGCAAACCCAATTAGCACTTCAAATGAGGCAGAAGTGATCTTGAGTAAAGCTCAAATGGAGACCATAGAAAATTTAAACACCCACAAATTAAAAGATGAATATCTATTAAGTCTTTGGCATAAAGATCAAGTCCTGAGAGACGGCAAAGAAGCAGAAATAATGCAAAGACATGGATACCTCTCAGAAGAGCACAAAACATACTTGAAGGAGTTTTCTGCTAAAAACAGAGTATTATTTTTAAAAATCAAACACTATTTAGAAATCCATGGATACCCAGAAAATATAGAGACCTATCATAACTTCGCAAAAAATTCATTTCCAACTATCATTGGGCACAATCACAATTACGACGAGCAATTAGAGCTTATTCAATATTTATATAGCAGCTACAAAAAGAAACAATGCGGCATGCAAGATGTCATTTGGATAATGGGAGAAATGTATGAATCTAAATTCGGTAAAACATTTACAATGCCATCCCTTATATTTAAGCCAGAACAGGAATTTGATGAACTCAATAGCGTCCTAAATTTGAACTTTAAGCGAAATACAAACTAAAGAGAATTAGTTATTGGTCGCTTATTTAAGACATAACAAATTGAAACAAGATGAAAATATTAAGTTTATTGAATGATGGAGGACCAGTATTTACGTATCCAATTTTCGCTTTACTGATTGTGGTCATTGTGTTGATTGTAAAAGGATTTGTTGGTAAAGGAGATCAAAAAAAGACATGCTCACTACTCTCTTCGATTGGGGCACTTACGCTCGCATGGGGCTTCGTCGGTCTACTCATTGGCTTGATAGGAGCCTTCGATGCGATTGAAGCAGTAGATGGAGTATCAATGGGTATTATGGCGGGAGGTTTGAAAGTATCTTTATTGAGTCCTCTTTTTGGATTAATTGTATTTAGCATCGCTCGATTGGGGATTATTGGATTGATATTGAAAACTAAAAAAGAACACTAAAGTGAAATCATTAGCAATTATCATTTTATCAAGTCTATTCTTTATCAATTGCTCAACCAGCAAACAGATTGAGGCTTATGAAAAAAGATTTAAGTTCTTTGCAACTCCAGGAACTAAGTTCCTTGATGAAAACATTTATGCAGATGTGAATGAAATATCTATAAGTGGATATGCAATATATCTCGATTGGTTAGAACATGTATATAGTGCTCATTCAGCAAGAGTCAAGGCTGCTATGCCTGATTCGTCAATAATATCAGAAGGTGTCTTTGATTCATTAAATATAAAACTCGATTACATTGCACTTCAAAAGCAGCCTATTGTTGGAATATCATATGATCAAGCTCAGATGTATACTGAATGGAGAACAAATAGAGTTTGTGAATTTTGGCTAATCGAACAAGGAAAAGTAAAAGTCAATATAAATGCAACACCCGATGATCAATTTACAATAGACAAATATTTACAGGGTAATTATGCTCATAGTACTAAACATGAAAATCACATATTTCATTTCCCTATATATTCAATCCCATCCGAAAATGATTGGAAGACATACATTTACCAAGGCATACAAGATAGCATCCTAAATGAAGGGCTGGTCCATGAAATCGTAATCCTTGAAAATGGAGTCGATGGTAAAGATGATAAATTTATTTCAGCAGAATTTAACCAAGATTCTAAAGAATTATTTACACACAACAAAGTGGGCAAAGGAAATATAAATGTAGGATTTAGAAATATTTGCAAATGGAAATATTTCGGACCTGACTCTACCACTATTCAAAAACCAAGCGCAACTAACTAAACTACTCATTGCTTTTTTGGCTACTAATCCAAAACCCTTTTTTGAACCACAAAATGCACAAAAGAAAACACAGTTATCGATTTTAATTCACCCGATTCCCATTATCAAATTCGACCAAATACGCATTGGGATTATCAGCAATGATTGTCGATAAATAAGACTCCGCGTCAGACTTTGTCTCAAAATCCCCAGCCATATATAAGAAATAACCCGCTTTAGCTTGATAGACAGATAAATCACTGAATTGCTTCGCCAATGCATCTCCTGCTTCAATCTTAGTTCTTCTAAATGCAACAACCACCTTATGACCTGTGTAATTCTCAGCAGTCATTACCTCTCCAGTTTTTGCTGGGCTAGATACAGCTTTTGTTTCCATTACTTCTTCTACTACCTCTGGAGCACTTGGAACATTAACCGTTTTTGTTTCCATTACTTCTTCAACCGTCTCTGGTGCACTCGGGACACTAACCGCTTTTGTTTCTATTATTTCTTCAACAACTTCTGGCACTGCAGGCACCTCCACATCTTTACTCACTTCTTCAATCATTTCTTTTTTATCAACAACTGCTTTTTCTATTGCTGATTTCTTTTCTTCAACTTCAGTCTTAACGTCAGTATCAGAGACATCCTCTGTTATTTGACTTTTCAATGCATCTGGTAGCTCACCATCTTCAGGTACTTTGACTACTCCTTCCTCTTGCAAAGCGGCAATAATGTTATCGAAGTTTTCTTCATACTTGATCTTTTCTAAAGACTTGATTGGGATACTATTGTTGATGCCCAACACTTTAATTTCTGAGCGTCTGTTTTTGGCGTGTTCAGCTTCCGTACAGTCACTTCCACATTTAACTGCCAATTTGCTTTCTCCATAGCCTTGGGCTGTGATTCTGAAACGTTCAACATCTCCTTTATTGACAAGGTAATCAACCGCTGATTGTGCTCTTTTTACAGACAAATTTAAATTTTGCTCTGCCTTTCCTCTACTATCAGAATGAGATCCTAATTCTACAGTTATTTGTGGATTATCTCTCAAAAATGTTGCTGCCTTATCCAATTCGATGGCTGCCTGATCATTAATATTTGATTTACCATAATCGTAGTAAATATTTTGTAACTCAATACTCTTCCCTTCGAATACTGATTCTAGCTCCACATTTGCCAACAAAGTCCCATTTGAATTCTCTTCAGAAAGATTATCAGAAACTCCAGGTCTCACATCTCCAATACCTTCAAAGCATAAAATGCATCCTTCTACATCAACGAAAGCTTCCATCCGTTTTGTCAAGTACCCTTCTTTTCGAATCATTACCGTATAATGATTACCCTTTTCAAGATCAACTTTAAAGTCTGGTTGAGGATGGTCTTCTAATACCATGACTACCTTTTCAGTAGTATTGTTATAGACTTCAATCAGTGCATTTCTGATATGATTTGTAGGAGATCCTATGGAATCTGTCTTCTCAGCAAGTGTAATCTCAAAAATATACCCTGGTTGCCGTTTCAATTGCATTTTCACATAGGCTTTACCATCAGTAGTTTCTTCTGGGCCTATAATAACATCTATATCGTGGAACAAACTCTTCATTCCAGTCAATTTCACAGAAGTAACTCCTGGAGGAAAATCGAATACAAATTTTCCTTCATTGTCGCTGGTTACTTGCTTTAAGAATTCACCTGTTTTGGCATTTTCAGCATTGACAACAACCTGACTGAGGTATCCTCTGTTACCAGATTCGAAGGTGTACCCTTCAATATACAGTTGACCGATAAGATTTGGTAGTCCAAAGAGTAAACAAAAACCAATACTTAATATAATTGACTTGCTTTGCATATATCTTAATGTTTGATATTCAAGTAGTTATAAATAAAATAAGTCCATTCTAGTGAGAATCAGGCGTAAATATATAAGTATACAATCCTATAATTGAAAAATTTAGTATATAGTTCGTTCTTTACTGTGTTAAACATTTTTTAAAGTGATATTTCTATGACTATAACGAAGACACTAAGAACCGTATGAATGAGCTGCGAATCTTGTTTATGGGGACACCAGAATTTGCTGTATCCTGCCTGGAAGTTCTTGTAAATAAGGGGTACAATATAGTGGGAGTCATTACCTCGACAGACAAATATGGTGGTAGAGGTAAGAAACAACTATTGCAATCTGCTGTCAAAAAGTACGCCGTAGAAAAAGGACTTCATGTTCTCCAACCAAAAAACCTAAAAAGTAAACGCTTCAACAAAGAATTGAAAGCACTTAATGCCAACCTTCAAGTAGTAGTTGCTTTTCGAATGCTTCCCGAAATGGTTTGGAATATGCCCGCCTTTGGTACGTTCAATTTACATGGTTCGTTGTTGCCAGCTTACAGAGGAGCTGCACCAATTAACTGGGCTGTTATAAACAATGAAACACTTACTGGTGTCACTAGTTTCAAACTCAAACATGAAATTGATACAGGTGACACTGCTTTGAGCGCAAACATGCCTGTTTACTATATCGATTCTGTAAAACAAGTACACGACCGAATGCAATTGCTTGCAGCTGAAACTGTATTGAAAACAGTGCAAGGAATTGAACGTAAAGAGATCACATTTAGCAAGCAAGATGCTTCATTAGTATCTCATGCTCCCAAGCTCTTTTCTGATTCATGTGAAATTGACTCAAGCAAAACAAGCGAAGAACTGTATCATTTTGTCAGAGGCTTGAATCCTTTTCCAACAGCATGGACCACATTAGAAAATAAGAAGTTAAAAGTATACGAAGCAATACCCTATCATACTGTATCTGGTCAACCAGGATCGTTTTCATCAGACAATAAAAGTTATCTTCATTTGCATTGTAAAAATGGATTTTTAGACATTTCAGAATTACAGCTGCAAGGGAAAAGACGCATGACCGTTAAAGAATTTCTGAATGGCTATTCACTTTCCCAGCCTTAATTTGAATAACTCTATCGCAAAAATAATTTACTATTTTCTGATCGTGGCTAATGAATAAAATACTGAGCTGCCTCTTCTGTTGAATAGTTAGCAACAAGTCAAGAATTTCATATGTCGTCTCCGTATCCAGAGATGATACGCATTCATCACAAATAAGAATTTCAGGATTCACTGCAATGGCTCTGGCAATAGCCAATCGCTGTTGTTCGCCACCACTCAATTGTCTAGGATAGCGATCAAGATAATCGTGCGATAACAAGACAGAATCCAACAATTCCTTTGTAGCCACTTCAATATCTAAATCGACTGAATGAACATGCAATACTTCGCGAAGGCAACCTTTAACAGTTTGTCGTGGATTCAACGCAGTCAAAGGGTGTTGAAAAATAAGTTGAATAGATTGTCTAAATTCCTTAGTTCTCCTCAATAGCCATTCATCAACGGAGCTATCTTTGAAATGAATTGTGCCCTCTGTTACCTTCTCAAAACCTACCAACAGTTTTGCAATCGTTGACTTGCCACTACCCGACTCTCCAACCATACCCAATCGCTCACCCTCATATAAGTCAAAACTAACTTGGTGAAGCGTATCTGTCAAAATCGGCTTAGAGAAAATAGATCTGCGTTTTCGATACTGATGTGACACATCCTGGAACGATGCAATTACAGTTGATTCTATACGATTACTTACTGACTTTGTTGTTTGTCCCTTATTCATGCTTAGCTCTCCCAATTGACGCAGCTTCCCTTTGTTCATGGCAAATACTCGTGTTGCCATGCTCGAAACAATATCTGTATGATGGCTTATCAACATCATCGAGAAGGACATATCACCTTGAAGTTTTTGTAATAGCCGAATGATCGTCTGCGTCGTTTCTGAATCAAGCGAAGAAAATGGTTCATCTAAAATCAATAACGCCGGTTTCTTCAGAAGAGCCATCGCAATCATGACTCGCTGCAATTGTCCACCTGATAATTCATGGGGATAGGAATTACCAATTCGCTCCACTTCAGAAAAGTCAAGCTGGGATAGCATGGCATGGATAATCTGTTTTCGTTCTACCTTTGAATGTCCTGACCTTGCCAAGCGGAGAGCTTCATCAAGTTGTTTTATACAACGCTGAGATGGATTAAATGCCCCTGATGGATTTTGAAAAATATAGCTCACATATCGCCTTCGGTATTCTTGTTTCTCTTTGGGACTTGCGTTTAACAGATCGATTGAGTTATCAGGTACATTAAAATGAAGACCTCCTTCAACCTTACAATCATTCAAAATCAATAAATCAGCTATAACTCGAGAAAGCATCGTTTTACCACTTCCAGATTTTCCAATGATCCCAACCGTTTCATTTTTACACATGTCAAAATGTATATCTGAAAGTATATGTTGCTCTCTGATCTTTAGTGACAAATCCTGGACCAATAACAGCTGTGGCATTGCGCTAAAATAAGCTGAATGATTTATAAATGCTTAAGATTCTACTCATTTAAGTCCAAGTGGTTTCAACCACTTGTTGTCTCGATACGAGTATTCTCTTTAAATACAAGGCATCCAGATAGCTATCGGGATACCTTGGAAGGAATACCTTGGACTTAATAGAATAGACGTATCTTTGCACACAATAACATCCATCATACATCATCATAAAGTAAGGTTAAATAATACGTATTTGGATTATGAATACGTCTTATTGGTGTTGAATGTTATTCAAACAAAATGATAACTATGAAAAAGGCCTTTAAAATAGTCGGTGTGTTGGT
>CAYNMW010000061.1:17821-22937 GCA_964398295.1 uncultured Saprospiraceae bacterium | reverse complement strand
TATCTTTTTCTTAGTTCTGAAAGTGATGGACTGAAAGTCCATAGGTTTAACTATTGGCTGAGACCACTAAATAAATGGTATTGGGTGATCAGCCTTTGGCTGCGAAAGGTCAGCATTAAGCATTAACTAAGGTATTTATACAAAAACCCAAGCATCGATTTATAAAACAAAAACTTGTTCTCTTCATTAGCAAATCCATGTCCCTCATCATATTTCACTAAATAAGGAACATCAATGTCTCTTGATCTAAGCGATCGTACAATTTGATCTGATTCGTCAATATTGACACGGGGATCATTAGCTCCTTGTACTACGTATAGTGGTGTCTGGATTTTATCAACATGATATGCTGGTGAAGATTCTTCCATGTATGCTTTGTCCACTTCTGGATCACCTACCATTTCATGCAACATATCGAGATAGGGTTTCCAATATGGTGGAATGGTATTCATGAATGTAAATAAATTAGAAACACCTACAAAATCAACAGCACAAGCGTACAACTCAGGTGTGTAACAGATACCAGCAAGCGTAGCATAACCACCATAACTGCCGCCATATATAGCTACTTTATCCTTATCTGCAATTCCTTGTTCAATCAAATAATTAACACCATCAGTAATGTCATGTTGCATCTCTTTGCCCCACTTCTTAAAGCCTGCTTCCCAAAATGCCTTCCCATAGCCCGTACTCGATCGATAATTCATTTGGAATACTCCATAGCCTCTACTTACCAATAATTGCACCTCTGGATTGTATCCCCAACTGTCGCGTACCCAAGGACCTCCATGCGGATTGACGATGATTGGTATAAGACTGCCATCATGCCCTTTTGGTAGTGTCAGGTAACCATGTATTTGCAGACCATCTCTTGATGTGTATTCAATCGGTTTCATTGCTGACAGGTCATCTTCTGACAACCAGGGACTAACGTCTATAATTTTGTCGAGTGTATCTGCTGCAATATCATAAATGTAGTATGCTCCGAGAGACCGATCTGTAAATGTCCGAAGTATACAGATTGTTTCTTCTTTGTTCATACTCACAATCCTTACCTCTTTATCAGGTAATAATTGGTGGAACTTCGCATGCAATTGTTCCACCTCATCATCAAAAAACACAAACTCGGTTTTCCAACTCGTATAACTTGCCGCAGTTACTTTCCTCTTTTTCCTTGACCAATGCAAACCACCTACATCATACGCATCATTCTCAAGCAAAATCTCTCCTACTTCCTGTTTAAGCTTCATATCATACTTGACCAATGCAGTTTTATCTCGACCAAGATTAGAAAGCACATAAAGGATATGGCTGTTATTCGAATCAAATCGAATCGGTGATAGTTGGTCTTTAAAATTTGTACGGGTGACTTCGACAAACGGTTCATCTTCCGTATCTCTGTACATGACTGCGTGATTGACACCTTCTATGGTTTTGGTACACATTCTGAGTTTGCCATCATTGTCTGTCATCCAACCTTCTAAAGGTTCTTCAGGATTATCGTTGGTAGCCAATTGTTGCAGTTCACCAGTTCTGATATTAATTCTATATGGATCAAACAGCATTGGATTATTTTTATTCATTCCAATGATGATGTGGTCTTCCTGATCCTTTAAATCATCTATGATTTGAATTCTTACTTTGTCAAATGGAGTTAAATCTTTAGCATTAGAACCATCTTTATCAACTGCAAATAGTTTGAAGTTTTCGTCACCTCCACTATCTTTTATATAGATGAGTCTTTGATTACTCACCCAGGTATATCCTCCAATATCACGTTCAAGTTCTTCCGTCACTCGGTTTACCTGTCCAGTCTTTCTATCTTGTACAAAGACATTTCTTCTTCGTTGGTGAGGTCCGACATAAGAGATTGAAGACCCGTCTGGAGAAATTTTGAAATTTGATTTTTCAGGAATTTTGAAAAAGTCTTCTACCGAATATTGATGACTTCTTGTATCAAGATTGATGAGTGCTTTTATTTCTTCGTCACTACTTGGCAGCGAAGTATCTCCGGGAAGTGTATTAGTTGGCATAGACAAGATTGTGCAATAAAGAAACCAATTGACATGCTTGTTTCAGTTCAGTAACCAAATATACATGGCAAATGAAAATCAAGTAATTTGAGCCTAAACTAGATCAGACTTAAATTGACCATCAAATTAACAGTGCTCGTCAAAAGCCTGCTTTAAATTATCCGAAATCATGTCGGCAGTCCGTCCTTCGATGTTGTGCCGCTCGATCATATGGACGAGGTTACCATCCTTGAATAGTGCAATACTAGGAGATGATGGAGGATAAGGAAGCAAATATTCTCTGGCCTTCTCCGTAGCTCCTTTGTCAACCCCTGCAAAAACAGTGTAAAGTTTGTCCGGTATTTTGCCGTGTTGGATTGCCATTCTAGCACCTGGTCTGGCATTCGCAGCTGCACATCCACAAACAGAATTAACTACAAGTAAAGCTGTGCCTTGCATATTTTCTATTGTTTGAATCACTGATTCTTCAGAAGATAATGACTCAAAACCAAAATCTGTCAATTCCTTTGACATTGGTGTAACTAGTTCAATAGGATACATAGTGTATATTTTCTTGATTCAAAAATACTATTATTAGTGTGCAAATCGCTATAAGTAAGTAAATTTGCTCCTTCTCAATAAATCGTATGATAAGCAAAAATGTTTACAGATTAGCGTTAATTTTCACCAGTTGTTGGATTTTATCTAACTGTTCTGGTGATGAGCTAGTAGTTGTAGAACAAGAATGTAGTGAAGATGTTGCGTATACCAATGGAGTCAAAGAAATATTAGATTTAAGTTGCGCCTACGTGGATTGCCATGACGGTGGGGCTGGTGCTCCTGGTGATTTTACCAATTATAATCGAATGTCTTCTTATTTAACAGATAATCTCTTCGTACTTCGGACAATTAACGTGAGGGATATGCCTCCTAATTATTCTGAAGGCCCAAAATCGATTTCTCAAGAACAACTTGATGTCTTAACTTGTTGGATTGAGAATGACTATAAGAATTAAGATGAAATATCCTTTACTCTTACTGATTTGCTGCTTTTGTATCGCAGAAGTTGCTGCGCAATCAGGTCCTGTTTACAATACATTTGGAGATAGACGAATTATAAACACACATTCTGTGGAAATGCTTCCTGCAAGAAAGTTGGATTTTAGGATCGCACACAGGTTTGGAGATTTAGCTGGTAGCGGTGGAGGATGGCCCACATTCTATGGTCTGGAGAATGCTGCTGATGTCAAGATCGGATTTGAATATGGTGTTCGTGACAATTTAATGGTCGGCCTCAATCGGACGAAAGGTGCAGGTCCATTACGACAATTGATCAATACATTCGTGAAAACACGATTAATGACACAAGGGACCAATAAACGGCAACCGATCAGTCTTGCTGTGTTGGGACTCGCAACAGTCAGTACAATGCGAAGAAGTGAGACGATGGGAGTATTGAGCTTTTTTGAGAATCCCACTCACCGTTGGATTTACCATGTCGGTATTATGGCTGCAAGAAAATTCAATGAGCGATTTTCAGCACAAGTAACCGGTTCCTGGACATACAGAAATATCGTACCTGCAGGAGATAAAAACGATCTGCCTGCGGTAGGTTTTGCAGGAAGGGCACAAATTACAAAGGCACTGGGCCTAATCGTTGATACAACCTTTCCTATCTCCTCATTTCGGTCAACAGAAAATGGTTTCTATGCACCAATTGGATTAGGATTAGAATTTAATACTAGTGGAGGACATGTATTCCAATTAAATTTTACAAATACTGAAGGAATCAGCGAAACAGATTTTATTCCAAACTCGACATCCAACATTGCTGATGGAGAGTTTCGACTAGGGTTTACCATTTCGCGTTTGTTTAGTTTGTAATCATTGAATGCGTAACACATGAATAGAATCATTTCTTTTCTTCTTCTCATCAGTTTTTGGTTTATTTTTCAATCATCCGAAAAAGAAGCTGCTGTTCTAGATACCACTAAAAGTCTATACAAAACACTCAATGATTTAGGCTATAAATCAGTCAGTCATTTACCCAATTTAGAGATTGAAGGGACTTCTGCCAGAATTGGTGAAGATCTTATCAATATAGGATTTTCAGATATTGATGGTGAAAAAAAGGTCAAGAGACAAAGCAAACATTTTGTTTGCACCTCCTGCCACAATTTGGAAAGAGAAGATCCAGACTTGAGCGTATCAGACCCAGAAGCTAGATTAGAATATGTTGTCCAGGAGGGCTTACCTTTCTTACAAGCAACGAGTCTTTATGGAGCTGTCAACAGATCCAGTTTTTACAATGGAGATTATGAAAAAAAGTATGGCGATTTGGTTATACCTGCCAGAAATGACATTAGAGAAGCGATCCAACTTTGTGCAGTAGAATGTTCGCAAGGACGTGCCTTAAAAGATTGGGAAATAGAATCCATTCTAGCCTATCTGTGGGAATTGGAATTAACCCTTGGAGATTTGGCTTTGAATGATAATGAAGCGCAACTTATACAAGCAGCTATCAGTGGCGAAGGAGAGAAAATGTCTGCAGTCCAAATCCTGGAGTCTAAATATTTAAAAGGCTCACCTGCCCATTTTATCCCTCCCAAAGAAAGAGTTAAAGGCGAACAATTTAATGTTGTTGGCGATGCACAAAGAGGTCAGAAAGTATATGACTCCAGCTGCAAACACTGCCATTATAGAAACAAATACAGCTACCTCAATTTGGACGACTCTAGCCTTACCTTTGATTGGCTAAGTAAAAAAGCCGATACCTATTCCCGCTATTCCATTTACCAGGTCATCCGTTATGGAACTTACTCCTTACACGGTAAAAATTCATACATGCCACGTTATCCAAAAGAAAAAATGAGCGATCAGCAGATTGAGGATTTAAAGGCATACTTGGATTTGATGGCGGAGTAAATTTGACGGTATCACCACCTATCCATTCACACACAACTAATCATTTTTCCATTTGTATGAGGAACTTGCCAACTCACTAATTGTATGCAATACAAAAATTAGGGGAATTACATTCAAGAATTTTAATATCAAGTTTGAAGTGGAACAATGAATTGTTCTAAAATCCCCTCCTCGGAGGG
>CAYNMW010000061.1:0-17721 GCA_964398295.1 uncultured Saprospiraceae bacterium | reverse complement strand
AATATCAAGTTTGAAGTGGAACAATGAATTGTTCTAAAATCCCCTCCTCGGAGGGGTGACAGCATTTGGCTGACAAGGTGGTCAATCCTATCGGAAATGAATCGACATTCTCTTGCAAGTTATTTTCTTTTATCGTAATATTGCAATATAGTTATACAATGGGCTTAACAAAAACAGAATTATTCACAGAAGAGCAAAATAACATTGCTGCTATTGCTAAAGTACTTGGTCATCCAGCAAGAATCGCTATCATTCAACATTTGATGAAAGTAAATGCTTGCATTTGTGGTGAAATAGTAGAAGTTGTTGGTTTATCACAACCTACCATTTCGCAACACCTCAAAGAATTAAAGAGAATCGGATTGATTGTAGGAAATATTGAAGGGACGAGTATTTGTTATTGTATCGACCCAAATAAATTCAAAGACATTAAAAATCTATTTAATCACATGTTTAGTCATCAATTACCTGATAAAGGACAGTGCTGCTAAACATCAGTCATATCTAAATCAACGAACATGACCATTAACGAAATTAAAAAAGAATTAAACAGCCTGGAGACAATTGCTTTTGAACTCCCAAATGGAAATCTGGTTCCCAATCATTTTCATGTTACAGAGGTGGGTAAAGTGAGTAAGGATTTTATTGATTGTGGCGGTACAAGAAGAAGCGAAACAGTAGCTGTATTCCAGTTGTGGGAAGCTGATGATTATGACCACCGATTGCATCCGGAAAAACTTGTCAACATTATTGAATTATCTCAAAAAGCTCTCGGTATTGATAATGAAGAAATTCAGGTTGAATACCAAGGAGAGACGATAGGCAAATACGATTTAGATTTTGATGGCACTAATTTTAAGTTAATCGCCAAGAAAACAGATTGCTTGGCAAAAAGTAATTGTGGTGTCCCAGAGGTAGAAAACAAAACGTTTCAACTAGTGGAGACATCTGGTGGTAGTTGTTGTTCACCCGATTCTGGGTGTTGCTAATGAAAATCACCCAATTTGATCAACATCTTTTCAAACAGGTTCAGCAAATTTATGGTGAGGGAATAGCAACCGGTATTGCCACTTTCGAAACGACTGTTCCCGATTGGGAAAGTTGGGATAGTGCTCACTTGAAAATAGGAAGAATAGCTGCGATGGATGGAGACAAGATGTTGGGTTGGGCTTCCCTTGCCGGAGTTACCAATCGATGCGTGTACCAAGGTGTCGCCGAAGTTAGTGTTTATGTAGCCGCAGATTCAAGAGGTAAAGGCATTGGAAAAATGCTGTTACATAAACTCATTGAGATCAGTGAAGAAAACAAGATTTGGACCTTACAAGCAGGCATATTCAGAGAGAATACAGCCAGTCAACTTTTGCATAAGAAATGCGGTTTTAGAGAAATCGGCTATCGGGAAAAAATAGGACAGCTGAATGGTGTTTGGAAGGATAATGTCTTGCTGGAGAGGAGGAGTAAATTGGTTGGGAATTAAGTCCTTAAAACCAAGCTAAAAGTATTGAAAGTAAGATGGCTAGTCACCCTCTAAATCTCCTCCGACGAGTCTGACACGATCCCGATTACTATCGGGAGAGTCGCCAGAACTTAAGGCAAGGGAGGCGTTTACTGCATTAGTCCGAAGTCCTGTCTCCCTGTAGGGAGATTTAGAGGGTGATTTCGCACATTAGCATTAGCCTCAGCATCATTCATTTTGCCAAAACAACGAATGGTGTGATATTTGCACCTGATTAAGTTTAGTCTAATCATCATGGCAAAAACGATTTTAATACTCAATGGCCCTAACCTCAATCTTCTCGGAGAACGAGAACCAGAAGTCTATGGTCACAAGACCTTGAGTGACATAGCATCTGAATGCCAACTGATTGCAGAACAACACGGCTATACGATAGTATCAAAACAAAGCAACCATGAAGGCGAATTGATAGATGCAATTCAGGAAGCCAGACAATCGGCTGTCGGCATAGTCCTTAATCCAGGAGCCTATTCACATACTTCAGTAGCCCTGAGAGATGCGATTTCCAGCATCGACATTCCCGTTATAGAAGTACACATCTCTAACATTCATGCCAGAGAAGAATTTAGGCACTACTCTTTCATCTCTGCTGTTGTAGATGGGGTGATTTGTGGTTGTGGCACAGATGGATATCAGTATGCAACTCAGCGCTTACTAGCTTTGAATCAACTCATATAAATACCAGGCTTGAAGGCCACAATCTATCAATACTTTTCCATTTTTAAATTCTTCGAGGGAAGATCATATAGATATCCACATTCACAATTTCTCATTCAACCAATTCACTAATTCATCCCTAACAAAATAAATAATTGTAATGTAGACTATGGCCCCTATGGCTGCAAATAGAAAAGAATCAATTTTTGGAAAATATGTATTTCGTATATATTGGAATAATAAATAACTAAACACAACAAAGCTTAGGGTAACTACCACAATAAATGTTGTTCGTATATTTTTCATTCTTTTCTTTTATACCTCTAATATAATTAATGATCATCAAATCACAGCTCGCCCAAATCAACATTGCCAAAATGAAAGGCGTCAACATCGACGATCCGATCATGAAAGAATTTGTGGACAACCTCGACACCATCAATGCACTTGCCGAACAAAGTAATGGTTTTATCTGGCGACTTACTGATGACTCAAACAATGCGACGAGTTTTAATCCTTATGACGACGAACAGACAATCATCAACATCTCTGTATGGAAGGATATTGAATCCCTAAAGGATTTTGTTTACAATAGTCATCATGTGTCTTTTGTCAGAAGGCGCAAAGAATGGTTTGCACAATTTGGTAAAGCTTACAATTGTATGTGGTGGATTCCCGAAGGTCAACTGCCAACATTAGAAAATGCAACGGAGCGTTTGGATTATTTACAACAAAATGGACCAAGCGAATATGCCTTTGATTTTAGGACGGTGTTTGAATAAGAAAATTGCTAAACTTAATTTAAGTACTATATTTGCGGTCCGAAAAGTAAAATCATGTATTGCTATAATCACATACCGGAAATTGAACCACCACTATTCGTTGGGTGCCGTAGGTATTTAGTTTATTGAGCAATTAGAAAATAAATAATTATTGAGCGTCCAATTTGAATACAATTGGGCGCTTTTTTTATGTCTAAAATGGACGTATCGAGGAAATGAACCAACATATCAGCGAATTACATAACTGCATCAAGCGGAAGAGAATCGCTATGTTCAAAATGTATATAACTATCTGATTATCAGTTATTTATTTTCATTTTTTCTTTGGAAAAGTAAAAATAAGTTTTACGTTTGCAGCAGAATTAAAATAATAGTAGATGACAGAAATTAGATTCATATATAAGGCCGAACAAATACACTGTTCAGGAGAATCAGTGATCAAAGAAGAAACATACTTACAGGATTTGACCATGTAAATCAGATCATCACAAATCTAAATCGCATGGCATCTCCTGACAAAGTTGATGCCTTTTTTGATTGCCTTCACTCCACAATTGCTCCGTTCGTATAATGGCTAGTACACCCGACTTTCTATCGGGAAACAAGAGACTTCCTAACGGTAGTCAGGTTCGATTCTCTTACGGAGTACTTTATTTAATCATTAATTATTTTACCATGGCACTTACAATTGCTGACAAGTACTACTTACAAGCCGTCGATGTGTATCCATTTGATTTGAAAGAAGTCATTGAATACCTATCCTATGCTTTGTCATATGATGATGCCCATGCACCTGCCAATTGTTTGATGGGGCAGTTGTATATGGTTCAATTAAAGGATTTCGAAAAAGCGGAATATTATTTAAATCAAGCCATCATCGCCAACCTATCTTACCCTGATAGTTACAAGTATCTGGCTTTGTTAAAGGTATGGATTAATGACATTGACGCTGCTTTTAAAATCATTTCATATGCGTCTAAGATTAATGGCATGAACAGAACCCAATTGCTTTGGGTGAAAGTGCTCGCTTTTGAATGTCGCTTACAATTTAAAGAGGCTAAAGCGGTGATCAAAGAGGCCAAGATGATTTGTATCCAAAAGGAGTTGTTAGATGAATTTGATTTGATGTTGAAACGTGTTAATGAAAAAATCAAAGCCAGCAAATCTGCTAAAAGGAAAGCATTGTCGAGTAAGTAGAACACTTTGTCCACATGCTACAGTTATTCATAACTGTAGCATGTATTTTAATTCATTAAATTAGACCCATGGTTAAATCATTGTTCATTGTCATCTATCCCACACTTTGTTTGATTGCAATTGTTTTCGGAATCAAGTTATTGTTAGCTGGTAATCCCTTTCTAGGAATAGGTATCATAACAGCAGCTATACCTTTTTTATTCTTTGTTGGCAAAGCGTACCTTATTTGGACTACTGCAAGAACAGATGAGAACTTTATAGTTGCATCAAGCATTGTCGGAATTGGTATACTTATCAGTTTATTTTCCATTGCTAAAGTTGGATTTACTACCATGCATCTGTTGCCTTTTTTTTTAGGCTTGCTTTGGTTGGCATACATCAGATGGTATTCAAGGTTTGACAATAGGCAAAATGACTTACTTACTGTTGGTAATATCCTTCCTAATTTTCAATTAGAAAACCAAGATGGAGAATCGGTATCGTCACAATCTTTGATGAATAAAAAGCATATCATTTTATTCTATCGTGGCAATTGGTGTCCATTATGTATGGCTCAGATCAATGAAATTTCTTCCATGTATGGAGAATTAAAGCAGAAAGGTATTGAGACAGCACTGATCAGTCCGCAACCTCATTATAAGACGAAAAGCATCGCGAAAAAATTTGGTGTTGACTTCAAATACTTAGTTGATAAAAACAACAAAGCAGCCAAGGCTCTAGGCATCTTCGCTAAGAGCGGATTGCCGATGGGTTTACAGGCTTTGGGCTATGACAGTGATACAGTCATGCCAACTGTGATATTAACAGACAATAAAGGTAAAATTATCTATTCAGACTTGACGAGCAATTATCGCGTTAGGCCCGAACCGCAAGATTTTTTGAAGGCTTTCGCCTAAATAGAATTTACTCTTTTGTTTATCTATTGGTTATTTAGAAATGGTAATAGAATCGCCCATTTTAGGTTACTTTATACTGCTTATTACTACTTCGTTCTTTTTTCTGATCATTTCAGAAAAAAATGTCGGAGTTCGCAATAAGGCAATTGGTTATAGAACAAAAGCATCACTTAAAAGTAATTCGAACTGGAAGTTAGCAAATACATATTTTGCTATACTTTATAAAAGACTTTATATTATTCTCTGGACAAGTCAAATAGTGCTGTTCTTTATTACAAAATATTCATTGCCACTAGGCTTCTTAACCTTAATAGTAGGATTCTTTATATGTTTCATTTTAGTAGAATTGAAACTTGCTAAAAATCAATAACTCAAATTCTATCAGGAGTTAAGAATAAAGACTTAAAATTACCTAGTTACAAATCCAAAACCAGCCGTTCCAGATACCCCAAAAGTTGGATACCCAAGTACTTCAGAAGCTTCATCACCATAGAAGAAATTAAAAATCAATGAATAATTTGTAGTGTGCTGATGATTTTCATAAAACTCCTTTAACAAACCGAATGCTAAATCATCAAGGTTCGAATTGGTCAGCTTAGTATTAATATGAACAAAACGCTCCTGCGCAACGAAATAGGCAAGGTTTTTCTCTCCTTTATTGTGTTGCCAAAATACTGTTCGATACATGTACTCCTGAATTCTTTGCTGAATTAAATCTGTTGACAATTCCTCACTTGTCCAAAAATAAGGTGTGCAAAATCTATGATTAAATATACCCTCAAACCGAAACTTACTTTCGAAATCCGCCGCTGCTTTATTACTCCAAGCCCCGCCAAGATCGTCAGCAAGATTGATAACCACTTCGAAAGGTATACCAGACTCATCTTGGTGTTCTTTGTTAAAGGCATTGATCAATTGGAGTGCAATTGTCTCCGTCCCAAATTCCAACAATTCCTGAACTTTTAGTAAGGCATGTTCTTTTGCCATTGGATTGTATCCCATAATGGCAGTTTTCAATTCATCTTTCTGGTTGCCTTGTAGTGTTGCTAGATAATGTTTGAAGCGCTGTTGACCAATAGGCTGTTGATACAATTCTTCAAAAAAGGATAATATAGGATGTAGGGAAAATTGCATACTCAGTATACTTTCAGAAATGAAGATGGTCATTGGAAAATTAAATAAAGAATTGAACGTAAAAATTATCAAGTTATGATCGTAAACTTTACATTGATAAAATGAATTCAATTATCCTAATGGGAAGTGCAAGAGGAGATGGAAATTCTCATCTCATTGCCCAAGCAATACAAGAAGTGTTTCCTGCTGATAGAGTTGATTTACACGCAATGAGTATAGGTCCTTTTACGTATACACACGATCATAGAGACGATGATTTTATACCATTAGTCAAGCAACTTATCACATATGACACCATACTCTTCTTAACACCAGTCTATTGGTACTCGATGAGTGGATTGATGAAAACATTTCTTGACAGACTAACTGATTGCTTACAAATCGAAAAAGAACTCGGTCGACAACTCAAAGGAAAATCTATGATCTGTGTTGCATGTGGATCTGATTCAACAACAACTGAAGGATATTTTGTTCCATTTAAAGAAACAGCAGAATATCTTGGCATGAATTACCTAGGTGGATTACACACTTGGAAATCTTCAGAAGTAATCGAACCTGTGGTCATCTCTAAAATTCAAAACTTTTTCAAAACCCTAGATAAGCAATAGATCATAGATTTACATGCAACAATTCCCTTTAGCTTTTTTGAATTTTTTGCATCATTTATGGCTTGCGATTGTTATCTTTTGTAGTATAAGCTAACTCGATGAATAATACAATTTAAAACAGCTATGACGACAACAACTCAATCACATATACATCGAAATAAACAGAAAGACATACTTCATGATTTGAAAATTTGTTGGAAGAGTCGTTTTGCAAGCAACTCCATACGCAGAGAAGTCTTAAATGGGAAAGCTAAATTTGGAATTGAAGGTGGTGGCAAAGAACTTGCTCAGGTTTGTCTGGCAAGAGTGATGCAAGCTGGTGATTATCTTTCTTGTTACTATCGTGATCAAACGTTTTTGTTGGCTGCCGGCCTTTGTACTATATCCCAGCTATTTGCTGCCTTGTATAGTGACGGCAAAAATGATCCTTTTTCGGGGGGAAGGCAGATGAACAATCATTTCGCCACTGCCTTTTTGGATCATGACTGTAAATGGGTTGATCAAACTTCTTCCATTAATATTGCTTCTGGACTAGCACCATTGGCAGGCAACATTACACATGCATTGGGACTTGCTCTAGCCAGCAAGAAATACAAAGAAAATCCACAACAAAAAGACGCAAAGCTGTTTAGTAAATCAGGAAATGAGTTGAGTGTTTGTACACTTGGTGATGCAACAACATCTGAAGGTGTTTTCTTTGAAGCACTTAATGCTGCTTGTGTCATGAAAGTCCCACTCATCTATGTGATTTATGATGATGGACATGGCATTTCTGTTCCGACAAAATACCAAACCACAAAAGAAAGCATCTCGGAAATTCTGGAAGGATTTAGAATTAATGAAGAAGGAGAAGGTGCATATATATATACAGCAAATGGGTGGGACTATGAAGAAATAAATCAGGTCTTTTTCGATGGATTTGAAAAAGTAAGAGCAAGCAACAATCCTGCTGTATTTCACATTAAAGAATGTACGCAACCGAATGGACATTCTACGTCAGGCTCACACAACAGATACAAATCAAAGGAAAGATTGGAATGGGAAAAAGAATTCGATTGCATTACACAATTCGAATCATGGATCATTGACAATGGGATTAACTCTCTTGAAGAAATATCTGAATGGAAATCCGCCTGGGAAAAAGAAGTCAAGAAAGACATTAAAAATGCCTGGACAAATGCAAATGCACATGTCAAAAAAAGTTTGCGTGAATTAGAAGAAATTTATAACAACTTATTGCATGACTCTCAAGACAACGATGAACTTGGTAATTATATAACTAAGCTTAAAGAGTTTCATCATCCCGTACTCAGCGACTTACTCAAGCATGCAGAAACTGTTTTGATACTGGCAGAAGATTTAGATTCAGCTGAATTGGAAAAGCTGCAAAACTGGCAGAAGGATTACAAGGGTCTATTAATAGATAAATATGAACACCATTTACACAGCGAGTGCGACCTATCTCCAATCCATGTATCCCATGTGCCGACAAACTACAAAGAAGACGCACCAATGGTCAATGGATCTGAAATTCTAAAAACCAACTTTGACAGCCTTTTTGAAAAATACGACAACCTGTATGCCTTTGGAGAAGACCTAGGCAAAATTGGTGGAGTTAACCAGGCAATGGCAGGTCTCCAATCAAAATATGGTGAAGAAAGAATATTTGATACAGGCATTCGCGAATGGACAATTGTTGGTCAAGCAATCGGCATGGCAATGCGAGGATTAAGACCAATTGCGGAGATTCAATACGTGGACTACATACACTACGCGATGTCTCCTCTTGCAGATGATCTTGCGACCCTTAGATATAGGAGCAATGGTCAACAAAAAGCCCCAGCAATCATTCGGACACGTGGCCATCGATTAGAAGGAATTTGGCATTCTGGTTCTCCAATAGCAATGTTACTCAACTCAATGAGAGGTATACATATTTGCGTGCCAAGAAACATGACTCAGGCAGCAGGTTTATACAACACCTTATTACAAGGAGATGACCCTGCTATTATAATTGAAGTACTCAATGGGTATCGCAAGAAAGAACGGTTGCCAGCTAATCCAGGAGAATTTACTGTACCGATAGGTTCGATCGAAATTCTAAATGAAGGTACCGATGTCACCCTCGTTACCTATGGCGCATGCGTTTCAATTGCAGAAGAGGCAATACGATTGTTATCCAAAAAAGGTGTTTCTGTAGAACTGATTGATGCTCAAACCTTAATGCCATTTGATTTGGATCATGGTATTCTGAACAGTCTGCAAAAAACAAATCGGATTGTGTTCCTTGATGAAGATGTACCCGGAGGTACGACAGCTTTTATGTATCAACAAGTTCTTGAATTACAAAACGGATTTCAGTATTTGGATTCTGCTCCAATCACCATTTCTGCTAGAGAAATTCGTCCACCTTATGGTGATGATGGTGATTACTATTCCAAACCTCAAGTGCTAGATGTCTATCGAGCAATCTATGCTATCATGAAAGAATCCAATCCAAATAAATTTTGAAAAAAACCGCTCTAACTACCCTAGCACGAAGTTGAAGAAGTATTGAAAGAGACTATCTAGCTTTGGCTGCTTTTAATTTATTCTTTTTGCGATTAGCAAACCACTCCTGCTTTCTTCTTTGTTTTTCTTTGTTTGCTTCCTTTTTCTCGGCTGCCGTCATCGGCTTGTCTGTCTGGGGATATGGATGATTATCTATAACGCTAATCTTCTTCTTGATTAATTTTTCAATATCGCGGACATAGGCATTCTCTTCAGGCTCGCAAATCGAAATAGCAACACCATCTTCACCTGCCCTACCCGATCTACCAATCCGATGCACATAAGTCTCTGACTCATTAGGTACATCAAAATTGATGACATGTCTCAGTTTGTCAATATCAATTCCTCTTGCGGCAATGTCTGTAGCAACCAATACTCTAATCTGCTTTTCTTTGAAATTTTTCAATGCCTTTTGTCTTTGATTTTGAGCCTTATCTCCATGGATAGCCATCGCATTGATATTCTTCTTCTTCAGATCACGACAGATGCGATCTGCACCGTGTTTGGTTCTGGAAAAAACAAGTACTTGCTCTATATCACGATCTTGAAGGATGTGATGTAGTAAAGCTCTTTTCGAAGATTTGTTTGTGTAATACAGATACTGTTGAATGGTTTCTGCCGCGGAGGACACACGAGCAGTTTCCACTTTCCGAGGATTTTTGAGAATCGTTCTTGACAATTTCAAAATGTTATCTGGCAATGTTGCGGAGAAAAACAATGATTGCTTTTTCTCTGGCAAGAGCTTCAATAATTTTTTGATGTCGTTGATGAATCCCATGTCCAGCATTCTATCAGCTTCATCCAGGACAAACAATTTCACAGTGTCTAATGAAATATATCCTTGGCCAATCAAGTCTAGCAATCGACCTGGTGTGGCCACAAGAATATGAACTCCTTTTTCTAGTCTTTGTACTTGCTTATGCTGTTTTACACCGCCAAAAATCACTGTGTGCTTGATGCCAGTATACTTACCGTAAGATTTGATGTTTTCGTCAATCTGGATTGCCAACTCACGTGTAGGTGTTACAATTAGCGATCGCAGTTGAACTGGTTTCCCTTGTTGTATTTCCTTATTATGGATGAGTTGGATGATAGGTAGTGCAAAGGCAGCTGTCTTACCAGTACCCGTTTGTGCAGTACCTAGAATATCATTACGTTGTAATACTAATGGAATAGCTTTCGCTTGTATATCTGTTGGATGTTGATAATCCAATTCTTTCAAAACCCGTTGAATGGGGTCTATTAAATTTAATTCCTTGAATGTCATACGTTTATATTATCTCTTTACAGAGAGTGCTTTGTGAGGTTGATTTAGAAATATATGAAGGTTTCGGGCTTAACTGCAGTTCTTTCAGGATGAAAGCACGTCGATCATATTGTTAATTCGCTGCAAATATATATTTATTTATGCAACATTGATAGGTTAGTAACAAGTATAAAGATTGATTTAGTTCGTGGAGACAGGTTATTTTTGAATATATTATTAGCTAATATATCTTTGTGTAATAAGGAACATACGGAAATAAAAGAACGAGTCAAAGCAATTTTACTCCACCACCTCAATCACCTTCGCAGCAAAATCTCCGATATCCCAAGCTGACCGATCAAGTGTCTGGCCTAGTCGTACAATCACCATTTGGATAGAAGGAATAACCATTACAGTCTGACCTTCAAATCCAGAAGCGTAATAAGCGTCTTCTGGTACACCTTCCCATTTTCTGGGAAATCCCATATCTACATCAGGTTCTTCCTTCGCATTCAGCCACCATTGAGCGCCATAAAAATCATATGGATGAAGTGTAGAAGTAGGTGTCTTTGAGTATAATACCCAGCCTTCCGGCAAAATTCGTTCTCCATTCCAAACGCCATCATTCAAAAATAAAAGACCAAAGCGTGCCCAGTCTCTAGGTGATGCATACATTAATGATGAACCGACATAAGTACCATTGGCATCTGTTTCGAAGAATACATTCTTCATTCCTATTTTGTTGAATAAAGCATCGAAAGGAAAAGCCAGATAAGATTGATTGTCTGTAAACTGTTTACGAATAATATGAGACAATATGTTTGTTGTGCCACTAGAATAATACCATTCACTATCTATTGGATGTGCTAGTGCTTGGCTGTAAGCAACCTTAGCTGCGTCAGCTTTGGTCCATAGCATTTGATTGACCGTGGATGCTTTATCATACTCTTCGACAAATTCCAAACCAGTACTCATACGCATCAAATGATCAATCGTAATCGCTTGCCTTGGATCATCGTCTGCATTATACCAATCATCGATTGGCGCTGGATCCTTTACATTTAGTTTACCATCTTTTACCAAAATACCAATCAGTGCATTAGTGATACTTTTTGTCATTGACCAACCCATCTGCGGTGTTTGTGCTGTAAAGCCTTCTCCATATTGTTCTGCAATGACAATGCTGTCCTTGATGACAATAACTCCTCTGGTATTGACAGCTTTATCTTCAAATGGCTCTTCGAAGGCTTGCTTTACAATAGAGGCAAGTTTTGGAAATTTGTCTAGGTCCGTACGCAACGCCTCTTGCTGGTTATTCAATACTAGCTGAGATGCTGACCTGCTTTCTAAGTCTTCGACTTCCTTTTCTGATACAAGCGTGCAACCGAGTTTTGGATGAAAAATTGCTTCTCGTGAAACACCCAAAAAAGAGGCTGTGACGACTTGTTCATTTATTTCTGCATTGATGAAACTCGCTGGCTCCAATTCAAATTGTTTGATGTTATCAACACTTCGATTTTGAATGAAATGGCAAGAGCAAGCCGTTTTAGCAGTAAAGCCTGTATAGATGTAAATCATCGGTCGCAGAAAAAAGTAAGCACCAATAGCGATAGCAATTATCAAGAGGAGACTCCAAAGAAGAAATTTTTTCAATGCATTTATTTTTGATTAAAAGTATGTAATCTAGCTGAGATAGTTGTTGCTTGCGCGAATGTCTATTAAAACCCTACCAGAGTTTTAAAAAAAGCCGTCGAAGCCGGTCGTTGCATCAAAATGAGAATACATATTTAATAATCATAGTTATGATAAGATACTTGTACTGACCGTCATTCGGTTATACCTTGTAATAATTACTGTTTATGAGTTATGATTGTTTAATTATCGAAGGTGGTGGATTCAAAACTGCTTTTACGGCAGGTGTGGCAGATGCACTGATCACAACCAAGTTCGATCCATTTAAAACTGTCATTGGCATATCTGGTGGTTCAGTGGTAATGTCATACTATCTCAGTGAGCAGTATAGATTTTGTATTAATGCACTCAAGATATTGGCAAAGGACAAACACTTTACGAAGTTTCAGAGAACGTTTAGTGAAAAAGGGTATTTGGATATAGACTATTTAGCAGAAGTAGCATTACACAATGTACCCTTCGATGTAGAATCTGCAGTTGATAAAACTATTGAAAAGAAAGTAATCATCATCGCAACACAAAGAACCACTGGCGAACCAGAATACTTAAGTCCTACATTGGATAATTGGATACAGTGTGTAATTGCATCCAGTACACTACCTTTTGCGACCAAAGGAACACATACCTTAAACTCAAAAGTCTATTTTGATGGTGGATGGAGTGACCCTTTACCAGTTAAGTGGGCTTATAAAATCGGAATGAAAAACATCCTGCTCATTCGAACAAAGCCGCCAACATTAAGAATCAAACAAAGTTGGGCTGATTATTTTGGCAGTAAATATTACACATCTGTACCTAAACTGAGCAAAACATTTGAATCAGCCTTTGAGAAATATAACGAGGCGTTGGATTTCATTGATAACCCACCAGAAGACTTGAAGGTAGATCAAATAGCTCCTAAGCGGTTCCTCAATAGTGGAACGTATACCTATTCTAAAAAGAGTTTGATGGCTGATTATCGATATGGTCTTGATTGTGGAATAAAACATCTTAATAATTCCCAAAACGTTTATCGATAAACAATGAAAGATAAAACTGTCCACAAAAAAGCAGCAATGTTCTATAACACTGCTGCTGTCTATTAACTAACATGTTTGTGCGGATATAAGGCAAGAAACCTTACGCGTTAAATATATGACATTTGTACCCACTATGGTATCCCCTTTTTTAGGGATATTTCAGCAAAATTTGGACTATTTCAGTTATGCATACTAGTAAAACCATATTTATAACTCCCCAAGCATGACTAAATAACATATATATTTTTTTTAAATATTTTATCTATTATGCTTGTATATCTACTTGGTATATTTATCTTCGTATGATATATTTTTATATATGTTCCGTGCCAAGCGATATTTAGTTACTTCCGCATTACCATATGCCAATGGACCACTCCATATTGGGCATCTGGCAGGGGCATACATGTCTGCAGATATATTTGTTCGTTTTCTAAGACTTTGTGGGAAAGATGTGGTTTACATTGGAGGTTCTGATGAACACGGTGCAGCAATCACCATCAAAGCTTTAAAAGAAAACAAGAAACCACAGGAAATTGTTGACCGCTACCACAAAGAATTTCAGGAAGCGTTTAGCAAAATGAATATCTCCTATGATATTTATCATCGAACAACAGAAAAGATTCATCATGAAACAAGTCAGGATTTTTTCCGTGAATTATATTCCAAAGGCGAATTTCAAGAAATCGAATCAGAACAATACTACGACACAGAAGCGAATCAATTTTTAGCTGATCGATATATCAAAGGTACTTGTCCAAAATGCTCTTATCAAGATGCATATGGAGACCAGTGCGAAAATTGTGGGTCCTCATTAAGTCCCACAGAATTGATCAATCCTAAATCCACAATCTCAGGAAGCGAACCTGTGATGCGAAAAACCAAGCATTGGTATTTGTCTCTAGACAAATACGAAGACTGGTTGCGTGAGTGGATCGAAACAGGGCAATTAGATGGCAACGAACATCACAATCCAAATGACTGGAAAAACCATGTTCTTGGTCAATGCAAATCGTGGCTCGACGGCGGTTTGCAACCAAGATCTATGACCAGAGATTTAGATTGGGGTGTAGATGTGCCTAGCGAAATACCAGGGTCTCAAGGTAAAAAGCTCTATGTTTGGATGGATGCTCCAATCGGTTATATCTCTGCCACAAAACAGTGGGCAGCTGACAATAACAAAGATTGGGAGCCCTATTGGAAGGATAAAGACACTGCGCTTATCCATTTCATAGGAAAAGATAATATTGTCTTTCATTGTCTGACATTCCCCGCTATCCTTAAGGCTCATGGAGATTATATCCTGCCTCAAAACGTACCAGCTAACCAATTTTTGAACCTGGAAGGGCGAAAAATATCTACGTCAAAAAACTGGGCTGTTTGGGTAAATGAGTATCTCAAGGATTTAGAAGGGAAAGAAGACGAATTACGTTTCCACATGATCAAAATTATGCCCGAACAACGGGATTCAGAATTCACCTGGAAAGGTTTTCAGGATTCTGTTAACAACGAATTAGTCAACAATCTTGCAAACTTTACGAATCGTGTGCTTGTGTTGACCAACAAATACTACGATGGCGTAGTACCAACTTTTGATGAAAATCAAGGGATCTCCAGTTGCCATGACAAAGACGAGCTTTCATTCCACGACAGTGAAATGATTTCCTTGTTTGATGGTCTCGCAGAAATGGGTGAGCACGTGAGGAAATTTGACTTCCGCAGTGCGCTCAATGCATTTATGGCTGTTTCTTCTCAAGGTAATCAGCTTCTACAATTCAACGAGCCTTGGAAAGCAAAAGATGATGACCCTGAATTGGTTAAGGTAGTATTGAATATCGGTTTGCAATACGTTACTGCACTGAGTGTAGCTTGTAGACCATTCTTACCCAAAACCTCAGACAAGTTGAGAAAGCTGCTCAATCTTGACTCATTGGAGGAAAACGGAGAATGGACGAACATGATGAATATGTTGGCTGAAGGAGAAGAACAACTGCTCAAAGCTGGGCATCAAATTGGAGAACCAGAACATCTATTCACTCGAATCGATGATGCGTTAATACAAGAGCAGATCGACAAATTAATGGCATCAAGCAAAACAGATACAGAAACTAAATCTCCAATTAAAGACACCATTCAATTTGATGATTTCATGAAATTGGATATACGTACTGCAACAATCACCTCTGCAGAATCTCATCCAGATGCAGACAAACTACTAAAGCTGACTGTCGATCTTGGCTTCGAAACCAGAACCATAGTTTCAGGAATTGCGAATCAATATGATCCAGCAGATATCGTAGGCAAAAAGGTATCCATCATCGCAAATCTGGCACCACGAAAAATCAGAGGAGTTGAGTCAAATGGAATGATTCTGTTAGCAGAAGACGATAAAGGACATTTGGCTTTTGTCAGCCCTGAAAATGGAATGATGAATGGGGCAGTCGTAAGATAAACAGAGTTTTAACTGCAAATTAAATCCCGTCTTGGTTTACTCCGAGTCGGGGTTTTTTATAGGATTAAACAATGAAAAAACACAAGGAGACTACAACAAGTTTTCGCATTTATATTTGAATTCAATACGACAAAGTACTGAAGAACTCCACGTCTACGTGAACAATAGAGGCGAAAGAGTCTTAAATTTATTAATTGACTAAACTAAACTCATTGATATGAGAATTGTTGTTCTTACACTTATCCTTTCTTTTGGATTTATCGTTCAGTCTAACGCCCAGTGTGTACGTACTGCAGAATTGATGAGAACAGTGGTATACAACGCTGAAGGCACAGTAGTTTTAGAAGAATTGGAAAACGGTGATGTCCAGTTTCGATTACCTAATGACTTTACCACATCAAGAGGTCCAGATGTGCAAATCTGGTTGAGTAATGACATGCGAACAGTCGATGGTGGTTTAATGCTTATAGATTTATCTGAAGAAGGTCATTTTAGTGGTGCCCGTACAATAGACTTACCTAATGGTACAGATATCAATGAATTCAGGTATGTCGTAATTAGATGCATCCAATTCGGTGTTTTTTGGGGTGGTGGTGCCCTTGGAATATCTTCATGCGATACTCCTGGGGGTGGGAATGATGGTGGTGGAAATGACGGAGGAGACTCTTCTGAATCTTGCATGGAAACACTTGTAGCAACTACTAATTGGGTTTCAGATCTTACGATATGCCCAAATGACGGAGAAGCAGATGTCATACCTTTAATGAACACCGTAATGATTCTTGCAGGCGATGAATTTGCCTATATATTAACAGATGTCAATAATATAATTCAAGAAGTAGTCCTAGAAGATACTTATGATTTTGAAGGTTCTTCGTTAGAAACTCAACTAGTTAGAGGCGTATCTTATGCTGGTACTTTATCCGCTGTAGTGGGTCAACCGTTTGCATCTATCACGGCAAGTGAATGTGCTATACTTTCTGGCGATGTTATTATTTTTACCATTCAAAAAGAAGATTGTTCTGCACCAGTATTTGAATGTGAAATAGTCAACACGATAACAAGTGGCGGACAAAGTAATATCACTATATGTCCAACTGATGGAATAGCAGATGTCCTTTCTTTGGAAAACAATAGAAATCTCCCAATAAGCCAGAACTTTGCATACTTAAAGACTGATGAACAAAATATTCTCATAGAAGTAATCATGAGTAATTCATTTGATTTTGAAGGGAGAACTCCAGAGACAGTTAGAATTTATGGGATTAGTTATTCAGGTTCGTTAAATCTTAATTTAGGTGATCCGATATCTAGCATTACATCGAGCGAATGCATAGAATTATCAGAACCCAATTCATTTCTTACCATCAATATTGGCAATTGCCCACCACCTGCTTTCGAATGCCAAATGGTCAATACCTTTACTACTGGTGGAGAAACCACTATTACTATTTGTCCTTCTGATGGCGAGGCTGATTTTGTCTCTTTGCAAAATAATGGATCTATTGCAACAGGAGATAACTTTGCATATCTCATAACCGATGACCAAAACAATCTCGTTCAATTACTTAGAAATAACACCTTTAACTTTGAAGGTTCAGGTCCTGAAACAAATAGAATTTTTGCAATAAGTTATTCAGGTGATTTGACTTTCGCTGTAGGCAGTCCTATAAGCAGCATTACAGCTACAGAGTGTTTTGAATTATCTGATATGACAGTATTTATAACTGTTAATAAAGGAAATTGCACTACCTCTACATTTACTGTCTCCGGCCAAGTCACTTCAGCAGCTGGAAATGCAATTGCAGGGGTTGAAATAATGGATGGACAAAATGAATTATTGGCTACTACAAACGACCAGGGAAATTACACAATACAATCAATTGAACAAGGCACAAGTATGTCAATCAGACCTCAATCAGAGACGTCTTTAACCAATGGTGTATCTTCTGTTGATGTCGTCATTATCTCC
>CAYNMW010000060.1:0-23078 GCA_964398295.1 uncultured Saprospiraceae bacterium | reverse complement strand
TGACCAGTAGAAATTGTAGAAACACCATAACCAAGTGCTTTCTTGTCTTTCTTGATACCGAGACCGGTAACAATGATTTCTTCTAATAGCTCTCCTTCTGCTAATGCAATATTTAGATTGTTTAATCCAAATACGTCAACAGTCTGATCGCTGAATCCAGTATAACTAATGGATAGGGATTGGGCGTCATTAGGCACTTCTAAGGAAAAGCTACCGTCAATATCGGTGATTGTTCCTGTAACTGTACCAGTTACTAGAACGCTCGCACCAATTAGTGGCTCTCCACCTGTGTCTGTGACAGACCCTGTCACGGTTCTTTGCGCAGTTGTGTAACCAACAACAAAAAGAAACATGGATAATAGTAATGAGAGTTTTTTCATACAATATGGTTTAATTTGATAAAAAACTATTCGCTTAAGCGGCGAAGGTAATTAAATGTTATTCAATTTTAGTGAACTTATTAGGAGAAATTTAACTTCTAAACCTCCACAAACTCACGAAAATCACTTTTAAAACAGCTAGATAAGAAGATTCGCTGCCTTTTAGTTAGTATTTTCTTAAGAAATGGATCGAGTGTCCGACTACTAAATTAGAAATATACAATTGTTAAGCTATCTATTTGTAAGCTATTACATTTTAATATGTAAACTCCTGTTTGATGAATACTTAGCCTATTTTGGAGATAAATACTAGTGTAAGTCAAAAACTTGATTGAGAAGTTAGACCTGCGTTATTGATACAATTTGCCTATAAACTTAACATATTGGCTCAAATAGAACATATTATCACACTGTTAAGGGCAAATCCGCTTACTTGTATGGGGAGTTCTGATCTATATTTTACGGTTATTTCGAAATGACAACTTTTCTAGCAGAATTACCTTCAGTAGATGCAATTTGAATAATATATGTTCCAGCAGGAAGTCTTGATGTCACATATTGCATATCAATGCTGGAATTTCCATTGAAGTTATCTTGCCAGATCAATCTCCCTTCTAATGTCATAAAATTCACTTGGCCTTGCAAGGGCGTTGTAAAATCAATATCTACGTTAAGTATTTGATCTCCGAATGCGGGATTTGGAAACACTTCAAACTGAGATAAAAGTTCTTCATCTAAAACGCTAGTCATGATCGGTTGGATTTGTAAATTTTCAATGGCCCAACCCCAGCCATTTGCAGCAGGATCTGAAAACAAACGAAATCGGATGAAAATCTCGTCATCAATCTGAAAATTGCCATTCTCAGTCATATCAATCTCGCGTTCACGGTATAAACTCGGCGTACCGTCCTCCAAATTCCCTTGAGCTATTCTCCAGGCAAATTGATCTCGACTATCAAATGCATCTAAAAATGGTTGCCAATTTTCGTCTGTTGGCCTTCTTCCTTCAACAACGACATAATCCCAAAACTGTTGGTCACAAGCAATACCATTACATGATGTTCCTGGTTCTCCGATTTCTATTAGTGCAATTTCGTCATACACAATAGTCGGGTTTTCTTCATCAATTCGGATTAATTGAGCGAGTTCAAATGTAAAATCAATCGTACTGGAACCACCAGCTTCAAGGTATGGGTGATCGCTATGGATAGCAGGAGATTCAAAACCGTTAGGTTGTATAATTTGAAATCCAGCTCCAGTAAAATCATTGCTTTCAACATCAAAGTTATTGGAATAGGATACGACAGCACCTGTTGATTCTCGTATATCAATAACGAAAAACTCTTCATCAATTGGCAATTGACCTTCATTGCGATTAATACTGTTGTCCAGTAGTATAATCTTATATAGAAGTTCGTCTTGAGCAGAATAATTACCAGTGACAGTTACCTCAAAGAAATCACCAAAATCATCAGAAGCCAAGACAAATGGAATTGTATCTAGTATTCCATTTTGACTTACAACTACAGCAAGCGTTGATATATCCACTCCAGTAAATGTATCTGAAAAATCGTCGTTTATGGTTAATGTAAATTGTGTGTCTGTGTCCCGAATAGTTGTTAAAGGAATGTGACCTGATAATAGAGGTGCTTCTGTATCTGGACCACTGATATATTGGAAAAAGTCATCGGGTGCCAATTTTGGCGTAGATGCAATTGTACCATCTGCTCCTATGACCTCAAAGAAGTATTGATACATAGTAAATTGATTCCTAGCTGCAATAGAGAAAAAATAATCATCAGATAAAGTACCAAATGGAACTACTTGAGTAAATTCTTCTGTATTGAATGTGTCTGTGGAGACATGCAAAATTATCTCTGTAGGTGAAATAACATCATCAGTTCTAAGACTTGCTGTAAAATCATAATCTGCACTGGCATCCTCATTAAAGAATTCTTGCTCGTGAATAATATTTGTTGTAATCCATCCCATATCGTCTAAAATTACAGCCGAAACACCAGGATCATAATTCGTATCTCCTCCGCTTATGGCTGGTGTCATCAAGCGATCATCTGTTGTGTTGAAACTTGTAGCGAGATGTGAAATGCTTGAACCTCCATTAAACACAGAAGGGGCGTGGATTCTTGGACTTGATGGAGGTCTGAGTTGAGGGCTATTGAAAAAGAGTGAATTACCAGTTAAAGCATCACCTAATTCTGTAGATCCGTTTTCAAGTGAATCTATTAAATTGTCTCCAAAATTGTCTTCCAAAAATATCCCATAAACCGTTGAACCAATAAATCCTCTTCCATCATCATCTACAAATGTATTTGCAGTGAACCCTAAACCATGAATAACCTCATGCATAAGCACTGTTGCAAGATCGGATCTAGTCCCAATTTGAGGATTGTTAGGCAGGACATTGAAATTTACATCATCATTACTATTGATAAATATATTTAAGTCCGAAGCACCCGGTGGATTTAGTTCTTGATTTGCTAACTTTTCAGCTAAAGCAATTGGATAGACGGTATTTAAAATTTCTGCTCCTGGAAAGTTGACTGAAAAAGCTCCAGGACCTGCTGATGCAAGAATGAGACCTCCGCCGTCAGCTCCTCCCATATCGCTAAATTCAACCCGAACATAAATCGGCACCTCTGAAGAGATAAACATGGAGATTTGCTCAAAGGCAAATTCAACAGTCGATCTAAAATCCTGAGGAACTCCAATATAATTAGGTATAAATTCTACTGGTTTACCAATGCTCTTCTTTGTTGCAATCGGCAGTTTTGGTGAATAAGATTTGTGAATATGATCTGAATGTGGACAAACAATGATATCATCTTCATCCGCTTCCCAAACACGGAATTCCTGAGAGAATAAGTTAGTTGTAAAAAGAGCTAAACTTAAAAGTATAAAAAGGCGGTTCATCCCAAAAATTTTATGTTAGACATTTATTAACCAATATAACGCGAGTTTGTTGGCTAGAATCCAGGAAACTCATTTAAAATCACACCAATAGTCGTTTGTACAACTGTACCGTATTTTTGATTCCATAGTAAAGAGCATCAGATATTAAGGCGTGACCTATAGATACTTCTAGTAATTCTGGTACTAAAGATGCATAGAATTTCAGATTATTCAAATTTAAATCATGTCCTGCATTGACACCAATAGCTAAATCATTGGCTACTTTAGCCGCATTGATGTGCTCTTCTATAGCATCTTCAGAATTCTTAACATAATTCTTTGCGAATGTTCCTGTATAGAATTCAATACGGTTTGCACCTGTTTCTTTAGCATATTTGACCATTTCAGTATCTGGATTTAAAAACAAGCTGACTCTGACTCCATGCCCTTGCAATCTCTTGCATATCTCAGCTAAGTATTGTGTGTGTTCTTTTGTATTCCATCCTTCATTTGACGTAAGGACGCCAGGAGCATCAGGTACGAGCGTGCATTGATGTGGCAATGTCTTTTCGACTAAATTCAAAAATTTATCATTTGGATACCCCTCTATATTTAATTCAGTCTGGACAACTTCTTTTAATTTGGGAAGGTCAGCATAGGTAATGTGTCGTTCATCAGGCCTAGGGTGGACAGTAATGCCGTCAGCTCCAAATTCTTCACAGTCCATCGCAAATTGAATGAGATCAGGTAAATTTTCACCTCTCGAATTACGGATAAGGGCTACTTTATTGATGTTTACACTAAGTTTTGTCATTACTCAAATTTCATGATTTGTAATAGTCCTTGATTTTTGCCTGCAAGCAAATAGACTGTTCCATCTGTTGCCACCAACTTTGCCAATGACTTGACATCTCCAGGCAAGCTCAAGCCTGTATCATTTAATTTCAATGGTGTATAGGTACCATCACCTTTGGACTGCAAGACAAGACCATTGCCACTATCAAGCCTTGGAGTTTCTACCTCTGTTTGATAAATGTTGCCAGCTACGATAATATCTTGCAAACCATCTCGATTAACGTCTAGTTCTACAGCATCTAAAATTGGAAATTCCTGTGCTTCAATTGGTAGTGTTTCAACAGAGAATCCAGAACCAGTATTGAGCAAAAGAATTGACTCAAAATTGTTAACTTCTTTTGCATAAGCATCATTTATTTTGCTTCCATATATATCGATTAATGAAGCATTTGCGAAGCCTTCATAACTTGGATATTTCTCCTTAATAAAAGGCATTTGTTGAGAAGAACATTCTTTGCCTCTAAGTGGTACATATTCTTCTTTGTATTTATTACTGAGGACAACATCATGTGACCCATTTTCGTCAAAATCTGTTGCGAATATTTTGAATGGTTTATTCTCAGAAGCTTTGTATTTTGAATTTAATCCGAGGTTGCCAATAATGAAGTCCGGTTTGCCATCATTGTTTGCATCAGTTTTCAAAATAGAATACCACCAACCAGTTTCCGACATCAACTCTTTTTCCAACTCTAATTTACCTCCTGTGTTTCTGAATATTCCAATTCCGGACCACTCTCCTACAGCAATAACATCTTGATCACCATCGTCATCAATATCGCTGACAACCACGTCATTTATCATCCCAAACTCCCTGCAGCCTTCGCAAAAATCAGCTGTTTTGTCCCTCAAAAATCTTCCATCCCAGCTATATATAAATGACGGCGCATGTACGGGATATTGTTGTGGTATAATTCTGTTGGCAACAAACAACTCAGTAGTTCCATCACCATTTATATCAATAGGAATTGCCTTAGAACTATGAACATCTGTACTCTCCAATTCGGGCTGTGGTGATCGTTGAAAATTGCCAGTACCATCATTCAGATATAAGCGATTAATATAATAGCCTAGTCCTTGTGCAAAAGCATTTCCAGCGGAAGCTACAAAAATGTCTAGATCACCATCTTTATCAATATCTACGGGTGTCAAATGAGCATCTTCATATAGATCATCAGCCAATATTGCCTTGCTGGTATTCGTAGAAAATTTGCCTTGTTGCTGTGTAAATAAAGTTGTTGGAAAACCAGAAGAACCTCCTATAATCAGGTCATCTTCTCCATCATTATTGGAATCAAAAACACTCAGTTTAGGACCCAATGTAGATTGACGAATGGGGAGTAAAATTTCTTTTTCGAAGTCATCAAATTCATTCTCCTGATGATAATAATTGAGACCCAATTTTGTATTAGAAACCGCAGCAAAACTGTTTGATTTATATTGTTTCTGATCGACTGGAATACTATTTTTAGCAATCTTTAGATGTTGATTTACGGATGCATTTTGCACCAATTGTTGCGAGCCATCAGCCCATGTTATTGTAAGTGATTTCAACTGATTTTCATTGCCTAATCCCAATATGATATCTGACGAAATTGAGCTTCTATACCCACGAATCCGCTTAGATTCTCCTGTGAAAGTGTTGCCATCTAGTGTTACTGCAGTTACTTTGCCAAATGATTCTGAACCCTCATCCGATAGGGTTACTTTGATGTAATTATTCCCTTGCTGCACTGCACTATTTTCATAAAGCATAGCTGTTTGATCAATGTTATTTATGACCAGATCAAGATCTCCATCATTATCGAGGTCTGCATGTGCGGCTCCGTTGGAAAAACTTGGCGTCCCAAAACCCCACTCACTGGAGACATCTGCTAGTTTCAATCCACCTTGATTGGTATACATGAGATTTGGGAGTTTACCTTCTGGAATAGAATTATAAAGGTCTTCTTTGACATTTAATGGAACCCTACCTTGGTATTTCTTTTTTGCTTCCAGAACTTCCAATTTGAAGTCATTGTCAAGTCCATATTTTCGATATCCATTGGTAATAAACACATCCTTGTGTCCATTCAGATCATAGTCTTGAATTAAGGCTGCCCATGACCAGTCAGATTTTGCGAGGCCTGCCAGATGAGATAAATTTTTAAAGGTATTATCACCTTTGTTGATCAGCAAGGAATTGAACATATACTGATGTTGGAAACGCAGCTTATTCACCAATAAATCAAATTGCCTTGTATCCATAGAAGCCATCAAGGTTTTTGATCTGATGTGGTCATTAGCTGCCATATCTAAAACAAAAATATCATTGTGCCCATCTTGATCCAGGTCTTCAATATCAACACCCATTCCAAACATGGAAATGTGTTGGGTGCGTTGTTTGATTTCATCTTTAAATGTGCCATCACCCTGATTGATGTACATAGCATCTGGCAAATAATAGTCATTCGCAACATAAATGTCCAGATGAGAATCATCATTAATATCTGCGACTACCAACCCGAGTCCAAAACTTGGTTTGTTGATACCGGATTGCACTCCTAATTCAGTAAACTGTCCATTATCATTGCGATACAAGCGACTAAGGCTCATTCGACTGTCTTGCTCATTACCTGCCAATCTCCTTAAAAAGTTAACTGGATCGTATCCGTATAGGACTGATTCATTCATGACAAAACAGTCAAGGTCTCCATCTTGATCCATATCAAAGAAAGCAGATTGTGTGGATATGCCCAGATCAGCAAGTCCAAGTTCTTGAGCTTGCTCTGTAAAGCTTAAGTCTCCATTGTTGAGGTATAATAGATTCGCCCGTTTATCTTCAGGGTGCGGACCGCCTTGAGAAATATATAAATCTAAATATCCATCGTTGTTGACGTCAGCTACAGCTACACCATTGGACCAGAACTTTCCATTGTTGATGCCTGCCTTATCAGATATATCTTCAAATGAAAGATCTCCCTTATTCAGAAATAGTTTATTCGGGACCATGTTACCAGTAAAGAAGATATCTTCTAATCCATCGTTATTAACATCTATAATTCCTACACCTGCACCATTGTAGAAATAATCATAGTCCAGCAGATTAAATTTTGATTCCAGACTGATTGTCAAATCATTTGAGAAATGCAAACCTGATTGCTCTGCGGGTATTGCAGAAAACATAGGGCTATGTACAAAATCCGTCTGCTCATTCGTCGCACACGAATGAAATATACATACAAGTAACAATAAGCCTAATCTAAACCTCATAATGTAGTGCAAAATTAACCATTCCTATCTATTCTATATACCTTGCGGCTCATGGATAAAAATCTAAGGCAACGAATTGTCTCAGGTATCATTATGGCAACGCTTTTTCTTACACTTTTGCTGTATTCACCAGGTACAGCTCAAGCCTTATTTATCATCATTATGTTAGCCATGATCTATGAATATTGCGGCATCACACTTGCTGGCGTATCCGGTGCATTTTCTTATGTTTTCCTATCCATTTTTGGCTCAATTGCATTGGTGATACTAGGTGTGTATCGTTATGGAGACGAAACAATAATGACAATAGTAAACAGTGTTTCAATAGCTTATTTAACGGTGCTGATAGTCTTATTATTTGGCTCTAAACGTACTGGACAACATAAATTTTTAGTCATTCAATCCCTATTATACATTTGTTTACCAATCATGGTATTGCTGTACTGGATTAACGGAACAAAGGACTATCGCTGGATTCTAATGTCAGTATTTATAATGATTTGGATAAGTGATGTTGCTGCTTATTTTGTAGGCAAACAATTTGGTAGACGAAAACTCTTCGAGCAAATTTCACCCAAAAAAACCTGGGCTGGATTTTTGGGTGCAGGCGTTTTCACCTGTATTGCTGCAGCTGTTGCCTATTTTTATGTGGGAAAATATACTATTCTGGAATGGATCAGCATTGGATTGATAGTATGGTTATTTGGTAGTGTGGGTGATCTGCTTGAGTCTTCGCTGAAAAGACATTATAAGATTAAGGACTCCGGAACCTTATTAGTCGGACATGGTGGTTTTTTGGATAGATTAGACAGTTTCATTGTTGCTATTCCATTCGTATTATTTTATATAAATTTTTTCTTAGATGCTTCATAGAGAAGGAAGGTCAATATTCGCCATAATCATAGGCAGTATCATATTGTTGATTTGGACAATGGATCGAGTAGATGGCAATTGGATAATATTCATCTGGTTTTTGCTCGCTTTTTTTGTTTTTATGCTGATTTTCAGCCTTCAATTTTTCAGAAATCCTAAACGAGAAATTGCAACTATTGATGATTCAAAAGTCTATGCGTCTGCTGATGGCAAAGTTGTCGTCATCGAAGAGACTATCGAAGAAGAATACTTCAAGGACAAACGATTACAGATCTCCATTTTCATGTCGCCACTAAATGTACATGCAAACAGAGTGCCTGTAAGTGGTAAGATCAAATATGCTAAATACCATAAAGGCAAATACCTTGTTGCCTGGCATCCTAAATCATCCACAGAAAATGAGCGAACAACTACTGTTATCAAAACCAAAGACGGCAAAGAAATACTCGTCAGACAGATAGCTGGAGCAATGGCCAGACGGATTAAAAACTATATGGAAGAAGGAATGGAAGTGCATCAAGGAGACGAACTCGGCTTTATTAAATTTGGATCAAGATCTGATATTTTCTTGCCTGTTGGGACTAACGTTACCGTTGCTTTGGACCAAATGGTGAAGGGTAATATTGATGTTATTGCGGAGTGGTAGATTACAGGCTATTTTTATGACTTTTGTAGAGCAAGCATTTCACAATCTCACACTTTTATTCACTACAAAAGGCGCATGAGCAACATTATTACTGCCTATTTTATACTGTTCAAGGTTAACTGTTACCAACCATTTTCGCAATAAAATCAATCCATGCAGGATCATCATTGAGACTAGCCACCAGATCAAGTTTTTCTCCACCGGCCTCCATAAATTCTTCTTTGTATTCGTAACTGATTTCAATAGTAGTTTCCAAACAATCAGCAACAAAGGCAGGTGAGAAAACGAGAATCTTCTTATTCCCTTTTTCAATTTGTTGCTCCATTACTTCATCTGTATAGGGATGCAGCCATCGCTCTGGGCCAAATCGACTTTGATAACTGACGGTAAGATTCTTTTCTTCTATGCCTAAATTATTTGCAATTGCATATGCAGTAGCATGACATTGAGCTGAGTAACACAAATTATTTTTTGGTACAATAGACCTACAGCATTGACCATCACATTTGCAATAACTGTTTTCCTTTTTCAAATATCTTTCGGGGACACCATGAAAGGAAAAGATGAAATGGTCATAATCTTCTAAATTATATTGTTTCGCATTTCTACTATATATATCAATGATATCAGGGTGATCATAATAAGAGCTAATAAACCTGATATTAGGTAATTGTTCGCGCTTTCGCAGTAAGGTCATTACCTCTTCAAAAACAGAACCTGTGGTCGCCGAAGCATATTGAGGAAATAATGGAAAGACAGTAAGGTCTGCCACATTAGCTTCGCGCAATCTTTTTAAAGCTGATTCTATCGAAGGGTTTTGGTATCTCATTGCTAATTCGACATGGTAGCCTTCTCCCAATTGCATTTGGACTCCATCGGCCACTCGTTGCCCATAAACCTTTAATGGTGAGCCTTCATCCATCCACAATTTCTGATATAATTTAGCAACTTTCGGTGATCTGATGGGTACAATAATACCTTGAAATAAGGCATATCTGAGAGGCCAGTACATATCAATAACCCTTCTATCTGTCAAGAACTGATTCAGGTAAGTCTTCAAGCCCTTTTTGGTCGGGGCATCAGGTGTACCCAAGTTTACCAATAAAACACCTTTTTTCATCGTGCAACGATACTAAAACCCTCTAACATCTTGATAATTTGAATGTTCAAAAGAATAAAAGAAAAGATATCAACTAGATCCAATTATTCCGTAATAGACAGCAAAGAATATGGTAATTTGCAGTATAAGAAAACCGAATGGATAAAGCAAACATTCTTGTAGTCAACGATGATGGGATTTCGGCTCCCGGCATAAAAGCGCTTATCGAAGTGGCATCTGAATTTGGTACACCCTATGTCATGGCTCCTGACAAACCTCAATCAGGACAGGGTCATGCCATTACAATTCATGATCCAATACATGCACGCAAGGTCGACCATTATCCTGGCATAGAAGCGTATGAATGCTCAGGTACACCAGTAGATTGTGTGAAAATTGCTAGGCATGTTTTTTTTAAAGACATCAAATTTGACCTTTGTGTGTCTGGTATCAATCATGGTTCTAATGCTGCCATAAACATTATATATTCAGGAACTATGTCAGCTGCTATGGAAGCTAGTCTTGCTGATATTCCTTCCATTGGATTTTCATTAATGGATGTTTCTGAGGGCGCAGATTTTTCTGGTTCTCAGCATTATGCACGAAAGCTCATTCCTTTTGCACTGTCACATGAGTTTGTCCATTCAAAATTACTAAATGTGAACATTCCAAAATTGCCGATCAGTGATATAAAAGGGATGAAAATATGCAAGCAGGGACGGTCTGGTTGGTCAGAGGAGTTTATTGAAGCGAAGGATCCTAGAGGCAATCCCTATTACTGGATGGCTGGTGATTTTGTGCTTTATGAAGAATCACCAGATACTGACATAAATGCACTTGGGGAAGGTTTTGTATCCGTCGTGCCATCCATGCATGACTTGACAAGCTACCCAGGGATTGAGGAATTACAACAATTAAACATTGGCAATGAATAGAATGTCAATACAAAGAGGGAATCCTGTAGTCTCTTTTTTCTTAGGCATATTCTTGCCATGTGCAGGATTTTTCCTCGTTCAATGGCTGTTTCAATTTGCTGAGTCTCAAGGCTGGATTGACGCAGCATCTTCAAGCATTGATAGCCGTCGATTTAGAACAACCTGCCTCATTGCTATTTGTTTGAACCTATTGCCTTTACAAATTTTCCAACGACGTAGAGAAACACAAAGTGTAAGAGGTCTGGTAACAGCAACAGTTCTTTTAGCAGCAATCTGGGTCATCTATTTTCATCAATCTTTGTTTAACTCATGAGAAATAGGCTCTTCATCATTGCTGGTGAATCCTCAGGTGATTGTTACGGGGCTTATCTGATCAAACTTATCAAACAAGCTGCACCGAACATAAGTATTGAGGCTTGGGGAGGAGATAAGATGCAAGCTGCCGGAGCAACAATCAAGACTCATATTTCAGACCTTTCTTTTATGGGGCTTGTGGAGGTTGTCAAGAATATCGGCAACATCCAGAAATTACTTAAGAAGTGCAAAAATGACATTAACCATTTCAATCCAGATGCAGTTATTTTTATTGACTACCCAGGATTTAATTTACGGATCGCCAAATGGGTCAAAGAACAACATATTCCTACCATTCAATATGTATCCCCAAAAGTTTGGGCTTGGAAAGAGTCAAGAATAAAAACCATCAAAGCCGTTATAGATGAGTTGATTTGTATTTTTCCCTTTGAGGTAGAATTTTATAAGAAACACGGGCTTGAAGTGCTATACTTCGGAAATCCACTTCGTAAGCTAATTCCAGAATCATCACCTACAATTCTTGAAAAAACGAGCAACTTTCCAACTATAGGCATAATGCCTGGAAGTAGGAAGCAAGAGCTAAGTCGCATCATGCCAATATTGGTAGACTTCATAAATCAACATGATTCATATGAGTTTATCATTGGTCAGATGTCAATAATTCCCGAACGGTTGTACCTCAAACATCAATTGACAAATGCCAATGTCCAATATATTATGGACAGAGCATACGATGTGATACATACTGCAGATGTGTTGATCAATACCTCAGGTACCATTACTTTAGAAACCATGTTAATGAACAAACCACAGGTCGTTGTGTACAAAGCGCATAAGTTTACCTACCACATATTTAGGCGACTCATTAATTTAGATTATATCTCACTTCCCAATATTATTACGGAAAGAAACTTAGTGACTGAGCTTATTCAAGACCAGTGCAATGTTCATAAGATATCAGATGAAATTAAAAGGTTGCTGGATAATCCTAAAACAGAAGATTTGCAAGAAATAGTAGAGAAATTGGAAGTGAAAGACGAGAATCTGCTAGTTGAGAAACTGATACAAAAAAAGGTTACTTAATACACAATTAAGCAACCTTCACATAAATTAACACCTTTTAACTATGACTCAAAGATAGATCGAAAGAAGTGTCCTACGGACTACAGTTTAACCACAGCACCCTACAAAACATCTACAGTCTTTACATCCGAATCAATTTTGACCTCAAAATTGACAGTTTTTTGCAACACTAGAAGCCTGGCTCCGTTAGCTTCAAATAGAAAATTTTATAGCTATATTTGAAAAAAAAAATTACTCTTGAAAACTTCATTCACAGACGAAGAAATAAGAGAATCTCTGAAAAACTGGAAAGAAATCATTGCTCGATATCAAACTCCTGATACAGCAAAAGCCATTATACAGATTATTAATTCGTTTGGTCCTTACTTTGCCCTTTGGGTTCTGATGTATTTTAGTTTGAGTTGGTCTTATTGGATAACCTTAGGATTGGCATGTATCAATTCATTTTTTCTAGTACGCATATTTATCATACAGCACGATTGTGGCCATCAATCCTTCTTAAGTTCAAAAAAGTGGAATAATGCTGTTGGCTTTGTCTGTAGTTTTTTCAGTGCCATTCCTTATAAATATTGGGCAAAGGTCCACAACCATCATCATGGGCATAGTGGCCAATTAGAAATGCAACATAGAGATATAGGAGATATAAAATTCCTTACAGTAGAAGAATACGCACAATTACCTACTTGGAGAAAATTAAGCTATCGTTTGTTTCGCTTACCTGTATTTTTATTTGGAATCGCTCCATTCGTATATATGACCATTTCCAACAGATTTCCATTTTTTAATCTTAAAGGCTGGAGAACAATTCGAATTTCTCAAGTAGTCAACAACATTAGCTTAGTAACGATTTACATCTCTCTATGCTTATTCTTGGGTTGGAAGCAATTCTTAATGATCCAAATACCAATTGTATTTATCTTCAGTATTATTGCTTTTTGGTTTTTTTACGTACAACATCAGCATGAAGAAACGTATAAAGAATGGCAGCAAAATTGGGATTTCCTTATTTCGTCATTAAGAGGAGCTACTTATTACAAATTGCCAAAGTTGTTTCAGTGGTTGACTGGTAACATCGGTTTTCATCACATCCACCATTTGAGTTCGCTCATTCCCAACTATAAATTAGAAAAGTGTTATAAGGAAAATCCAATCCTTAATAAATATGTCACTACAGTCACCTTTAAAGAAAGCCTGAAGTGTATTCACAATAAATTGTGGGACCAGAAAACACAAAAGATGATCAGTTTTAAGGAATACAGACGATATTATAAAGCGAGCTAATTGTGAAAAATAAAAGTCTCTGTACTTTATTCGTTTTATACTTTCTTTTTTCTTGCCAAGGTCCTTCGCTTTCGACAGATGAAAAGCCTAATCCTTCTCAGGATCAAAGCTACATTGGACATGATCGCTTCATTCAAAAATATCTGGAAGAATTAGAATCAATCCCAATTGATGGCGAAGGATTAACTGATACTGATCATATGTCAATTATTCCAGGCAATAGCTTTGAGATGGGTGGTGACAACGAACAAGCCCTCCCAGATGAATTGCCTAAGCATCTGGTAAGAGTGGATAGTTTTCTGATGGATAAAACAGAGGTCACCAATAAGGATTTCAAAGAATTTACAGAAGCAACTGGCTATAAAACCATCGCTGAACGAGAATTGAATCCAGAAGAATTGTTGGCGCAACTTCCCCCGGGCACAACACTTCCACCTGATTTTGATCCAAGTCCAATGTCATTAGTCTTTAAGACATTGCAAAAAGGAATGCGAGCACATCCTGGAAACTGGTGGCAACCAACAACTCATGCAAATTGGAGACAACCAGAGGGAGAAGGAAGTGCGATTACAGATAAAGACAACTACCCTGCTGTCCATATAGCATGGTTTGATGCAATGGCATATTGTCGATGGAAAGGCAAGCGTCTTCCTACTGAAGCTGAGTGGGAATATGCAGCCAGAGGCAATTCGGGTAAGACAGTTTATCATTGGGGTAATGATCCGATTTCTCCGGATAAAGCAAACTATTGGCAAGGAGAGTTCCCGTATGAGAATAAAGTAATGGATGGCCATAAAAAGTTAGCACCAGTGAAAAGTTTCCCACCCAACAACTATGATGTTTACGATCTATCTGGGAATGTTTGGGAATGGTGTTCAGATTGGTATCAATATCATTTATACGAACAAAGAGCTTCTAAAACACTAATAGTGAATCCTTCTGGTCCAGATGAGAGTTTTGATCCTCTAGAACCTTCTGTCCCAAAGAAAGTACTCAGAGGTGGTTCATTTCTTTGTAATGACAGTTACTGTAGTGGGTATCGGGTAGCTGCTCGGATGAAGTCCAGTCCAGATACGGGGTTGGAGCATACGGGTTGTCGATGTGTCAAATCATTATAAAAACAAGGTACTAAAGTGCCTTGGACTTAACATCTATTTATATAAGTATTTTAATGCAAGGCTTGCTCTAAATCACCGATCAAATCATCCGGATGTTCTAAGCCAATTGAAAAGCGAAGAAGATTTCTTGGTGTGAGTGAACCCTCAGCTTCAACGGTAGCACGATGCTCAATGAGACTATGTGTGCCTCCAAAACTAGTGGCTCGCGTAATTAACTTTAATCTATTTGTTAGTTTGATGGCTTCTTCTTCACCACCTTTTACAAGGAATGAAAGAAGTGCCCCTGGACCCTTCATTTGTTTCTTTGCAAGTTGATATCCTTCATTTGACTTCAATCCTGGATACAATACCTTTTCTACTTTTTTGTGTTCATCTAGCCATGTAGCTATTGTGCTAGCGGACTCCACCATTGCTTTCATTCGATGACTAAGGGTCTGGATTCCGCGCACACTGAGCCAACATTCGAACGGAGAAGGAACTGCGCCTCCCATTTGTTGAATGTACACCAATTTTTCCCATCGGTCATTTTCCTTAGCTGTGATGATAGCACCGCCAAGCACATCACTATGACCGGCAATATATTTTGTTGTTGCATGCACGACCATGTCTGCACCAAGTGCTAATGGCGTCTGCAATATTGGAGTGGCGATTGTATTGTCTACGATCAATAATGCATTTGCTTCATGCGCTATATCAGCGACTGCACGTATATCGGTCAATGTAATTTGTGGATTAGAAGGCGTTTCAGCAATAATTAATGTGGTGTTTGGTTTGACACTCTCCTTGATCAATGCTGTATTTGACATGTCTATGAAATCAAACTCAATACCCAATGGTTTGAATATTTTTTTCATCAACTCGCTAATGCCAAAGTATAAAATGTCTGGTGCGATGACATGATCGCCTGGTAATAAGCTTTGTAAAATAGTCATCATTGCTGCTGACCCCGATGAAAAACAGGCACAAGCAACGCCGCCTTCTAAATCGGTTAAACACTTTTCTAAAGCGACTCGGTTGGGATTTGTGTATCTGGAATATACATGTCCATTTGGATACGTACCATCTATATCTCTTTCAAAAGTTGTACTCAAATGAATAGGTAAATTAACAGCAGAACTACTTGGATCAATACCTTGACCAGAGTGAACTGCTTTTGTTTCATTTTTCATAGAATGGCAATATTTTGGACCAATTCATTAACATGAGATGCTATTTGAGCGTGACAATTTTCAATTGATTGGTTCGCATCAATAATTTTTATTTGGAGATCTTGGTGATAATGTTCAAAGGAAATAAAGTAATTCTGTCGGATTTTTTGCAGAAATTCCAGCTTCTCAAATTTTTCTAGCTTTACATTTCGTCTGACAATGCGGCTCATGCTCTCCTCAGCCGATAAATCGAGATATAAGGTTAAATCTGGCTGGAGTAGTTGGTGACAAACATCATTCATTTCCACGACTTTCTTGATGGGTAAATGTAGACCATGATAGGCATAAGATGACCAATAGTATCGATCTGATAATACATCGTATCCTTTTTCGAGATAGCCAAGCATGCCATCTTCTTCATTCTGGATATGATCCAACCGATCAGCCACGAATAATGCAGCAAGTGTTTCTTCAGAAGTAACAAACTCCTTTTGTAATACCTCGCGAATCAATTTGCCAACTTTACGGGAGCTAGGCTCCGTGGTTACATAAACCTTTCGGCCTAAATCGAGCAAATGGTTTTTCATCAATTCCATTTGAGTAGATTTACCTGACCCATCTATCCCCTCAAAGACTATAAATTTTCCTATTGACATGATTTATTTTAAGATATTTGCAAAACTTTCAAGACACTAATTGCATTGAATAATCTAACAAAGTAACTGACATTAAACAAGATGGAGAAATACACAGCTATAAAAGAACGCGTAGTAAAGTATAAAAATATGCTTGAACAGGTAACTGAATGGAGAGCAACCTGGTCAAAACAGTTAAAGAAATTCATCCTCTCAGAATCCTCAAAACTTTTAGAATCAACAGGACTGGACGCCTCTATAGAGGAAGAAGAAAAAATTAAAGGACTCGAATCCATAACCATAAAGCTAGGAAACAAGAAAAGTGGTATCTATGAAATAGCTGGAGATGGTAATGAAAGAAAAGATTTCTTTAAAGAATATGGCACTATGGTGTATAGTCAATTATTCAATGGTAAAGTCCAAGTCTGGATGACATATCCATTTATAGAAGGACTAATCGAACCAAGGCCACCTAAGCTTATTGGTATATATGCACCACCAGAATTTAATGAATCTCTGATTATAGGTCACATGGAAGCTTTTTTAAAAGATCTGATCGAATGGGAAGACTTTGATGATGATGAAAATCCAAATGCAGCAGGAGCGCCGCCTAAAACTCAAATTGGATTCAGTATACCAGGTCAAACAGAAGAGTAAACCCTACATTTTCATCAAACACTTCATAACAAGCTGCAACTCTTCTTTTTCCGTTGGCTTAATTGTAAAGAAATATCCATTTTCATCTTTGTCTTCAAAGGATATAGATTCTATCCCTTTTTGATACAGCATATCCCGAGCAGTTTCTTTACCAAATATTCCACCGAAATTAAAAATCATCGTTCCTTCACAATTCTGTGGACTGTTACTCTTTAATAATATTGCCTGCTTATCAAGTGTAATCACGTTAATTTCTTGAGCTTTGGGAAGACAAATTTCACCATCACCTTTAAAACGTAAGGTCAATTCGAGGTTCTGTCTGACGACCAAAAGTTCAAGGGATTCTGTGCCATTTTCATTGGAAAAGGCGAATTTTCGCTTTCCTGCAAACGTTACTTTGCCTGTTATAGGATTAGTCTTAGAAATTAACCTAAGACTACAATTTGATGCATCTTCCGTAGGAATTGATTCAGCATATGAGGATATCATGAAGAATATCAACACCAACGGAATAAAAGTATACAATCGACTCATTTTGAAACTCTGATTAACTAGTTGTAATCTATACCGAATAGAAAATTATAAACCATGTAATCTATTTCTTTCGGGTATTATGCACAATTTATTTTAACAAAGTAAAATAGCATCGGCATATCTCGGTTGGCTAATACAAAAGTATAAAACCAAATCTTTAATTTACACTCAAATTGGAAATATTAAAAGAAGTACCGATTTTTAACATTTCCTTCTGATATACTAAATGTACTGACATATGGAGTTACTATTTTTAATGGAAATGCCGGATTTTGCGAGTGGTGAGATGTGGATGAGTCTTATAACACTGTGTTTGCTTGAAGTCATTTTGGGCGTTGACAATATCATTTTTATCTCAATTGTAGCTGGAAAATTGAAGAATGAAGACGTTGGTAAGGCTACCAACATTGGTTTGATACTGGCTATGGCAATGAGAATTGTGCTATTGTTTGGTGTCACATGGCTGATTGCTATGAATGAGCCTTGGTTGAAAATTGATCTTCCTTGGTTGCATGCGGGATTTTCCATTCAAAGTCTGATTCTAATTGCTGGTGGGCTTTTCTTGTTGTATAAGAGCGTATCAGAGATCCATCACAAACTTGAAGGTGATGAACACGGATCAGAGGGTTCAGCAAAAGGCGTGACACTCCGCAGTGCAATTATGCAAATTGCGGTGATCAACATTGTATTCTCTTTCGACTCTATTTTGACAGCAGTTGGAATGACAAATGGTCTTCAGGGTGCATTATTTGTCATGATTGTAGCTGTTGTCATTTCGGTTATCATTATGATGTTATTTGCCACTCCAGTCGGTCGATTCGTTAATAAGCATCCTACAGTCCAAATGCTAGGTTTATCTTTTTTAATTCTCATCGGATTCATGCTGATGCTTGAAGGAGGTCATCTTGGACATCTTTCCATTTTCGGTAAAGAGATAGGAGCAGTACCAAAAGGCTATCTATATTTTGCTATTGCCTTTGCACTTGGCGTAGAATTTTTGAATATTAAACTTCGAAGTAAGAAAAAGCCTGTGCAGTTGCATGGTGTGCAGGAGGAGGCTATCAAAGAAGGGATTTTGTAAGTGCGAAGCACTCAGTGTTGATACTGATAAATAAATCTGAAATAGGCCTATTTTGACTTTTCTATCCTTTTGATCTCTTGACCTTTCAGTTTTGAGTTTGGATTTTTGAGTTTACTCGAATGAATGAAATAAAACTACCGTACTGGATTATATTGTTTCAGGTGATCTGCTTGCTTTCTTGTCAGACGAAACAACAGGAGTACCAGAAGATCAGAGGAGAAACGATGGGGACATATTATCTGGTCACCTTTGAAGATGACAAGAATAATCATGATCATGCAATTGATTCTATTTTGATCAAATTGAACAAAGAATTATCAACATATGATCCTGAGTCATTGATTTCTGCTTTCAATGCATCAACTAATGGAATAACACTTGACAATGAACAACTGGACTTGCAATCATTTAGGGTAAATCTTAATCTTTCAAAAAAAATCAATCAATTGTCTAATGGTGCCTTTGATCCAAGTTTGATGCCGGTAATCAATTATTGGGGATTTGGGTACACTGGAAGAGAAGCAATTAGTCAAATTGATTCTGTTAAAATCAAATCCTTACTCTCACAGACTGGTTTACAGCAAGTAGAATTGGACTTAGATGCAAAAAGAATCACTAAAGCTAAAAAAGGGTTGGAACTGGATTTCAGTGCTATTGCAAAAGGCCATGGTGTTGATTTAGTTACATCCTATCTTGATGGAAAACAGGTTGCCAACTATTTAGTTGATATTGGTGGTGAATCCAGAGCTAAAGGAGTCAATTCTAGAGGCAAGGGTTGGATACTTGGAATTAATACACCTTTACAATCGGCCAGCTTTGCGGAGAGTAGTGAATATGTCCAATTGAAAGACGTGTCAATGGCTACTTCAGGCAATTATCGAAATTATCTTGAGACTGCATCAGGTCAAACTTACGGACATACCATTGATCCAAGTACAGGATTTCCTGCAAAGACAGACATGTTGAGCGCTTCCGTTATTGCCGAAGAATGCATCACAGCAGATGCATGGGCAACAACATTCATGGCAATGGGTGTGAAAAAATCAAAACAGCTTGTCGAGGAATTAGATGGTATCGAAGCTTTGTTTATTTTTGGGTCAAATAATACCGAATTGGATATTTGGCAATCTTCCGGATTCGGACAACATATTTTTGATCAATAATGGATTTAGACTTTAACTTACAACGTGACGTTGTTTTCTTTGATATAGAATCAACAGGGCTCAACGTTATCAGGGACAGAATCGTCCAAATAGCTCTCATTAAGTATTTTGCTGATGGTAAGCAACCATCGGAACTCGAAATGCTAATTAATCCAGGTATTCCTATCTCTCAAGAAGCGATGGATGTTCATGGTATTACGCCGGATAAATTGAGAAACAAACCATCATTCAAGGCTGTTGCTCAACAATTGCTAGAATTTATAGGAGATGCTGATTTGTGTGGTTACAACTCGGATCGCTTTGATGTACCAATGCTTATGGAAGAGTTTTCGCGAGCAGGAATAGAATTTAATATTGACAACCGAAAGTCTATCGATGTTCAGAAGATCTTCTACAAGATGGAACCACGTACCCTTCAGGCAGCCCTAAAGTTATATTGCGGCAAGACTCTCGAAGACGCTCACGACGCGTTGGCAGATGTAAGAGCTACCGTTGATGTGTTGAAAGGACAAATTATCAGATATAAAGATGTCGATCATGTAGATGGTGATGGATTTGTGACTAAAGCACCAATTAAAAACGACTTGAATGCAATCCATGAATTTACACATGACAATCGCCTGATTGATGTCACCCAAAAATTGAAGTACGATCATCAAGGACAAATTGTATTTAATTTTGGCAAGTATATAGGACAACCTGTTGCTGAGTCGTTAAGTAAGGACAAACAGTACTATCATTGGATTCTAGACAAGGAATTTTCAACACAAGTCAAGCAGCTTGTTAAAAAGCTCGTAACGGAATATGAAGCCCAAAAGCGTAGCTCTTCTTAATCAATTCATTCTTTATATCTCTCTTTTTACTATCGTGGGTTGCTACGAACCTATTGAAGATTGTCTTGACTTAAGAGCTAACAATTATAGCTTGATAGCTGACAATGCGTGTGATGACTGTTGCACTTTTCCAGATATCGAACTTAGTTTCATCCCAATGTGGGGAGATACAACATTGAGGACGGATACGATTTACACAAATGATATAGGCGATTCATTTTCCATTTTAAGCTCAGAATTCTTAGTTTCCAATATTCAGTTGTTCAATGACGAAGGTCGGCTAGGCTCTACAGATTCCGTAACTGTTGAATGCGGTGATGGCGTGTTTTACGACTCTTTTTCTTCAGTGACCTTGTCCAGACGTAATGGTGTAAGTAGAAAAGTCCCTCTTGTTTTTGGATTTGACGATGTGCAATTTGACCTAGGAGTTAATGATTGCCTTGCAGAAACGGATACTGTATTGTTATTGGAGGTATTGGAAAGTGCAGAAACATTTTTGGATAGCAGGCAATCAAATCAGCAATTCATCTCTGCCCAAATGCAGCTGGAAATCTCTCCTGATACACTCGAACTACAATTCATAAACACTGAATGGAGTGAACAACTCAATTTTGAAGGAGAATTTAATATCAGAGAAGGATTTGATCTTTCTATTGAAATACTTGTTGATTATCGTGTACTCATGCAATCAGTATCATTAGATCAATCACAAGAAAGTGTGAAAAATGCTATTCGTCAAAATCTTATAAATGCATTTGCGTTAAGGAATTGATGTTTCGATATCCATCATATTATTTGATCATACTATCACTAGCTATTGTCATACAATCTTGTGAAGGAGACCTTGAGCCAAACCCGGTGCCTATGATTGATCTAGAATCGATAGCATTCAACCCACAAGAATTCGATTTAAAGATACCTGCAGGCTTTCCAGCCATGGATATCCCTACAGACAACACAATGACTGTAGAAGGTGTAGAATTAGGTAGACACTTGTTTTATGACCCGATACTTTCTATCGATAGTACGCAGTCATGTTTTACTTGTCATCAAATACAAGCTAATTTCACAGACAATCTGGCTACAAGCCCAGGAGTAGATGGGATTAATGGAACAAGAAGTTCGATGACATTACTCAATGTAGGCTTTTACAATACTGGATTGTTTTGGGATGGAAGGGTGATGACATTAGAAGAACAAGCCTTGCTTCCAGTTGAAGATCCTATAGAATTGCATGATAGTTGGCCCAATGTTGAACAGAAACTACGGCGTAGTGATCTATACCCAGTTATGTTTCGTGAAGCTTTTGGTATAAGCGAATTATCTGACATTACCAGAGATCTAGCTGTGAAAGCGCTTGCCCAATTTGAGCGAAGTCTGATCAGCAGTGGTAATTCCAAATACGACCGTGTCATATCGGGAGAAGCTGTTTTTACGGACCAAGAACTTGATGGTCACGATATCTTTTTTGATATAAATCCAGACCAAAGTCTTCATGCGGAATGTGGGCATTGTCACAATGCACCGCTCTTTACGACCAATGAATACTTCAATAATGGGTTAGATCAGGTGAATAGTTTATTCGATTTTGTCGATCAGGGAAGAGGTGAGATTACCCAAACTCCCTTTGATAATGGCGCTTTTAGGGTCCCAACACTCAGAAATATCGAACTGACAGCTCCTTTTATGCATGATGGCAGATTCACAACTCTTGATGAGGTACTAGATCATTATGTTTCCGGAGGCAATAAAGCAGACAATTTGGGTGCTGTTATAAGGCCACTACAATTAAATGAGCAAAATAGAGAGGCATTGAAAGCCTTCATTATGACACTGAGAGACGACGATTTTATCAATAATCCAGCTTTTTCGAGTCCATTCTAGAAAAAAAGATTCATTTTTTGATCTTAATTTCCCCTTATTTTGAAATATTTTTCCCACATTTCTACATAAATATTTATTCAAATATTCATATTCATCTGATTATCAGTATTTTAATATTCATTATTTAACACATTAGGATTTTATTAATATCACAATAATCCGTTTTTGTCCTTGATATCAGACAAAAAGTATCTCATATTTGAATTGTGAATATGATCGAACATCATTATTCACCTCAGCTAAAGAGCTGTTAGTAAAATTCGGATATGTTCATGGGATTAAATTGTTAATAGTAAGTTGGGCATCTCAGTCCACTTATTATTAACAATTATTAAAGAATAGAGAGGCGAGCAAATCCATATAGGAAGATTGAATTTTAAATAAATATCTTAATTGATA
>CAYNMW010000059.1:0-23633 GCA_964398295.1 uncultured Saprospiraceae bacterium | reverse complement strand
TATGCTTCCAGATACTTTGGTGACGAACGTGCATTAACAAGTCGTTCAAGAAACAGGTTACGGAATGAACCTCAGCGATTTCCAGCTGACGAAGAATTGATCTATCAGGCTGCAGAAGATGTTAAGTATACGATGACAAATTACATACAGGACATCAGGTATTTTGGATCGCCTTAGTATACTAATAGAAAGAGGAATAGAAATTTTACGTAAGGTTAATTAATTGGGTACAAGGAGGTCTTCAGGGGTGGAGGCCTCCTTCTTTATTTAACAGAACACATAAAATATTCACCCACCTAACCTGCCCTCAAGGGAGGCATTGGCAGAATTAGCCCGAAGTCATGTCTCCCTCGAGGTCAGACGACTCCGATAGTCGTGTCAGACTCGTCGGAGGAGATTTAGAGGGTGACACAACCATACCGCACAAATTATATTATATTTCAATAAAATAGTCAGTATATGAAAATCGAGGCTAACTCTCCAACTGAATATATTTCAAAGCTACCTGAAGATCGACAAGAAGCGATGAAAAAATTGCGTAAGACAATTAAAAAACATTTACCAAAAGGATTCAAAGAACAAATGAGTTATGGTATGATTGGCTATGTCGTGCCGCATTCTAAATATCCAGATGGGTACCATTGTGATCCCAAATTACCATTGCCATTTTTAAATATTGCTTCACAAAAAAATTTCATTGCATTATACCATTCTGGCATTTATGCACATCCACCGTTACATGATTGGTTTGTGAAAGAATACCCAAATCACTGTAAGCGAAAATTGGATATGGGGAAAAGTTGTGTGCGATTTAAAAAGATTGAGGAAATCCCTTATGACTTAATTGGTGAACTGGTAACTAAAATGGAGATGAAAGATTGGATTGCTATTTACGAGTCTGCTGTCAAAGCTTGATCATAATTACTTCGCATAGCACAATTCAATTATGTAAATTGTGTTCATAGAATATGCTGAAATTCAGTACCATCGTTTTTATCGGCCTTTCCACTCTTTGTCATGGACAACAATCTTGGAGGGAAATTCCATTGCAACATCTGGAGTCAAACATTACACAAATACAATTAACGGAAAATGGTACAGTAGTAGAATTGAACCAAACTACTGGTGACAGCTATCGGTATAATGGCCAAATATTTACTCCATCAAATGATCACATTCATTTTCAGCGCGAATATGTTGATTCCTTAGGTATTGGTCCTATCAGTAAAATTATTTCCTATGAGGATTCAGAATTAATAGCAACCATTAACAATGGCCTCTGGCTAAGAAAAGGACAAACGACAAAACAATTTCTTGCAGAAGGTGTCGACTTTCCTAGTGGAGTTATAGACATGGACAAGTATGAGGATTCATATATATTTCTCAGTAATAAGAACACGCTTCTACAATGGAATCCTTCTAGCTATGACTTAATTGAGATTGAGATACCAGTGGGCGAATACATCACAGACATTGAAGTTGATAATTGGGGACAAGTCTGGTTGTTAAGCGAAGATGCGTTATTTTCAAGACAGCAATGGCCAAGCAAGAAAGGTCCTATCATTTCTTTTTCTACTGCAGAATATAAATTTGGTCCAATTGATACTAGTGCTGAAAAAATCGAATTTGATAATGAAGAATTGGTATTGAGTTTTGGTGCAAGTTCTACGTACTTGAAAAATGATAAGCTCGAGTACCTATATCGTTTGAAGAATACTGGAGATTGGTTCCCATTAGAAGGAAATCGCATTAACATTACGAACTTGGCTCCGGGTGAATATGCATTTCAATTTGGCGCAAAAGCGGAAAATAGTGACTTGTCTTATTCTGAGACTTTGGAGTTTGAAGTGAAGCAACATTTCTGGAATACATTCTGGCCATGGTTGTTTGGAGGCATCGGTACGTTATTGTTGTTTTGGTGGATTTCGTTTAGACGGCAGCAACAAGAATTATCTATTATAAAAAACTCAGCAAATAAATACAGATTAGAAAATCAATTGCTCAAATCAAAACAAGAAACAAAGCAATTGCAAATGAATCCACATTTTCTATTTAATAGTTTGAATACGATCAAAGGACTAATCTCGCAAAATGAAAATAAAAAAGCAAGAGCTGTATTGACTGATTATGCCTCTATGATGCGATCTCTGCTGGATCAGTCAAGAGAGGATAAAATTTCAATAGAACAAGAAATTCAATTTCTTACCAAATATCTACAGTTAGAAAAAACAGCAAGGAATGATTCCTTTGATTTTAATATAGAGGTGGGCAATAATTTGGATCTGGAAATTGCTGTCCCTCCAATGATCTTACAGCCAATAGTAGAAAACTCCGTGATCCATGGAATGAGGGGATTAAATCGAAAAGGAAAGATCGATTTATTGTTTGAGGAGAATGAGGAGGATATAATTGTCATTATAGATGACAATGGAGTCGGTCGACAATCCACAACTTCAAATAATCATGAATCGCATGGAACTACCATTTTGATTGAACGTTTACAAAATTATTTACCCTTAAGTAAGAAGGCCATCATAAAGTATATCGACAAACAAGAGAATAGTGAAGCTATCGGAACCAAAGTGACCATACATTTACCAAAACTGAATTAAAAAAATGAGAGCAATCATTATTGATGACATGAAAGAAGCACGCGCAGCTTTGCGACAAGATATTGTAGATTATTGTCCTGCAATAAAAATAGTAGGTGAAGCGGAAAGTGTTGTTACAGGATTGAAACTACTGAAAAATACAGAAACAGATATTGTTTTTCTTGACATTGAATTGGAGGATGGTATAGGGTTTGACATACTGGATTTACTTAATGAATATACTTTTCAAGTCATATTTACGACGGCATCTCAAGACTACGCGATCAAAGCTTTTGAAGTAGCTGCTGTTGATTATTTATTGAAACCAATCGATCCTGATCGATTAAAAGAAGCAGTAGCTAAAGCTAGCGACGCGCACCCTCACATTAAAGAACAATTTGACATCATCAAATCAGGCTTAACAAAAAATGAGGGGTCCACTAAAATTGTATTGCATACACAAGAGAAAATTGTAAGTGTTCCCTATTCTTCTATCTCTCATTGCAAGTCAGATGGAAATTATACCACATTTTTTTTTACTGATGGGACGAAATTACTAATCACCAAAACATTAAAGGAATTTGATAAAATTTTGGGCAATCATGGTTTTTTACGCACTCATCAATCCTATTTGATCAATACAACGGAAGTGAAGGAATTTGTCAAAACCGAAGGCGGATATTTATTACTCAAAGACGAGAGTCGCATACCGGTATCTGTAAGAAAACGTACGGAAGTGTTGACCGAGTTGGGTATGTACTAACATTACCTATTGCCTTTATTTATCTTGTTAAAACGATGTAATCAACCAAGACTTGTTCCAAAAAATTAAGTGGAGACATTCCAACATCATCCAGCCCAAGATCTTCCTTAATTTTAATCGCTAATTGTTTTGCAATATTGCGATTGACAACATTTGGCTTTCTGGTTAGTCTATTGATGACATCTTTCACTAATAACATATCAGTGTCGGAGTACATGGTGATAGACGGAAACACAACTTCATGTCCAGCTTTGGAAATCTTCTCTATGGATGGCAAATCGATGAACTGACTTCCTTTGAGATTGATAACGGTAGTATTTGCAATGATGTCGCCTATTCGTTGACTTTTTATAGTGCTCAACATAGAGACTAAACCTACTATGCCAATTGTAAACGTAACATCAATCATTCTGAAAATCCATCGTAAAAAAAGATCTGCTATTGAGGGATTCTTTCCATGCAAGCTTACCACTTTTATTTTCAACAGGCGCTTACCTATTGACTGTCCATCATTGTACACTTCAAACAAAAAATGATACATCAACACAATGGGCATAACTAAAACAAAAAAAATACTACTGTATGCTGGCACAACAGAACCAATAACTGATGCATATGTAGCTATAATCAAACCATCCAAAAGAGTTGCTGCTGAGCGTTCTAAAGCTGTCGCCAATGGGTATCCAATGGAGATATTATGGCTAGTCACTATTTCGATTCTCTTCAAAGTTTGGTACTTTTTTCTATCTTGTCAACATAACACAAAGATCAATTTAATTTTGACAGAAACTGATTTTATTAATCAAAATAAGGAAAAATGGATTGAGCTGGAGCAACTATTACTTAGTGATCAGAAAGATGCCAATCAGCTGAATGAATTATTCATAAAAGTAAGTAGTGATCTTGCTTATGCTGGGACGTATTTTCCCAATCGATCTGTAAGACTATATTTGAATAACCTAACAAAAGAGGTGTTCAATATCCTACCAAAAGAAACTTCTAAAAGTGGCCTCCAAACACTAATGGAATTCTTTGCAGTTATCTTGCCATCAGAAATATATAAATCCCGAAGAGCTTTCATTGTATCATTTTTGGTATTTGCCATCTCTGTAGTTATTGGGGTATTCTCCTCTATGCAGAACCCTCAATTTGCTGCGTCTATTCTAGGAAAGGACTATATAGAAATGACGAATGAAAACATTGCTAACGATGACCCGATGGCTGTCTACAAGGAACACCGACAGGTGGATATGTTTTTTGGTATTACGTTGAACAATATTCGTGTCGCTTTTCTGGCGTTCGTTTTAGGTTTACTTGGGAGTTTTGGGACTATCCTGGTTTTGATGACAAATGGCATCATGGTAGGAGCATTTCAATATTATTTCTATACAAAAGGATTATTCCTGACCTCCTTCCTAACCATTTGGATTCATGGGACAATTGAAATCTCCGCTATTATTATTGCAGGTGCTGCTGGTATTATTTTAGGGAATGGGCTACTATTTCCCAAATCCTATTCACGATCCAACTCCTTAGGCATTTACGCACGAAGAGCATTGAGAATCATACTTGGAACAATCCCTCTGTTTATACTTGCAGGATTCCTTGAGTCCTTTGTAACTAGATACACAGGGCTTCCTACTGTGGTCAAGGTGAGTATCATTTTCTTTTCTTCTTTATTGATCCTATACATGTTTGTTTATTTACCCTATAGAGTATCTCAGAAAAAAATATCTAATACTAACATCACGATTAATTCGAATAGTGCAGAGGAACGAAAAATAAATACCAATCAAAAACAGTCCTTTACTGATATTTTAATTGCAAGCATCTCGAAGTACAGAAATTTCATCAGTAACAATTGGCCACGCCTTTGCACCATATTATTTGTCTCCTTTCTTTTCATCTTTCTTTATGGTCATATCGCACCTATTGAGGAATTTATGTTCAGAGACGAACAAATAAATTTATTTAGGGATTTGAACGGCAGTCCGCTAATGCCAATTTTTATTTTCATTCAATTCAGTTTTTGGTTATCCTTTATTAGAACATTTTCCAGCAGTAATGATGTAAATAATCATCAGTATTTAAGTTCTTATAAAAATGGATTTATTCGCGTTATAAGTTGGTCAACAATCTTACCATTATTAAGCTATTTCTTTATACCCGGATTTTTAGGTGTACTGACAAGCATAGTTATATTTTTACTACTAACAATACCCTCATTATTAACGACTAAGGATGAAGGTTCGGTTTTTTCCGACCGACCACTATCCAACATTAGTCTAGTCTTCAGTCACCTATTTTCCTTCCTTCCCTATTTCTTTATCTTGTTTGGAATATACTTATCACTTTTGCTGTTAGTGAATTCACCTCTGAGCGATTTAATAGGCAAATATATTTATTGGCATCAGATCAGTGAAGATCTTATCTATTCAAAAATTATTATAGACCATTGCCTTCAATTTTCAATATTAGTTACGCTTCTACCCTTTATTTATTTTCTTTTCAGCAATGCATACAGATCAATTATCAGCGACAATGTTGGCCATGATATTTTTCTTCGCTTAGCACAATTTGGAGAAAATGAATAAATATATGTACACTACATGTCTGTTGCTGTATTTTATCTTTCCGCACACTTGCTTACAAGCTCAATTTCAACAACTAAATGAGAATGGCTATCAAAAAATTATTGAAGGACTAGACTACACGAAGACTAAAAAGAAATTACGGGTCAAAGAATTTGATTTCAATCTGGAAAAAGAGGAGGAGGTTAAGCCACCAAATCTAGCTTTCTTCAATGGAATATCAAAAATATTTAGATTCTTTGCCATACTGTGTATCCTGGTTTTGATTGGTTATATTTTATTCCAATTAATCAAACTAATCGAAACTTCAGATCAACTAATTGAAAGTAGTGAGCCAATAGAAGTAGAAGAAATTGAAGAAATCGATGCAGTGGATTTACTTCAAAAAGCCTTAAATGAGGGAGATTATCGAATGGCAATCAGAATGAAATTCATTCGCGTACTACAAGAATTCAATTCAACGGAATTAATCAAATGGAAAGAGGAAAAAACGAATCGCGATTATTTAAATGAATTAAAACAAACCACACATTACCAATTTTTCAAAGAGGCCAGTTCTATCTATTCTTTAATTTGGTATGGCAATCACCATATAGATAAGGATGATTATGAACTCTTGTCACCAAAACTGGAATTAACAGGCACCCATGTTTAGTAATAATAGAAACATATTAATTATTGTTCTGGCAGTGCTTGTTATTCTATTATTACTTTTTGTTTTGGAGTGGCGGGATGTGCCAATTGTCAAAAATTGGGATGAAACGTATAATTACGAATTGACCGATCCTTATGGCAGCTCTGCACTAAAAGAGGCATTAAGCTTATCGTTCGGTGAAGATAATATTTCATTATTTCGAGACATTGACTCTTTACATCAGTATACAAACAGTTTGTACATCAATATTGGCTATAATATTTATTTATCTGAAAACAAGTCATCTCAATTACGAGAGTTTATGGACAATGGAAATGACGTCTTGTTTATTTCCCAATTTGTAGAATCCGAAGATTACGACTTATCAGATGACTCTTATGTGTTTAATTCAATAATTGACTCCACAACGCAAGTAATCTTTACAGAATCAGACAGTTCTTCTTATACATTTACGTATCGTGGCAGAAGTACATCTACATTACAGAGTAAATCAACACCACTCTTTGAGGATGAAATATTAGAAGATAGTAGCTATCATGCTTTGGCAATAGTTGATTCTCTGATCATATATTATAGAAAAGACGTTGGACTAGGTTCAATACACAGATATTCTCAACCTTATCATTTCTGCAATTTGGCAAGTCTTCAAAGCGATTTTAAACCGTTTTATAATGAGGTATTTGGTCAATATGATGTAGAGCAAATTATTCTTGACAGACCTCAACTGGCAGATCGTATAGAGAGTGATTTACAAGACAGCCCTTTAAAATATATTCTTGCACAAGCTTCTCTTAGATGGGCTTACTATCTTACATTGTTTACTGCATTGTTATATATATTATTTAAAGGAAAAAGAAAGCAAAAAATTATACCCATAAGAAATAAACCAACGAACACGTCACTTGAATACGTGGACACACTTAGTCAACTCTTTTTATCACAAAAACAAAATAGTAAGCTAATCGAACATATGGAAGATCAATTTTATCATAAGGTCTTAAAGAAGTATTTTATCGATAAAAACAATCTTCAATTCAATCAACTGTTACACAGAAAGTCAAAGGTTGAATTAAAAGAAATAGAAAAAATAACGAATTCATTTAGTCAAGCTACTAATGGTTATTCATTTTCTGATGACCAACTTCATCGCTTGTACAATAATTTAAATCACTTCTATACTAACTGGAAATAATATGGATGAATTAAATAACCCTACTGAATCAACAGTGGAAACCCAATTTCACAATCGCGTGGATGTAGCACCCGCACAACATAAAATAAAACAGGTTCTCGAAGAATGTCAAAAAATCATACTTGGTCAAGACGACTTGTTAGAGTTAATGGTTGTGTGTATTATTTGTGATGGCCACATCTTACTGGAAGGTGTACCAGGCATAGCAAAAACCTTATCAGCTCGTACCGTAGCGAAAGCTATACAATCAGATTTTTCCAGAATCCAATTTACTCCGGACTTATTACCATCTGACATTATTGGGACTTCTATCTATGATATGAAGCAGTCAGAATTCGAATTCAAACAAGGACCTGTATTTTCTAATGTGATCTTGATCGACGAAATCAATCGTGCACCTGCCAAAACACAGGCAGCACTATTCGAAGTCATGGAAGAAAAACAAATTTCTTATGATGGCAAAGAATATCAAATGGAACATCCATTCATTGTTATTGCGACGCAGAATCCAATTGAACAAGAAGGCACCTATCGATTACCAGAAGCGCAGTTGGATCGATTTTTAATGAAACTCAATCTACAATACCCTACTCGCGACACAGAACTTGCCATATTAAAGCAATTTAAAAATCAATTGGGTAAAATCACTTTAGAGCAAGTAACACCCATTATCAGTTCTGAAGACATAAAGAATATTCAGGACATCTTGGCTACTATCCATATGGAAGATCAACTCCTGGGATACATCGCTGACATTGCGCAAGAAACCAGAGATCACAGTAAATTGTACCTAGGAGCTTCTCCTCGGGCATCGCTTGCTATGATGAGAGCAAGTAAAGTAATTGCTGTTATGCAAGGAAGAGATTTTGTTATTCCTGATGACATTCAATACGTCTGTCCATATGTACTCAACCACAGACTGATATTATCACCTGATGCTGAAATGGAGGGAATGAATACACACCAGGTAATTGACGACATATTGAGATCAGTTGAAGTTCCGAGATAAGTGTTTAACAATCTGTACATAAAGAATAGATTATTTTATTTCCTTGGCGGAATTATCATACTGTTTGTATTAAGTTATTCTATCCCTGTTTTAACTTTAGTAGCAAAGAGTTTATTGGTTGCTCTTATCCTCCTATTTGCCTACGATTTCTACATGCTTAAAAAAGCTGCTACAACCATAAATGTCAGTCGGCATGTCGTAGACAGGTTAAGTTTGAGTGATAATACAACTATAAAATACTCAATCACCAATACGGGAAACAACACAATCATTTGTAGCATTATTGATGAATTACCTGAACAATTACAAATTAGAAGTTTCAATCAATCTATTTCATTGCTTCCTGGAGAAACACAACATTTCGACTATCCGATACGTCCTATCATCAGAGGCGAATATCATTTCAAACACATTAACACCTATGTTTCGTCACCTAATCTTGGCTTACTGGAATACAGACTTGTCAACGAAAATGTGGAAACCGTAAAGGTGATTCCATCCGTAGAGCAAATGAAAAAATACGAACTCCAAGTGCACTCAAAAACTGCGACTTTAGCAGGAATCAGGAAGATCAGAAAGATCGGAGACAATGATGAATTTGAACACATCAGAGCATTTACTCAAGGAGATAACATCAAAGCCATTAATTGGAAAGCCACATCAAGAAGACAACAATTGATGTTGAATCAATATCAGGACTCAAGATCTCAGCTTGTGTATTCTGTTATTGATAAAGGGAGGTCAATGAAGATGCCATTTAATGAATTAACATTACTGGACTATGCCATCAATAGCGTTCTGGCCACATCCAATATTATTTTAAAAAATTACGACAAAGCTGGTTTGATTACATTTTCGAATTCCATAGATAATTTTTTGAATGCGGGATCTACATCGGGACAATTGGAGCGAATCGGAGATATGCTGTATCGTCAAGAAACCAATTATAAAGAGCCTAATTATGAAGCTCTATTTTATACATTTAGGAGATTGGTCAAAAGAAGGAGTATCGTTTTATTGTATACAAACTTTGAGAACAGAATAGACTTACAAAGACAAATAAAATATCTAAAAGGAATCAGTAAACACCATTTATTGATTGTTATATGTTTCATCAATTCAGAGGTCGATGAGTATACAAAGCAAACACCAACGACTACTTCAGAAATCTATGCACATACGATGGCGAGTAAACTGCTAATGGAAAAAGAACAAATTGTAAAACTTCTCCAATTGCAAAATATTCAAACCATTTTGACAAAGCCTGAAGATCTCTCGATCGATGTGATCAACAAATATTTAGAGATCAAATCTAAGAGGATGAAATGAGAACGGTTTGTTATTAAATTAAATCTTTCTTCAATAAATGTCCGGAAATCACATCGTCTGCTGTTAATTCGTGCGGATTAGGACCCCATTTATTTGTCCCAGGCTGACTTTCTAAGCAGGCCATGACTAACAGAACAATAGGACCAAAGGGAATAAATGCTATTAAATACCACCATCCAGACCTCCCAATATCATGGAGTCGGCGCACGGTGACAGCAAGACTCGGTATGATCATTGCCAAAAGCAAAATAAACCAAATACCCATAAATACCATAGGAATCGTGCCTATGCCATCTGCTAATTGTCCGCCCTGTGTTGCAGAAATTGCAGTGCCTATAAATGGAATCAATAATACTAAACTCAAAATGATGTATGCAAGAAAAAAATACCAATATTCACTTCTCGTTGATCTGGTTTTAAAATCAGCATACTTGCTGGTCATCGCAGTTTTGAAATGTTGTAACATATGTATAAAAGTTAGTTGTTAAATAAAGTCTGTTCTTAAATGTAGAAATTTCTAATGTTTTTGATGTTAATATTCGTTTAATATCTTTGCGATAGTGAATCTTTTTAGGAAGTTAATCAGTTTATGATGTGTTTGCTATGAATGTAGTCCTTTTATTCATTCACCTCTTTTTGGGCTCGATATCAACGGGATCTGGACATCTACAGTCTGATCCTCCTTCACTTTCTATACTCAATGAATATGTTGACTTTGCCAATGAATCCATCCATGGCCTTTTGATTATCCATCGCTTGTTTGAGAATTACAATGAGAAGTTGAACAAGCAAATTACAGGAGGTACTCCGATCAATCTGTTTGATAATACAGATTTACCGAAAGACATTTTCAACGATCCTGAAAATGCCTTCTTGCTGAAAAATCCTACAAAAATTATAGAACGGTTAGAAAAACACGCCGCCAACAACAGAAGTGCTCAAACAAATGCACTCTTACCACACGCAAAGAGAATGCTTAAGATTTGCTCAGCAATCAATGCGAGTCGATTTGATATCGATCAATACCTAAAGGTCAATGATATGCAAGACAGCATTCATCAGTACGCAGTTTTCAATAAATTAGAAAATTGTGTCAACATGTATGCAGATTATTTCAATACCTCCGCCAAACTAGAAGCAGATGTACGCGAGCTTCACACTGCAACTGACTACCCTAAAAGGTCGTATTTCTATCGACTTTCTCAAGCGCATGATACCGTAAAAAGTATACTTCGAACGCTAAGAAGTAAGAGTGATCAATCGATCAACAGCGAATTATCGACTCTCAAAAAACAAATCGAACAGGTCGAACTCGCAAATGATAAAACCAAACCGTTACACGGCACTTTAGGTAATATGCACTCTAACATTGTCATTAAAATAATAGAGGCCCATGACAATGCCTATCTGTTTGAGACTACTTCCGTTATAGATCCTAAATACCAGTTGTACGATAAGTACTACTATTACCACAATTCTCAAGTCATCAATAAAATGAATCGGTATGGCAATGGTTATGTCAGGGAGGTTAATCTCATCATGAAACTGTTAGGTGTTGAAGAATTGCAATTGTTTGAAGAAGCACATTTTTTCCAGGTGGCATATCCAAAAGACGAGGAACCAGAGGCCAATCCAATTGCTAGTGATGGCGAAATAATTGAACATTTACCGGAGGAGTTGTTAAACCGATCCGTGACGAGTAGCGAGCATTTGATTCATGTTGATAGCATGACCTTTACGATCAATTTATATGATCATAAACTTGCAGATGGCGACATCGTCTCCATAAATTACAATGGAGATTGGATTTTAGAAGACTATTCTCTTGAGGAAAAACCAGTTCAATTGAAAATAAAACTCAATGAAAACGGCAAAAATTTCTTGCTCCTACACGCAGAAAGCATAGGACGTCGTCCACCTAATACAATGGGCATTTCTTACTACTTTAAGGGAGAAAAAAAGGAAATCGTCCTCAAATCTGATCTAAAAGCGAGTGAAATGATCGAAATTGAGTATGTGAGCCCCGATGGTTATTAATTTTCGTGCCTACAAATTCAGTTTTTACACACAATTTGTCAACTCTTGCTTTGTTTCCCATAAATAATGAGAACTTAGCTTATCAATTCCTAATTTTTGGAATGGTTTTTTCATCTGTTTTGTTGATTTAATTGCTGATGTTCATAAAGACAATCATACAAGGAAGACTCGAGTTCGGAAATGAGAAGAGTTATCAGAAAGTTTTCAAGATGTTTGAATACAGGACTGAGACGTACTACAAGTCTGACATCATGCTAAAACAGGAGGAGGTATTCAACAAAGAAACGCTTTCACTTGAAGTACCTCGTTATGTTGGACAACACCTCGACAAAACCTATAGAAACACTGTTAGTTTGCTGGAGTATTCTGCCCAATTCGCCATTTCTGGTGAAATCCGAGCTTGGCAGACAGATAAAGGCACAGTCTTGAGTTATGCGTATATAGAGCCTGAAAGTGATAAAGCTGCAGTTGTAGACTTCCGAAAAGGCAAAGAATTAGCTGGAGAAAATGGAAGAGAACAAGAAGCACTTGAAGCACTCTCGAATGCCATAGAGAAATACAATCGCCATGCATATGCATATGAAAAGCGAGGTGAGGTCAACTATATGTTGAAAAAATACCACGATTCTCTCAGGGATTTCAATAAGTGTCTTGCTATAGATGACTCGATTCCTGATGCTTACCTGGGTCGAGCAAATATTGCCATTTTCAATAAAGATTATCAGGAAGCCATTGACAATCTTGAATTGACACTAAAAAAATCAATTGCTCTACAATCCATTTACTGGAAAGCCCGAAGACTTAAGGCGGAATGTCATTTGGAGCTAGACCAGCCAGAAAAGGCCGCATTTGATTTAAAATTATTTGCCAATAGAAAATTTGACTCCAAAAATCCGAATGCAAAATATTCAAAGCAAATAAAGCTTCAATATTTGGAAGTACTTGCAGAGATTCAAAATTATGCTGATTTATTAGAATTCATAGGTACGCTAGATTTGGATAATGAGTTTGCCGATCAAGAAGCTCTTATTATCTTTTTCCGAGGTCTCTCCAAACACAAACTTGGGAAAAAGGGTCATCTAAAAGACTTGAAAGCAGCTATTAAAGCTGGTAGTGAAAGAGCAGAAGAATATCTCAAATCTACTAAAGCATCAAAATCTGCTAAATCTGCTAAATAGCATACGCTAACCCCTTTTTTGCCTGTTTTACTTATTTATCAGTGTTATTCTTATGAAATCATTTCTGGTCATTTTCAGTTTGTTTTGTGTATTTAACTGTTCTCATCTACTTGGACAATCATTTGTCTACCCAAAAAACCTCCAAAAGAAATGCTTGAAGAAATTTCAGGAAGGGCAAGAATTACAGAAGAAAGGTGATTATGCGAAAGCTGTGAAAGCTTATGATCAGGTGCTAAAGAAAAATCCTGAGCTACATGCAGCTACTATTCAAAAGGCACGCTTGCAATATGATCTAGGTAATAAAGAGGGAGCGAAAGAATTGTTTGCACAATCTGTTGGTCAATATCCTAGCTATAGTGTAAAGTCGAGCAAAGCTTATGCAGCACTATTGATCGAATTGGAAGAGTATGACGAGGCAGAAAGGATGTTGGCTATCCTTCATCAGGAAGAACCTGATAATGAGATACTGGAGGAAAGATTTACCAGAATCCAACGATTAAATCAAGCGATTAGCAATCCTGTCAGTTATGAACTAACACCTTTATCAACGCTCGTCAATACGAATGATTCGGAATATGAGATTTCCTTCACACTCGATGAATCCACAATGATCTTCACAAGACGATATAACGGTCAGGAAGATCTTTTTGAGGCAAGCATTGTAGATGGAAATATTGTAAAAGTTGAACCAATTGAAGAACTAAACACTCCATTAAATGAAGGAGCTCATACTATTTCTTCAGATGGGCATACTTTGATATTCACGTTTTGTGATGACAGAAGAACCTACGGCGGTTGCGATCTGTACATTTCCAAAAATAATGAAGGTGACTGGAGTCGTCCAGAAAACCTGGGCCAACAATTCAACACGGAATATAGAGAAACACAACCTTCCTTGTCTGGAGATGGCAACACCTTATACTTCACAAGCAACAGACCAGGTGGTAAAGGCGGAAATGATATATGGTTTTCAACTGTTAGACCTGACGGTGTTTGGACAAAGCCTATCAATATGGGCTCAACAATCAATAGCCAGGGCAATGATGAAACGCCATTTATTCATACAGACGGTCTAAGTTTATATTTAGCTTCTGATGGCAGAGATGGATTCGGCAAGTTAGATCTATATAAAGCGACACGAAATGCATGGGGAACAAAATGGCAATCTGTTGAACACCTACCCTATCCGATCAATACCATCAATAATGATAGGGGCTTGAAGGTAAGTCGTAATGGTACCACAGCTTACATTTCGACGGATCGAGAAACACAAAAAAAATTGGACATCTATTCATTTGAACTACCAAAGGCGTATCAACCAATCAAAGCAAATACGATAACACTAATAGTGAAAGACAACATAACAAAGGAACCACTTCAAGCGAATCTGGTATTATCAAGTCAAACAGATACTGTCCACCAATTAAAAACTACAGCAGATACAGAAGGACGTGCAATCATCCCTTATGTTGATGGCGAAGCATTTTCGGCACATGTAATGCATGATGGTTATATATTTCATTCTGAAACAATCAGTGCTGAAGACGGCGACATCAATTATGAGATTTACCTTCAACCTGTTGACAAGGAGATTATCAAAAAGGACGAAGCAATTGTCCTAAAAAATATCTTTTTTGAAACTGGTTCTGCTACTTTAGAAGACAGGTCAAAAACAGAGATTCAATTTCTATACGATTTACTTGAGCAACAAGCATTACTTAGAATCCGAATCGTAGGCCATACAGATTCAGTTGGCAGCGACGCAGACAACAATCGTCTTTCTACGGCTAGAGCAAAAGCCGTGTATGAGCAACTAATCGCAAAAGGGATAGCACCAGATCGTCTGCAATATGAAGGAAAAGGTGAAAGCGAACCAGTAGCTTCAAATGATACAGCCGAAGGACGCGAGCAAAATCGGCGGACAGAATTTTACATTTTGTGATCAATCAATTAATTGACTGATAAATCTTACGCAAAGGGTGTACTTTTGCAGCAGGACTAGTGTAAATAATTATGGCAAGAAGAAAGCCGAAACGAGTAGAAAATATAACCATCATTGATTTTGCCCACAAAGGGAAGACAATCGGAAAAGGAGAAGACGGATTTGTGTACTTGATAGAAGGACCTGTACCAGGTGATGTAGTCAATGCCATTCACTACAAAAACAAAAAAGGACTCCGCATTGCAAAGGCTCTAGAATATCCAGTACTTTCTGACAAACGTACCGAACCTCGATGCGAGCATTTTGGTGTTTGCGGCGGTTGTAAATGGCAACATACGAGTTACAAAGCACAACTCTATTATAAAGAGAAGACTGTAAGAGACGCAATTGAACGGATTGCCAAAGATGATGGCACGAAGGTATTGCCAATACTGCCGTGTGAGGACATCTATTATTATCGGAATAAGATGGAGTATACCTTTTGCAATTCGCGATGGATCTCTGAAGAAGAAGTAGAGTCAGGTGCAGAAATCACAAACAGGAATGCTGCTGGCTTTCATCGTCCAGGAGTCTTCAATAAAGTTGTTGATTTAAAGACATGTCATTTACAGGAAAATCTAGGTAACGAAATCAGACTCTTTTTGAGAGACTATAGTTTATCAAAAGGGTACAGCTTTTTCGATTATGCCAATAATGTCGGACTCATGCGAAATGTTACTCTGCGAAATTCCACCACAGGTGAATGGATGGTAACTGTCGTATTTAGAGATAATGATGAAGATGCAATAGAGGATGTCATGGTTACGCTTAAAGATAAATTTCCAGCGATAACAAGCCTCTTTTATGTCATTAACCAAAAAAAGAATGACACATTATATGATCAAGAGCATCTACTGTATCATGGTAATCCAAAAATGGAAGAGGTATTAGGATCAATTCGGTACAACATTGGACCAAAATCATTTTTTCAAACGAATAGCGCACAGGCTAAGAATTTATTTGATTTAGCGGCAGAGTTTGCAGACATACAAGCTTCGGATATAGTCTATGATTTATACACAGGTCTTGGTAGCATAGCCTTATACATAGCCAATCAATGCAAAGAAGTCTACGGAATAGAAGAGATTCCACAGGCCATAGAAGATGCAAAAGAAAATCAAGCACTGAATGACATTCAAAATGCCACTTTTTTTGCCGGTGACTGTAAAGAGATATTGACAATTGACTTCATGGAGAAATATGGCAAACCGAATGTAGTGATAACCGATCCTCCAAGAGCCGGCATGCATGAAACAGTGGTTAAAACTCTTCTCCACATCGAGTCACCAAAGATTGTTTACATCAGCTGCAATCCGGCTACTCAAGCCCGTGATCTCGTTTTGTTAGGTGAAAAATATGACCTTATTAAAGTTAAGCCGGTAGATATGTTCCCTCATACACAACATATTGAAAGTGTTGCGTTATTGAAACTTAGATAAAATACTATGGAAGTCTCGAAGAAGCAATATAGACTATTAGAAAAGGAGCTTGCACATTACAAGCCAATGATGATCACTGCTAGTGAAACCATTAAAGATCAAGGCGTATCAGAGTATCCGATTATGGTTGCGCACCAACATGAAATGAGTGTTGGGATTGCCATTGCTGATAAAAATAAAGTCAAAGGAAATTGGTCAATCAATGCAAGTACCTTGGAAGAGTTTATTTCTAAGCAACTCATTGAGCCGAATAAAATTGATTCATTTAAAACCATTTACAAAAGCCGACAAAAATTTATCTGTATGTTCGTCCTGAGTGAGCTTGGCGCAGAATTTATTTTCCTGCCAAAAGACAGTTCTGAGGAAGAATGATTGTACACAAGTAAATGACACAAGTAGTCGTCATAAAGAATAAAAGTTGACCAAAGAAAAACAGGTATTTACTGAAGAACAACAAAAGGTACTGGATTCAGTGAATGTGTCACGAATCTTCATACCCGTATTGATTGGTCTTCTAGTGGTCGTGTATCTCATATACATTCAATTGGATTTTGAAGAATTGCAGGCTGTATCCTGGAATGCACATTTGCTCTTGTGGATATTGTTGGCAATTAGCATGTACGTCCTTAGACACTTGTTTTATGCATGGAGACTACGAATCCTATCAGATAGACAATTTTCCTGGTGGAAATCTATTGAACTTGTCTTCATATGGGAATTTTCTTCAGCAGTGTCTCCAACAACAATCGGCGGTTCTGCAGTGGCATTATTTTTCTTAGCTCAGGAGAAAATATCCTCAGCAAAATCTGCTACCATCGTTTTGTACACCATAGTCCTTGATACTTTATTTTCCATCATTTCTTTGATTCTAATTTTCATATGGTTTGGACCTAATATGATTAGACCTGGTTTGACCCAAATCACCAAACTTGACGGATTTGCTTTTAGCTTTTTCATGTTCTTACTATTCATGACCACCTATGCAGTTGTCATTTTCTATGGCCTCTTTATCAACCCTAAACCAATCAAGAGATTTCTATTGTGGCTATCCAAACGAAAAATTCTAAGCCGATTCAAAACCGGTCTTAAGGAAACGGCTCATGACATTGTGTTAAGTTCTAAAGATCTGGCAGGTCAGTCATTCTTCTATCATTTTACAGCATTTATTAGCACAAGTGGTGCATGGATTACCAGATTTCTTGCGATCAATTTCATTATTGTAGCCTTAGTTACATCAAGAGATTTTGATTTTGCCGACCATGTACTGATGTTGGGACGAGGTCAAGTGATGCATATCATCACCGCATTTAGCCCAACACCTGGAGGAGCAGGCTTTGCAGAAATTATTTTTGGCGGATTCTTTAGTGATTACATATCAACAGGATTGAGTCTACTAGCCGCGTTGTTTTGGCGTATCATCACCTATTATCCCTACCTGATTGCAGGCGTAATCATTATCCCAAACTGGATTAGGAATATTGTTAATAAAAGGAGGAAAGTGAAATAATGTGAAATGTTGAGCATGAATGTTTACGATCTGTCAGTTATCACCAACATTACTGTTGAGCTTTTCATCAGATTGTGAACTAGAATAATTCGTGGGATTTGACATTGTTGGTTTAACAGTGGATCATCTATGTCTTTCTAATTCAAGACTTTATTTTAGCTGATAATCTACAATGGCTTGGATCACCAATAGTTAATCCAATTTCAGATAAATTACATTTTTGAAAGGAAACTATACAGGCACTATACAAGTGAAAGAGATAATGAAAATTTTAGTCAAACTTCTCAAGTTAGCACATTAGAAATTACAACTATCATCGTGATTATCACGTGAGCTCTTGAATGTTATAACTTAAAAACGTAGTTTTATTTTTCAATTGCTTATCACCCTATCTAATCTAATTTTAACCAATGAAACTAATGACGCTCTCAGGTTATAAGACTATCTATTGTATTGGTACAGCAATTAGCATGATTATTTGCTTAATCTTATTTACACAAAAAATCGGGGCCCAAGCAAAATTAAACTTCTCACAAGAAAGAGGATTCAATGATACATCATTCGATTTAACCATTATTCCAGAAGACCCTACTGCAACGATTAGATACACCTTGGATGGAAAAGAGCCTTCAACTACTTTTGGTCAAATATATAATGGGAGTATTGCAGTAAATACAACGACAGTGTTAAGAGCTATCGGCTATATTATTGGCACCGATACATCGAAAGTGTACACTCATACCTATCTATTTACGGATGACATCATTAATCAACCAGAGAATATCTCAGGCTGGCCAAACAAGAGATATGATATCGGCAGTGGAAGTGCTACTGCAAGGCATGACTATGAGATGGATCCAGATATAGTCAACTCTTCTATTTATAGTAGCGATTTGATTGATGGATTGACAGAGATACCAAGCATGTCTATTGTTATGCCTAGGGATGAGTTTTGGGATGTTAACGATAATAATTCTGAAAGAAAAATGTCTGTCGAACTGTTGTACCCAGATGATCCTACAATGAATGAGCAAGAAGATGGTGGAATAGAAGGACATAGTCATAAACGATTAAAGCGATCATTTCGATTATCATTTAAGAAAATCTATGGGGCAGCTGACTGGGATTCAGATATATTTAAAAATTCAGCAGTAGGCTCTGAATCGGCTGTTGATGAGTTTGACAAAATTGTACTCAGAGCAGGTAATAATCGCGCTTGGTCACGTAACTGGAATACAAACCGAACTGCTTTTACTAGAGATGAGTGGATGAGGCAATCGCAAATTGCATCTTCTGGCGTTGGATCTCACGGGACCTTTGTACATCTCTACATCAACGGAATCTATTGGGGTCTTTATAATCCAATCGAAAGACCTGATGAAAAATTTGCAGAATCTTACTTTGGAGTTGTTGATACTGATTGGTTTGCGGTGAGTCATGGCGGTGACAGGAGTGGAAATGACAATAGATTTGATTACCTCATGAATACCATACTCAGTAAAAACTTGACTAATAGTGCTAATTATGATGAATTGACTGATTATCTAGACGTCTCTCATTTTAATGACTATATCATACTTTCTTGGATGACTGGAGTTCAAGACTGGCCCAACAATAATTGGTGGGCAGGCAATAGTAATAACCCACAAGGGCCATTAAAGCATTTTTGTTGGGATAACGAATGGTCTTGGGATGTCACTAACAATGCAAACAACGGAGCATGGGTACATCCATCATTTGAAAGTAATGACTCGGGAGGGTCAAACTCAGCTCGTATATTCAACAAATCCAAAGTCAACGATGAGTTTATGATGAATTTTGCAGATCGGGTCTACAAACTTTGCTTCAATGATGGCCCTATGACGGATCAAAATTCTAGAAAAAGATGGAGTGATTTAAATGAGCATATAAGGAACGCTGTAGTTGCGGAATCTGCACGATGGGGAGATGGCATCGACGATGGTACAACAAGGAATCGAAATGTTCATTGGCAAAATGAAGTGGATAGATTAGATGGTCTAATGGATGGAAATGTCGATCGATTAATAGATGCACTCTTGGATGAGGATTATTATCCCACAATTGACCCACCTTTATATCTCAATAATAATGTAGAAATTGAAGTTACAGAACTTCCTATTGCTACAGGATCTATAGTCGAACTCTCTAATCCAAATAGTGTAGGCAATATCTATTATACACTAGACGGTACAGACCCTCGTCTATCAGGAGGCAACATCTCACCAAGTGCAACGCTGTATACTGGTGTTGACTTAGTCATTAATGGTTCAATTCCTCTCTTAGCAAGAGTAAAGAATGGTAACGAGTGGAGTGCTTTACACTGTTTGAATCTATTAGTCCCAGTAAATTTAGATTCTCTCAAGCTGACAGAAATCATGTATAATCCAGCAGACTTTAATGGTATTGATGGAGATGAGTTTGAATTCTTAGAAATAAAAAATACTAGTACATTTGATGCCTTAGATCTGAGTGGTTTAGCAATTGTAGATGGTGTAGACTATACATTCCCATTAGGCACCATAATACAACCACAAAGCTATATTGTCCTAGCGAGCAATGCAGCAGCCCTTGCTACAAAATGCCCCAACGTGACAATATTTGGAGAATATTTAGGAAAGTTAAATAATGCCGGAGAAATGATAGAATTTGCCACAGTACAAGGTTTAGTTATCCGGGTAGAATATGATGATGCTGCACCTTGGCCTGAAAAGGCAGATGGTGTCGGATACTCCTTAGTTCCAACTAAATCTAATCCTGTGGGGTCACAAGATAATTCTGTTTTTTGGAGATCATCTTCGGAATCTGGTTGTGGTTCACCTGGGGAAAAAGATGAATGTCCAGAAATAGTATTTGTTAGTGACACCACAAATGTATCATTCGATTATTTTGCTCAAGATTTAATTATTTCTGACCAATATTTGCAATCTGCAGCAGACATCGAATATGGAGCAAATGAAATTCTACTCGACTCTTTATTCACTGTAGAGATTGGTGCAACATTGCACGCTTTTATTGATGGATGTGATTAGTGCCGGTATGCAAATTACACTACTTGAATACAAGCAGAGACCAATAAATAAAGTCATGGAAGTCAAGCATGAGGATGATCATAGACTAAACTCTACGATGCTGATACCTCATCAGTGCTCGATATAGTTTGCTCTATTAAACAATAGTTTTTGCTAACTATTTAAATAAGATCAAAGCTTCGATTTCAAATCGACTTGTATCCTAATTTTACAGAATTTCGATGATTTCATCATTCAACATTCAAAATTCAACATTCAACATTAATAAGCGGAACTAATCTATACAAGAGTCGTTGAATCATACGTTATCCATTCGTATTTAATCGTATACTATGAGGTTTCTAAAATATACCCTTTTTGTTCTGTTTGGCTTTAGTGCCATTTCTGCTACTGTCTTCAATGACAAGTACTTTGAAATTATCAAAAACATAGAGATTTTTTCTACTGTTTATAAGGAATTGAACACACATTATGTAGATGACATTGATCCGGGTCAGTTGATGCGTGTTGGGATAGATGCGATGGTGGCTTCGCTTGATCCATATACCAACTACTATTCAGAATCTCAGGTACAAAGTTATCGGATAAGTACGGAGGGCAGATACAATGGGATTGGCGCTATAAGTAAGGTCATCGATGATAAGATTACCATTACAGAAATCATTGAAGATGGTCCTGCTCATCTTGCTGGTGTGAAAGTTGGTGACCAGATTTTAAAAATTAACGGTGAAAGTACAGAAGGCAGATCCAATGAAGATGTCGTTCAAATCGTAAGAGGATTTCCTGGTTCTACACTAAGTTTGATGATCAAGAGAGGCACACAAGAACAAGGGTTCATGCTCGATAGAAACGATATAAAACTAAAAAATGTGCCGTATAGTGGAATGGTAGATGACAACATTGCTTATGTGAATCTTACAACGTTTACACAGGCCGCTTCAGCAAATATTGGAAAGGCAATTAAGGATTTAAAAGAAGAGAATGAGCTCGAAGGGTTGATTCTTGATCTCAGAAATAATGGTGGAGGGTTGTTGAGAGAAGCTGTAGGCTTATCAAATTTGTTTATCGACAAAGGATTGGAAGTCGTATCTACCAAAGGAAAGGTAAAAGACAGAGACAAAAGTTATAAAACGACAGTGGACCCTTTGGATAAGGATATTCCATTAGTTGTATTAATCAATAAAGGATCTGCATCCGCATCAGAGATAGTAGCAGGTACTATACAGGATTATGATCGTGGCGTCTTAATGGGTCAACGTAGTTTTGGTAAAGGTTTGGTTCAAAATCACCGAGAAGTGGGCTATAATTCAAGAATCAAAGTAACTACATCCAAATACTATATCCCAAGTGGTCGATGCATCCAAAGTGTCGAATATGCTGACGGTGAACCAAAAGATATCTCCGATGATGACAGAGGTGTATTTCAAACTAAAAATGGCAGACCTGTACTTGATGGTGGAGGAGTTACGCCTGACATTAAACTTGAGGAAGACGAAGTACCATCCATTTTACAATCCTTAGAGAAAGACAATTGGATATTCAAATACATCAATCAATATGCGAGTGAGCATGACAGTATTGGAGAACCAGAAACATTTGCATATACTGATTACAATGATTTTGTGTCTTTTCTTTCTTCAAATGACTTTGAATTTAAAACAGAAGCAGAAAAGGAATTGCTGGAATTTGAAGAAGATGCTACTGAGGAGAATCTAGCCTTACAATCAGATATTGATGCGATTAAGTCTAAAATAATGAAGGAGAAAGAGGACGACCTTCAAGAGTATGAAGCAATGATTGCAAGAAAGATTGAACAAAATATTGTTTCCAGGTATCATTTTGAGACTGGCAAAACACAACAGCGATTGAGAAATGATAGTGAAGTGGATGCTGCTATTGCATTGTTGAAGGATACAGCTAAGTATGCAGATATACTAAAGGGGAAAAAATAGACCTTTCCTTAACTGAATTTTACATGATTTTTACAAAAAATCACGCCAAATTCGATGTGTAAATAACAATCCGCCATGGGATAAATCCCATGGCTAACATAATTTGACCCTTACAGGGCCAGTATGCTAAATGCTCTTCTCGCCCTTAATCCCTAAAGGGGCGCTAGGCGGCGGATTTATTAGTAAATAATCCCCTTTGAGCACAAAGAGGAACAATACCTGCTCTTCTCGCCCTTAATCCCTATAGGGGTGCTAGGCGGCGTTTACAACACTCAACACCTGTAGACAGGCTCAACATTGTCTACCAAAGGGAGACTTAAAGCAAATCCCTATATTCGCAAAATGCCCTTAATTCTATG
>CAYNMW010000058.1:10825-24077 GCA_964398295.1 uncultured Saprospiraceae bacterium | reverse complement strand
CTACAAATATTTCGCACCTAACGGCGCTTTGTAATTCTCTTAACTAAATGACATTAGGTCAAGACCCATTGGATCAGTTTGTACAAATGATAACTATACTCTCAAAAGTCGACGCAGGAGACAAAAAAAGCCTGCCGATAGACAGACATTCATTCAACGCTAAACACTCAAAACTGTCGACTAAAAGGAGACTTCTTCAAGCAGACTATAACATTTCTTAACCCCCACCGTAGCCTTATCCTCTATCACCGTAACGTGAGAGGCCGTTCTCAATTCGTAATTCAATTGTGGTTTGGGGTCAATGTAATAGATGTGCGCATTAGGTTTGGCGTAGCTGACGAGTCCAGCAGCAGGGTAGACCTGCATTGATGTACCAATGATGACAATGTAATCGGCGGTGGCAACTTCCATAGCAGCAGTTTCTAATAGGGGTACCATTTCGCCAAACCAGACAATATGAGGTCTGAGTTGATGACCGTCATCACTCAAGTCTCCAAGTTTAAGTTCTTTGTCGCTCCAGTCATACACGAGTTCTTCATTCACCGTACATCGAACTTTGTTAAGTTCTCCATGAAGATGGATGATTCGACTGCTGCCAGCTCGTTCGTGTAAATCATCTACATTTTGTGTGATAATGACAACATCATGCTTTTCTTCAAATAATAACAGATCGAGATGCCCTTGATTAGGTTCTACATCCTTAAGTTGTTTTCTGCGGTCATTGTAAAATTTCAATACCAATTCTTTGTCCTGGTGCCAACCATCGACAGAGGCAACTGTCATGACATCAAATTCTTCCCAAAGACCATCATTGTCACGGAATGTTTTTATTCCGCTTTCGGCACTCATTCCTGCACCTGTGAGTATTGCAATCTTTTTAAGCATAAATAAGGGTTCTTGATTTTTGAATATACTCAAAAATTAAATGGGGCGAGACCAAAATGTCGTTCCTGTAATAAATACCTCATTGGAGTATGATATAACGATTTTTCAATTTCGTCGACAAAGGAGACAAAAAAACCTGACGCAAGGCAGACATTCATTCAACACCTGCCTGCCGGCAGGCAGGTTCAACACTAAACACTCTCAGCCAGAGGCTGCTCAGCCTCTGGCTGAAACACTATCAACCGAAAGGAGACTTATTGGAATATAGTCAATAAGCCTAGAAGCTGTCACCCCATACACTCCAATCGCCTCGGCACAAAGATCTCCTGCATGTCCATGTAAAAACACACCTAAGATTGCAGCTTCCTTTGGAGAATATCCTTGTGCTAGAAATGACGTTATCATTCCAGTCAGTACATCTCCGCTGCCAGCAACAGCCATTCCAGGATTGCCTGTAGAATTAAAATAGGTGCTGCCATCTGGACATGCTATAATCGTATGTGGTCCTTTCAGGCAAATGTATAACTGATAAGTTACAGCTGCCTTGATCAATGTGTTTAATTGGTCATAGCTATTGTCATTATCACCAAAGAGTCTGGTAAATTCTTTTTGATGAGGTGTTAATATACTGTGTTGTGGTATGCGCTGTTTTTCTAAACCCAAGGCAGCTACTATATTAAGCCCATCCGCATCCAATACTAACGGTTTTTGATAATTGGATAATAACTTAATTACTGACTTTTGAGCCTTTTTGTGAACACCCATTGCAGGTCCAATCCCAAAGGTGTATTGTTCTTTAATATTTACCTTATCTAATTTGCTTGATGATAATAAAACGGTGTCTCTTTCAATTATACCTTCAGGATGGACTTTCAGTACACTTTCCCATTTGTTCATGGGGACCTGATAATACACGTAGCCGCAACCCGATGACAATGCAGCCTTACCTGCAAGTGTCACACCACCTATCATTTCTTCAGTTCCTCCGACGATACACACTTTTCCATACATTCCTTTATGCGAAAATTTATTTCGTCTTTTTAGGATGGCACGAATCGCTCGACTTGTGATGTAATAGTTTGGTGTCTCCAACTGGTCTTTGCTTACTTGGTCAAGACCAATATCTACAATGCGAAACGAACGAATAGCAGCTTGGCTTTCAGGTAATAGAAAGGATAGTTTAGGGGCATCAAAGGTGATGACATTTGCTGATTTTACATGAGTAGTTTTTGTTAATTCATCTGCAAAAAATCCAGAAGGAATGTCAATAGAAACAACGGAGATTGCTTCTTTATTGATTTTAACAATCAGTTCTTTCCAAAAGCCTTCTACTGGACGGTTAAGACCACTACCAAACAAACCATCAATCACGTATCCTCCGAATGAAGGCAATTCCATATTGGCAGCATATTCTGTAATGTTTGCTTCTCCGTATTGTTTTAGTCGGTCTAAGTTCAGCTGGCAGTCAGAGCTTATTCTACTTATTCTAAAAAAATAAACGGTAGACTTAATTCCTTTATCTAATAAAATTCGTGCGATTGCCAAAGCGTCTCCACCATTGTTTCCAGAACCTGCTACTATGAGAATTGGCTTGTTGGCTAAGAAAGTAGTCGATAACGAATCAACAAACTGGTGTGCTGCACGCTCCATCAATTGATCAGAACGAATATGTTGCTCGCTGATTGTTGCTTCGTCTAACTGCTTAACTTGCTGTGCTGAAAATATTTTCTGCATTGGAAAAACGAATCTGTTTGTGTAAAAATAGAATTATCTGAATACCTTTTCAGGACTCTATGATTTACGAACACCTGTACGTAATCTATTGGCTGTATTATACTCGACCCAGGATAGGATAGCTATAACGATGACTTCACCAATTATGTACAACCATCCCCACACTGTTATTGATTCCTTATGCTGAAACGAAAGAAATAGAGATAAACAACAATAGGATAGATTAAGTATCGCAATCCCTTTTAAATAAAAAGCTATCTGACGATTCTTATTACGATAACAGTAAAGATCGTAAATGGCAAAGAGAATGGGTATGAAAGCTAAAGTATAAAGAACTGAAGAGGGTATGCCAAAGAAGTCCTCAAACCGGACCAACACGATGCCCAATAATAATGCTGATGTTAGTGCGCCTAAACCATCAATGATGAATAATTGTCTTGGATTTTGTTCTATATTAATATTCAAATCTTCAAGGATTAAATGCCTATTTAGTTTATAAAATTAAGCCAATTTATTCATAATAGTGACAGCCTAAATATTGAATAGTTTAGAAGCGGATTTATTAAAGACAATGCACTGAATAGCGGATAGAATAGTTAATAATCTGCTTCTGATTAAAGGGGTAATTTGCTCCTAATAATATGAAAGTCTACAACTGAATAGACTATATTTCGGCACATATATATAATTTATATGAATAATAGATTTAAGCATTTATAATATAAATTATAGGGCTATATTTTCTTATTTAATTAGAAATTAAGCCTCTGCTGAGTTGAATTAGCCTATATTGTATAATTGAAGAACAACAACTCCTCCTTCTAAGTGACTAAGAAATTAGTACAGTTTTTGCATTAATAGTACTTGACAATAACTCATTGACTATCAATAAGTTAAGAAATTGATTATCAATGGAAAATACATTATTTAAATGTATCATTTAATAAATATGATCAATCTGAGATGCTTTAGAATAGCAATTATCCTCATATTATGTAAATTTTTATTTGTTAATAATTTACAATCGCAGGATATCCACTATTCTCAGTTTTACAATCCAGTATTTGTTTTAAATCCTGGAAAAACTGGAATATTTAGTGGGGACAAACGCTTTTTATTAAGCTATAGAGATCAGTGGAGTTCGGTGCCTGTACCATGGCGCACATTTACAGGAAGTTACGATCAAAAATTTTATCCAAAGCGATCAGATAAATATTTCTTTTCAGGTGGTATTAATTTTAATTATGACCGTCAAGGAGATGCAGAAATTTCTTTAAATAATATAAATCTATCGGGTTCGTATACCAAGGTAATGAACACGAAAAACCTCTTGACGCTTGGCCTTTCACTTGGTTATGCAACAAGAGCTTTTGATACAGCCAATTTAGAATGGGACAGCCAATGGAATGGAAGCACATTTGATGCTTCTCTACCAACAGGAGAATTTTTTAACGCACAGCGGGCTAATTATTTTGAAAATGCTATTGGTCTTAATTATCGATGGCAAAAAGATAAACGGACAAAGTTTGATATTGGAGTGTCAGCATTTCATTTTATTGAACCGAATGTAGCTTTCTCTGAAGATGACAACATTAAATTGCCAAGACGGTATAACCTATCTGCAATTATAAGCAAACAACTCAGTTCCAGATTTGACTTGCAATTCCAGGGTTTGGGTCAACTGCAAAATGAATACTATGAATTATTGGGTAGTGGTCTAATAAAAATACATGTAAACAATAAACGTGGGAAAGAAGCGGTGTTGCATCTTGGTATAGGTTATAGGACTTCTGGATCTATATTTCTACCAATTGTTGCTCTTGAATTACAGGACAGGTATTACTTCTCTTTTAACTATGAGCGAGATGTTTCAGATTTCAACGTTGCTACCGATGGGAATGGTGGATTCGAAGCTCACTTTAGATATACGATTACAAACGTAAAGCCATTGACTAAGTTTAAAACGTGTCCTATTTATTAGGATGCCAAATGCCATATGATTATGAACCGATTTTATTTCACAGTGCTGCTTATGCTTCTATTTGCAGGGCTAGCAAGAGGGCAAACCAAGAATGCGTTCTTGCAAGCAGCAGAGGAAGCGTACATACAGAGCAATTACTATGCTTCCTTATCTTATTATCTGGAGGCATATGAGTTTGACTCTACAGACATAGCAGTAAATCATGGTGTTGCAGAAACTGCAAGACAATTTGATGCCTATGCACTAGCTGAAAAACACTACCAAAAGGTGTTGGATATGGATGGTGATAATAGCTATCCAGAAGATGGATTCTGGCTTGCAGATGCCAAACATCATCTGGGTGATTATGATGGCGCAAAATTGCAGTACATCTTTTACCAAACTGAGCATGAAGGCGAAAATCCTTATCTGAGTCAGCGTGCAGAAAAAGAAATTAAAGCTTGTGAATGGGCTAGTGAACTGATAAATAATCCACGACCAAATGTCAAGGTAAGAAGACTTGGTGATGGCGTTAATACAGAATACTCAGAATTTGCAGGAATAAAGGAAGACGAGGGTCTTTACTTTTCTTCATTACGGTTCGAAGAAATGGATCCTGAAGAATTACCTAGAAAATTGATCAGTAAAATTTTGTTGACTTCTGATGATGAGACTACAGATTCCTTAAACATTGAAATGAATAAGGACAACCTGTTTTCTGCACACAGTACATTTAATAAAGATAAAACCAGGATTTTCTATACACTTTGTGAGTATGTCAATGGGGCCGAAATTAGATGCGATTTATTTAGTAGTGATGTGATTGGCATTAATCAATTCAGCATGCCACAAAAACTCAATGAATCAATCAACGCTTTGGGTTTTACAACTACTCAGCCTACATATGCATACAATAATGTCACAGGTACAGAACGATTGTATTTTGTCTCAGACAGAGAAGGAGGTAAAGGTAAGTTAGATCTTTGGTATGTAGACATATCAGTAAATGGTGATTATTCGTTGCCCATGAATGTGCCCAATCTCAATACACCTGAAAATGAAATAACGCCATTCTATCATGCAGATTCGAGAACATTATATTTCAGTAGTGACGGCTATCGAACGATGGGAGGATATGATGTTTTCAAAAGTCGAGAATCTACTGGCTTATTTGTTGAGCCGGATCACTTGGGAGCTCCAATAAATGGCAGTTATAATGATATTTATTATTCACTTAATGATGATGGAGATGAAGCCTATTTTTCGTCAAATCGATTTGGTACAAATTTCATAGATGCGCCACAAGAGGCTTGTTGCTATGATATCTATAAAGGAGATATTGCAGAAGTTGATCTTAATCTCAATGCAAGGACATTCGTTAATCCAGGCTTAGATTCGTTAGAAAATGCTACAGTAAAATTATATGACGCAGAGACTGGAGAATTACTATCAGATGTACTTAGTCCAAATAGTATTGATCACGGATTTGAACTAGAACCCGATAGAGAATATATGATTGTCGGATCAAAAACGAATTTCAAGTCAGATACCATTCAGTTGAGTACAAAAGGTATGTACACGACGGAAGAGATTGAAAGAAACCTATTCCTTGAGTTAGAACAGGTAACACTTGACCTGGATATTTTTGATAGTGAATCCCAAGGAGAACTTGACAATGCTACCGTTACGATTACGGATTTGACTGATCCAAATGCAGAAGATATAATTATCGACGCTTCAGATAGTAATAGAGTGGTTGTCAATCTTGATGCTAATAAATCATATAAGGTTACCATTGAGCGTGATGGCTACGAAACAGAGACGATTATCATTGATGAAAATACAAGCCATGATGGTGGAATCATAAGAAGAAAAGTTTTCCTTGACAAGCGAGATTTAAATATCTTCTTGCCAACTTTCTTATATTTTGATAATGACAGGCCGAATAGAAAATCAATTCAAGAAACAACCAATAAGACCTATACCGAAACATATAATCCGTACATAGGTCGTAAAGCTTATTTCTTGCAACGGGTAGGTCGTGGAGAGAATGCTGACAATAAACGGATAGAAGAACAACGGATGGATGACTTCTTTGAATTTGATGTCAAAGGAGGGTACGCCAAGTTGAATCTATTCCTTAACGAATTGACAAGCAAGTTAAATGAGGGCTATACATTCGAAATATTAGTCAAAGGACATGCGAGTCCACTTGCTCCTAGTGAGTACAATAAAAAATTGAGTAAACGAAGAATCTCTAGTGTCCGAAATGAATTAGCGAAGTATAACGAGGGATTGCTGGTTCCATTTATGGAGAACAATCAGTTAATTATCACAGATGTTTCTTATGGTGAAGAACTCGCTCCAGCTGACATTGAAGACAGCGCATCAAGACAGACTAAATCTGTGTATAGCGTGGAAGCGTCCAGAGAAAGAAGAGTAGAAATTATCAAAATAAGAAGCACACGTAATTAGTGAGTTATGAGAGTATCACAACTAACAAATAACATGCTATCTACTTGCAAAGCTTTGTTCATTGCTGTATTGATCCTAATGTCAAGCCAGCTAACTCCTTTGCTAAGTACGCACATTGTAGGAGGCAGTATCAGCTATAGATGTCTGGGTAACAATGAATATGAGATTACTTTAACAGTGAGACGAGATTGTATTAATGGTGCTGATGATGCCCAATTTGATGATCCAGCATCTGTTGCTATTTATGATCAAAATGGAAATTTGCAACGCAACATTGGACAGAATGGTGAGTTGTTACTTCCATTTATGGGAGATGAGACATTAAATAATGAGATTACCCAAGTTTGTAATTCAGATCAAAATTCTATATGTGTACACATTACAGAGTATGTTGGCTTAGTAACATTACCATTCAACGAATCAGGATATGTGTTGGCATACCAAAGGTGTTGTCGTAATTCAACTTTAAACAATGTAGTAAGTCCATTGGAAACAGGAATAACCTTGTTCATTGATCTTAGCAATGATGCACAACAATTTTGTAACACTAGTCCGACATTCAACCTGAGACCAGATATATTTATTTGTGTTGGAGAAGACATTGATTTTGATGCTTCAGCAGAAGACGAAGATGGTGATCAATTGGTTTATTCCATTTGCACACCATTTGGAGGTGCTTCCAGAGATAGACCATTGCCGACTCCTGCATCAGCTCCGCCATACGCAGAGATAGAATTTAATAGCGCTTTTAGCAAAGAAAATATACTTGGTGGTGAGGCATTGGTGATAGATCCTGCAACAGGTCGTGTAAATGGGATTCCAGCTTTGCTTGGTCAATTCAGTTTGGCAATATGTGTTCAGGAATTTAGGGACGGTAATTTATTGTCTACAACCATTCAAGAATTTCAATATAATATAGTACCATGTACCAATGAAGAATTGATTGCAGACTTTTCTGTTCAGCAAATAAATTGTGGTTTAGAAAATATTGAATTCACAAATACGAGTACCCAATCAAATGACTTTACCTGGTTTTTTGATTTCCCAAATGAAAACCCAGCGTTTACTTCTCGTGAAGAAAACCCTGTATTTTCTTATCCAACTCCAGGAAGGTATTCCATAAGGCTAATAGCTGGAAATACAGATCAGAATTGTGAATCTATTGTAGATAAAGACATCACTATTTCAGATGGCAATGTCTCTGACTTCACCACAACTGTATTATCCTGTGCTGGAGATCTATTCAACGTTAGACTCACTGATGACAGTGGTATTGATGCTGAAGAAAGAGTATGGGAAGTTATTGTAGATGGTGCCTTACTAGTCGGTCAGAGCAGAAATATTGAATTTCAAGCAAGACCTGATGATCAAATTACTGCTTCACTTACAGTAACTGGAATAACTGGTTGCATCATCAATCAAACCGAACAAATAGACTTAAATGTAGACAACTCTTTGGGTTTTGATTACACAATAACCTCATGTGATGCAGGTGTAATCAATGTAGATTTTAGTGCAAGAGAAGCAGAAGAGTTAGGCTTTAGTATACAAACTCTTGATTGGGTATTCATTCGTGAAAACGGTCAACGAATCAACAGATCAGGACAACAATTAAATGTCCCACTATTCGAAAATGAGCGGATTCAAGTCATTCAAGATTATACATTTACAAACGACTGTCAAATACAATTACAAGAAGAAATAAATTTGGATTTGGATCTACTTGTTGATTTTGATACCGAATTAGTTGCTTGTGATGCACAAGAAAGAAATGCGGCCACAGTTACATTTAGTCCTAGAGAAAGCCTATTGCCAATCACAGGCACAATCACTTCCTTTGATTGGATAGCATTCAATGGTGAGTCTTCATCTACATCTACAGATGAAACGATAACAGTCGACGTTAATTTTGGTGATCCAGTTTGGATAGGTTTAACTATTGTCTATGATAATGGTTGCTCAGCTACCGAAGAAAGGAAAATAACCTTGAATGAATTATTCGGTACAGATGTGTCAATTAATTCATCAACAATGGATTGCACTGGACAAGAAATTACCGTTCAGTTTTTCAATGATACAGAATTAGTTGACGGAGGTACTCAAACCATAACAGAACGATTTTGGCAAGTAACCACCAGTCAAGGTGAAGTACTCACAAGTACTGAAAACGGTATAGAGTATACTGGCATGCGTGAAGAAATCGTAGAAGTATTTTATGTATTCAGCACAGACAATGGATGCACATTTGAACAGACGCGATTTATAGAGATTGGCCTTGATGACGAATCTGTGGATTTTATTGAGCAGATTATCAGTTGTGATGGTGACAGAACAGAAGTCCAATTGACGGATAATCGTGATAGTGATCGAACAGACTGGGTAATCACGATCAACGGTGTTGAAGAAATGCGTTCAGGAAGAATCATTAGTGTCCTTGCCAATAGAAACGATGAAGTCAGAGTCAGATTGGTTACAGATCAAACGGAAGGTTGTCCTGATTCTGATGGTAGATTGATAACCGTTAATCCCGATGATCTTTTATCATTTGATAATGTCATTCAAAGTTGTAGCGATTCTGGTATTCTTTTGGAATTTATAGATACTAGTCCATCATTGGGCGGCGCAATAAAGGAAAGCATCAGCTGGATCTTCCAAACAAGTGACGGCAGTATATTTTCAGCTGAAGGTCCAACTGTCATACAAGATTTTTCACAAAATGAGATTGTTGATGTCATGTTAGCAATCCAATATTCGAATGGTTGTCAAGCATCATTTACAGAATCAGTAGATCTGAATTTTGGTAGAATGCTACAGGTGAATACTGGCCTAAATTTTTGCACCGATGAGAATCAATTTAATATCAATTTAAGTCCTGATATCACGGCAATTCCAATTAACGGGACAATCAATTCTGTAAACTGGACAATCGTAAATGGAACAAATACAGCAACTATATCTGGTGAGTCCATTGACATAGATGCAGATCTCGATGAGGATTTAGTGGTTGATGTAGTAGTTGGATTTGATAATGGTTGCTCGTTTAATTCAAGAAGAGAAATCACACTTGATGATATATTTGGCGATGGTATTCCCAATGCAAATGACTTAACGATTCAGGCTAATCCAATTAGCTCTTCCGGATTTCTAACAACTGTTCAGTTTTTCAACAATACAACTGAGCTTCTGGACGGGGTTGCAGTTATCAATAGGGATTGGGTCGTAATTGGCGACGGTATTTTTCTTACAAATTCTGGTGATGATATTGAGGTAACCGCAGAAAATGGTTCTGAGTTACGAGTAGAATTATTGCTTACTCTTGCAAATGGCTGTACCATACTACTAAGAGAAACAGAAACAATCACTTCATTTCCAGAGGAGTCAATCCAGTTTACGCAGGAAATTATTTCTTGTGATGGAAATGAAACAACCGTTGCATTAACTCCAACTCATATGGCTGATGAAGAAGTTGAGTGGATCATAACAATCAATGGTGTAAGTACAATAATGAGTGGAAGCCCACTAATCCTTACTGTGTCACAAGATGACGAAGTGAGTGCTGTAATCAATACAGAAGGTACTGGCATCGGAACAAATGTAGGCGGAGTTCCCATCATTGTTGATCCTGAACAAGCGGTCGATTTTGATTACAATATAGAGTCTTGTTCAAATGGTACAGTAGATGTGGTCTTCACAGAGTCAAGCTTGCCATCTGCAGGTCCAATTCAATCTGTTGAATGGACGTTTAACACACAAGGAACAATGCAGTCTGCAACTGGTATCACGACAACACAAACATTTGCCAGTGATCAAATAGTTGATGTTACTGCTACGGTTCAATTTGAAAATGGCTGTACAGGAACGCTCAATCGGACTATTGACCTGAATCTTGCCAATGGGGCAAATGATGGAGATGGGTCTAATGGGTTAAATGGCAACAATAATTTTATTGTTGATTTACTTAGCTGTACTTCATCGCAAGAAGTTAGGTTGGCGTTTATAGCAGATGCGGGTGTCATTCCGAATTTTGATCAATTGACATCTATATCCTATACGATTACAAACGGAGATGTTGTGTCGACGCTTTCTGGGAATATTGTAGAAATGGATTTGAATCCAATGGAAACAATTTTGATCAGTCAAACCTTGACTTACTCTAATGGTTGCACGTTCACATCAAGTCAGCCAATTGAAATTAGTATAGACGATTTACTTGGTGATGGTTTAGAAAACGATAATGACGGAGACATCAACATCAATACAATTTCTTGTAATGGAAATGAGATTACCGTTGCTGTCAGCAATCAGGCAACAGTCTTATTTGGTGGTGAAGCAACTGTGAGTGGTACAAATTGGGTTATCACTGGAGGAGGAAATACTATATCTAGTTCCACTCCAGAAGTTACCATTGCAGCTCCTGCTGGCACCGTTTTGAATGCAGAGTTAGAACTTATTCTGGATAATGGTTGTGTGTTTGTCTTAACCGATCAGTTAACTGTTCAGCCGTTCAATAATGATGCAGTGTCTTTTGAACAAGATATCATTTCTTGCGATGGTGATAATGTCACTATTCTATTGACAGATACTAGTGCTGATCCTGCTGAAGCAGAATGGTTTGTTACCATAAATGGACAAACAGAAACACGTGTAGGCGATCAAATTGAGATTAGTGTAAACCAATCAGATGAAGTGACAGCAAGCCTGGCTTCAGAAACACTTCCAGGTTGTGAGGCTGCTTCTGGTATTGACATCATCACCAATCCAGATGACTTAGTATCATTTGAGGTTGAGGCAGTATCATGCTCTGGTGATCAAATAGAATTACAATTCACAGACACAAGTCCAGATCTTGGTGGTGCCAACAGAAGTGCTGTCAACTGGGTATTTCAAACAGAAGGTGGTGAAGTATTTTCTGCTAATGGAGGAGTTGTAACGCAAACCTTCAATCAAAACGAAGAGATAACAATCATGCTAGCTGTTGATTATACCAACGGTTGCATGGCAACGAATACAGATGTTCTTGATCTCGATTTATCTGAAAGTGTTGATGTCAATTCCACATTAGTGAGTTGTGAAGAAGAAAATACATTCGTGGTTCTATTTTCCATATTAGAAAATTTGCCATTGACTAATACACCTCAATCCATAGAATGGACAATTCAAAATGGTGGAGATGTAGCATCTGGTGTAGGCGAGGATTTTGAATCCACAGTCGATTTTGACGAAGCTGTTGTTGCTATTGCTACGGTTACATATGACAATGGATGTGTATTTACTATACAAGATGAAATAAGTTTGGATGACGTTTTTGGAGATGGTATTACTGATGAAAACGATGTTGAGATTTTTATAGAAAGAGACAATTGTACAGGTGAAGAAATCGGTTTGACATTTGTAAATCGAACTACACTGTTACTAAATGGAGCTGCAGAAGTAGTCAATAAGGTTTGGAAAATAACAGGTGACGGAATTGGAGCGACTGTTCCAATTGGTAGTCAAATGACTTTTGAAAATAACTGTGAAGGGCAGTCATTGGTTTCTGTTTTAGGACAATCAACGACCGCTGCAACTGGTGCCAATATTTGCGTGCCATTTCTTGCATTCAATTTTGATGCAATCTCTAGTTTGCAATCAGGTTTAGCCTGGGATCCTGGTGTGCTACAATTTACAGATTTCAATATTGGAGCATTACAAAATATAGACATAAATGCATCCAATGGTGAATTGCGTTTGTCATGGTTTGTAGATTTCTTAGCATTATCTCTGACTGTACCTGATGGCGAACCTTTATTTGAAGTTTGCTTTGATGTTATTGGTCAAAATGGTGATGAGTCTGAAGTAAGTTTAGTCAGTCTTCAAAACTTACCAATTGAGATCGTTAATGAGAGTCTTTCAACTGTTGAAAGTTGTTTGCAAACAGCCTTAGTTACAGTAGGAGAGCAGGATAGTACTCCAGCGCCAAGCTCCGGAATGATAACTGGAACTGGCGATGAGATTAGTTTTACAGGCAATATTGGTGATGCGATTAATGTCATGTTGACATTAGAATTAAGTAATGGATGCATCTTAACCTTATCAGAAGATATAATCGTTGATGGCATCGATGTGATTTTAGCAGATGATTTTCCTGATGGGGATAATGCAAGTCCAGGAACTGGAACAGGTGCTGAGGACGGAAGTGGAAGTGGTAGTGGTAATGGA
>CAYNMW010000058.1:4936-10725 GCA_964398295.1 uncultured Saprospiraceae bacterium | reverse complement strand
GTAGTTTGTCCAGGTCAAGGAAGATCAATCGTTGAAAATCCTAATCCAGATGCTACCTATGCTTGGAGTCCAGAGACAGGTTTGACGTTTACCACCGCAAACCAATCTAATCCTACTGCGCTACCAATGACTACAACAACGTATACAGTTACCGTTACGGAAGGTGGCTGTACCAGCACGAATAGCATTACCGTTATTCCAGCTGACGAGTTTGAATTTGAAGTCATTGATGGTGGCACAAATGCTTGTGATGGCCAGGTAGATCTAACAGTAAATACCATTCCCGGAGCTTCTATTGAATGGTCAACAGATCCTTCTTTTACAACTATTATTTCAACAGAAGCACAATTACAAGTTGAACAAACGGAAAGCCAACAGAGCTATTTCGTAAGACAAATTCTTGCAGAAGGTTGTGTAACACAAGCAATGGAATTTCCTGTTGATGTCGTAACTCTTTCTATAGAAGGAGTGACGATAGATACCGTCACCAACACACCAACAATTACAGCATGTGAAGACGAGCCAATAACTGTCACAGCGACAACCAATGCAAATCCTTCGTTGATTCAGTGGATTGATTTAGAAACGAATGGTGTGTTAGCCACAGGTCCGAGTCTGACACTTGATGCAGAAGATGGCAGAACCATTAGAGCTAGTTTGGATACAGGTACTGGCTGTGTGTTAAATTCAGATGATGTGCAAATTAGCCCTTACGATGTCAGAGATGATGTATCAGTTGACGAAATAAATATCCCATCGGTTATATGCCCAGGTATAGATATTCCGATAAGTGTAACTGTGAATCCAGCTGCAAATATCATGTTGGAATGGGGACCAGAAGAGTGTATCGTCTCAGGTGCAAATACTTCGACGCCAGTTTTCACATTCACTGAAAGTAAACCAATCACTTTGTCTGTTTTGAATCAAGACAATGGTTGTTTGGTATTTCTTCAATTTCCGATCAGTATTATAGGTGATGGTTTGGCATTAGATGATATCGAGATTACAGGAGATACAGATATTTGTGATGAAAATGTAGCCTTAACGGCAATAGGTAGTCCAGGAGCTATCATTGAGTGGTCAACAGATGAAAATTTTGAAACGATACTTACGGAAGGCAGTACGTTAAACACTACACAAGACGACATTACTGAAACATACTTTGTCAGACAAAGACTTGGCGAAAGTTGTTTTTCAGAAATAAACTCCATTGATGTTTCAAGAAATGACATTCTTATTGAAGGCATACTTGATGACAATACATTACCATTTTGCTCTGGCGATCCAATAGTAATTAATGCAACAACCAATGCCGGCGCTGAAAACATAGAATGGTTTGATGCAACTACTGACGCACCAATTGGTTTTGGTGTTCCTTTAATGATTTCAGATGGTTCTATAGTTGAGATATATGGAACAGTAACAGGCGAATCAGGTTGTACCTTTAGAACAGAAGACATCATGCTTGTTCCACTTTCACTTGATGGATTTGTAGCAATTGACAGATCTCCTGGAGGAAATGGTGTTCCTGAAAATGTATGCGCTGGAGAAAGTACACAAATCAATGTACAACCGTTGACTGACATGGAACTCATTTTTGAGTGGGCTCCTGGTTCTGTAATCGAGTCTGGTCAGAATACAAATAGTCCAATCATAAATCTTACAGAAGACACAGAAATAACCTTGAGTGTCACAGATCCTGTAACCAATTGCTCTATAGATACCTCTTTTGTTATAGGTGTTATTGAACTTCAAGCGGAAGTATTTGCTGATCCAAGTTCAAGAGTATACTTAGGTAGTGACGCTGAGTTATCTGTAGAGACGAATGCTGAAAATCCAACTTTTGAGTGGAGTACTGGAGAGACTACGCCAACTATCACGATCATGCCAGAAGAGTCTATGAGCTTTTCGGTGACAATTACTGATGAGAATGGTTGCATGGTTGTTGAAACGATAAACATTACTGTTGATACAGATTGTAGTGCAAGTGGAATCTTCTTACCTAATGCGTTTACACCAAATGCTGATGGTGTGAATGACGTACTTCTTGTACGTACAAATAGCCTGCAGAATGTCATGCTTATCATTTATGACAGGTGGGGTAGAGAGGTGTTTGAGACAACTGACTTAGATATCGGTTGGAATGGAAGTTGGCAAAATACTGGCGACGAACTCGCACCAGATGCTTATGGCTATTATTTGAGCGGTGTTTGTTTTACAGGAGAAGAATATACGGAAAAAGGAAATGTATCCTTACTGAGATAATTAATAATCATTCATATGGCGGGGTCACAATTGTAATAATTGTGGCCCTATTTTTTTGTCCAGCTTTGTGATTAGGAAATTATTTTTCTAATGCTAAATTAACTTACAGATGAGGTTAACATTATACTACATGACAATTCAGCACCGTATATTGCTAATATTGATGCGGGTAGTGACTATTTCGATTGGCGATTCGACTTTTATGAAAGAATTGGTGTCGAATAAGGTGACAAAACACAACTGAAGATTTATTAGAAGGTTGACAGCTTGATATTCTTCTAATCAAGTTTTAGCTAACAGGAGTAAGCGTCGTTTAATTATGCTTTTTCTTCTTCGGGCTGTTGATAAGCTAGAGTCATTTCTCTAGAGATTGCACCTTTCACCACACGTATAAATGTTTTTTGATCAAGTTGCAAAGAGACTTCATGTTCGTCAATTTTATTAACCCTTCCGATGAGACCAGAACCAGTAACAACCTCGTCCCCTTTTTTCAATTCAGTAATAAAGACACTTTGTTGTTTCTGTTTTTTTGCCTGAGGGCGAATGAAAAAGAAATAAAAGACAAGGAATATGAGCATTAAGGGCACAAACTGCACTAAAGATTCTAAAGATCCACCTGTCTGTAAAAAGATGAGAATAAACGAGAACATATTATTTTCTTTCGATGATCAATTTATTGTAATGTGGAAAATGTTCTGATACGATCCAAAAAGAATGTCTCTGACCAACTTCCCATTTTCGTGGATCAAATGTAAGAGTTAATTCGTCTGTTTCTCCAGGATTTAAAAATTCTTTTTCTGGTTCGTTTTCAATACATGCACAGCTGGACCAAGACTGATAAAATTTGGAGGCTTTGGTGCCTACATTTTGATAGGGTATTTTAAGCACAAAACGTTGGCTCCAGCTCTTGCTTGAAAACAGAAAAATGGAATCTGCTAAGGCAAGCTGCGGAATCGTGTCATCCTTCGGTTTGGCAATTTCTTGATTGATATACTGTTCATAATTGACACCCATTCTGTCAACCAACCATGGATCGAGGTTTTTTGCAGGTTCAGTTTGCTTCACTTCTGAATTGCAAGAAAATAAGATACACATACAAGTAATCAGCAGGGTGCCTTTTATCATTTTGTAAATGTAATACCAGTCATGCTATATTTTCAATTTCGGTTCCTTAATTTGGCGGTATGATCATTAGTTTAATGGGTTTCATGGCAAGTGGAAAATCAAGTATCGGTAGAATTCTATCCGATAAGCTGAAACTCAATTTTATTGATTTAGATGTGTTCATTGAAGGAAAAGAAGGTCTGACAATCAAGGAGATTTTTGAAAGAGAAGGGGAGGCCTATTTTCGAAAGTTAGAATCGACATACTTAGATTGGATAGTAGACAATCATCAAAATCTAGTACTCGCATTAGGTGGTGGTACACCCTGTCAGGAAAACAATTGGACAACAATCAACAAGACCAACTCCATCTATTTATATAAAACAAACGATCAATTATTTGAACGCCTACATTCGCGTAAGCATAAGCGTCCATTAATCGCAAACTTGTCTGATCCGGAATTGAAAGAATTTATTGCAGAACGAATGTCTTCGAGATCCGCATTCTACGAACGAGCAAATGCTAAAGTGGAAGTGATTCAATCAAAAAAGAAAACTGCAGCTCAGATTGTCAACTTACTAGTTCAGTAGCAATGGCCTATTTTTTTAATTGCTCGTGCAATTTCTTTACCGCCTTATATGGCTGAATAAAATTACCTGTTTTATAAGGCTGATCTGTTTCCATGCCTGTCTGATGCAAAAGTTGGAATGCTTCCTCCGTACTTATAGATGGATGGATACTTCGCAAGACAGCAATCGTCCCTGAGACATAAGGAGCTGCCATAGAAGTGCCAGAAAAGTTTTTGTATTCATTTTTCGGATAAGTTGACAAAATATCTTTTCCAGGTGCAGACAAACCAAATTTAATATGTTGTAAGGTATTTGAGAATGAAGTCCGTTTAAGGGATTGATCAACGGCAGCTACGGCGATAACACCTGCACTGTTAGCAGGACAATACAAAGACGCATCCTTTGCAGCATTTCCAGCGGCTGTAACAACAATTACATTGTGCTTTTTTGCATATTCAACTACTTCTGTATATGCTTTTTCACGCTGCTGAGTGCTCTTGCCACCTAATGACATGGATATGACATCTGCACCAGAATCAATGGCTTTTATCATCCCTTCAATAATCATTTTCTGCGTACCAAATCCAAAGCCCGCCAGGACTTTAATGCCACTCACTTCAACAAATTTATTATCTGGTACTAATGAGCTGATTCCTATCTTGTTATTGGATACAGAAGCTGCAATGCCTGCGCAATGCGTGCCATGTCCAACATCATCTTTTGAACTGTTGGCATCATATGATTTGAACTGTCCTTTTAAATCTTCATGTTCTCCATCTACTCCAGTATCCAGAATAAACAGCTTTGCTTTTTTCTTAGCCTTTATTTTATTCTTTTTGATGTATTGGTAAAATTGGTTCAATTCCATCGGCGCATATTCCCATTTCTGCTTAACCAGTGGGTCATTAACAACATATTTGTTAACTGGAGGGCTTATCTTTTCTTTTGTAGATTCAATCGGGCTTAGTTCATAGATTTCATTTAGCTCTACCCATTCTATGGCACGTTTACCATTCAATGCTGTCAGTATCTCTTGCAAATTATTTTCCTGTTCCTTTGGAATATTGATTGAATAGTAATCATCCAAATCCGTCTGCTCATGATCATCTGGTTGGAATGCACGCTCCACCTCCAGATCATACTTATCAATTACAGACATAATAGAGGCAATTGTAAAACCTTTATTTACTTCGATTAAAAGCTCACTGTTTTGATCAATCTTCGGCACTTCCTCTTCTCCTTTAGAATCTTGCACATGATCCTGTACTGGATCTTGAATCTTCACTTCCACTCCCGGCCTTTTTTGATGTTCCTCCATTAAATACTGATACATATATGGCATCGCACTACCTAAGGCAATCAAGGATCCGACAGCTAGTATTTTATTTTCCTTGACGAACATGAAAAACATCGAAATACCTGCTAGTCCAATGATATCTCTGAACAAGGTAATAGCAGATAATTGATCTTGACTATAGAGGCCAATGGCCGAAACCGCAAAACCAATAATGGACAGATAGAATAGGATTCCACTTAATTTATCAAGCACACCTTCTTTTAATACATGCCAGACACTTAAGGTGAACATCGAAGAGAGCAAGAAAAAGATGTAAAAAGTCATATCAGATAAACGCTTATTTGATCCAATTAATTCCTTCTAATATCAAGTCTTTGCATGATAAATCATAGCTTTTTCGATGAATGAGGCGTTGAAACAGATGGATGTTGCCCTTTCTGCTTATTTGACTGAAGATGCTGTCGAGAGGTGAGAAACCTTCGACTCAGCAGGAATATGTTTATGGCCGATTAACTCACGGGGTACATCCTACCATCAAGACTGTAAATACTGCA
>CAYNMW010000058.1:0-4836 GCA_964398295.1 uncultured Saprospiraceae bacterium | reverse complement strand
CTTCCTGCAGGAATAGTAATCGGAAAACCACTCAGACCAATACTAAATAAGGGACTGCTAGACACAATATTACTGATGACTAAATCCGCTGATCCCGTACTGTTGTCCAACTGAAAACTTCGGTTGCAGCCTACAAACAAAGTATAATCCACAATTTGGGGATTGTTGCTGCAATTGGGAATAAACTGCCCTCCACCATTTACCAATAAGCTGGGGCCACAACTCCCTAAGACTACAAAGCTTTTACCAGTATCAAAATTTCCATTCGTGTCGAAAGATCCAGCACCAATAATAAGATCGTCAATACCATCTCCATTCACATCTCCAGCACCACTCACATCACCAGACCTTGACCTTGATGACAGATCAGATAGAATAATGCCTTTGATTACAAATCCATTGTTTCCATTTAGGGTAGTGAGGTTTAGTGGAGACGTAAATCCACCTGTTGTCCCATAGACCACATAGCTTTCCCCTGCAATCCAATTTCCATTCGCGTCGATCTGGCTAGACCCAATAATAAGATCGTCGATGCCATCGCCATTCACATCTCCAGCACCACTCACTGAATTGCCTAAAAAATCATTTGGATTAATGCCATTGATGACAAATCCATTGTTTCCATTCAAGGAGCTGAGATTTAGCGGCGACGTAAATCCAGTTGATGTTCCAAAAACTAGATAGCTTTCCCCTGCTCCACTATTCCCATTTGGGTCGGCGTACCTAGCTCCAATAATAACATCGTCAATGCCATCGCCATTCACATCTCCAGCACCACTCAGTGACATACTTGAACCATCACCTAGATCAATGCCATTGATGACTAAGCCATTGGCGCCATTCAACGAACTAAGGTTTAACGAAGAAGCAAATCCAGATGATTTCCCAAAGACCACATAGCTTTCACCTGCATTGCCATTCCCATTGGGATCGGCACTTTTAGCACCAATAATAAGATCGTCAATGCCATCGCCATTTACATCGCCAGCACTACTCACAGACACACCTGAACCATCATTTGGATCAATGCCATTAAGCACAAAGCCATTAGTACCATTCAAGGTACTGAGGTTTAATGGCGAGGTAAAACCAGCTGATGTTCCAAAGACCACATAGCTTTCACCTGCAACACTATTCCCATTTGGGCTAGCAGTTCTAGCCCCAATAATGATATCATCAATACCATCGCCATTCACATCGCCTGCACCACTCACAGACGTACCTGAAAAATCAAAGGGATCAATGCCATTAAGCACAAAGCCATTAGTACCATTCAAGGTACTGAGGTTTAATGGCGAAATAAATCCAGCTGATGTTCCATAGATCACATAGCTTTCGCCTGAATATCTATTTCCATTCGGCTCTCCGCCTTGAGCCCCAATAACAAGATCGTCAATGCCATCACCATTCACATCTCCAGCACCACTCACAGATGTACCTGAATGATCAAATGGATCAATACCATTGATGACAAATCCGTTTGTACCATTCAAGGTACTAAGGTTTAAAGGTGATATAAATCCAGTTGTTGTACCAAAAACCACATAACTTTCGCCTGCACCATTATTCCCATTTGGGTTAGCAAATTGGGCCCCAATAATAAGATCGTCAATACCATCGCCATTCACATCTCCAGCACTACACACCGAATTGCTTGATTGATCATCAGCATCAATCCCATTGATCACGAAGCCATTAGGGCCACATAAATTAGAGAGTTCAATTGTAGCTGGAAATTGGCCATAGGCTTGTACTGCATAGCCAGCAATCACATAGATCAGTGCATAGTGAAAAAAGGTGCACATGCGGTTCAATACCATTAGAGTGGTGTGTAATAATGTTCGATTCATAGTCCTTCTTGTTGTTTATTAATTATGGAATATAAGATAAATAGATAATAAGAAAAAAATCTTATAGAAGGAAGAGGGTTGATTCTTGTTAGTGGTCTAATTAAAAACTTTTCAGGTTTGATTCTTGTACTCATATCTTTTCTTAAGTTTCTCCAATTTTATTTCATCAATTGTTCTGATTTCAATTCCTCGAAGTTTAAGCACTGAGTTGTTTGATTTTGAATTACCACTAAGATTAATTCAAGAAAAATTACTTCGAAGAAAAAAGTAGCAATAATTTCAAAAATGATCATGGGTTACTTTTGCTTATGTATAAGGGATCTTCGGACCAAGTGGCGCTTTATAAATTCTCAAATTTGAATGTAAAGTTGAAATTAAATTAGAGTTTTTGCCCTATTGCCTTTTTAAATTATTAAGGGTAAACACTTATATCACAATAAACCCTCATGTATATCTTTGCCTTACAACCACCTGCAATGAAATTAACTTCTCTGTTTATCTTTCTGTTCATATTTCCATATGTCAACTCCTCCACTATAGACTTACACGACATCATTCAACTAAGCGATCAGATCATCATGGCAGAATTAACTGATGTATGCGACGATTCGATGTCTGCTACCATCATCCTCCAATTAAAAGGTACACTCGAAACTCAAGCAATTGACATCAAATTGCATTCCTCTGAATCTTCAATAAGCAAATCCCTGATGGGAAACCAGAATGCCATTTTATTTCTTGAACAGGTAAGTGACCAAGAATATAGTCTCTTATTTACCTTAAAAGAGTCCATTGATTCAAATGGAAAAGATCATTACATCATCATGGATCAGATTGAGCCAAATTATGTCAGAACAGATAGGTTTATCCAAGCAATGGAATCATTCATTTACAATGAACAGGAAATTTCACTTGAAGACCTTCAACCTTAGGGTTTTATAGGTATAACTTAAGCTTAATTTGTTTTTCAAGCTGAAATTTAAGCTCTATATTTGAGCTTGCTGATTGTCATTCTACAAAAATTAGCCTTTTAGCCACAACTAATTCCTCCTCATAAGGTTTACAAATCCAATAAAACAGTTTAGTTTTGCAGCCTTTAAGCCAAACATATGTCAGAATCAGAAGTTAAGAAGTGTATTATTATAGGGTCAGGCCCAGCGGGCTACACAGCAGCTATCTATGCAGCAAGAGCAGGGTTGAAACCTGAATTGTATACAGGTAAAGAACCTGGTGGTCAGTTGACCATTACAACAGAAGTAGAAAATTATCCTGGTTATCCAGATGGAATTCAGGGTCCGGAAATGATGGAAGAATTTAGAAAGCAAGCAGAACGCTTTGATACCAAAGTCCATTATGAGATGATTTCTAAAGTAGATTTCACAGGACCTATACACAAACTATGGACTGAATCAGGGCAAGAAATTCACACACATAGTGTCGTTATATCCACAGGGGCAAGCGCCAAGTGGTTAGGTCTACCATCGGAAGAAAAATTAATGAATAAAGGAGTTTCTGCATGCGCAGTTTGTGACGGTTTTTTCTTTAAAGGAATGGAAGTAGCAGTTGTAGGAGGTGGAGATACAGCAGCAGAAGAAGCTAGTTATCTTGCAAAGCTTTGCCCAACAGTCCATTTACTCGTCAGACGAGACGAAATGAGGGCTTCGAAGATCATGCAGGATAGAGTAAATAAAGCAGATAACATTAAAATACACTGGAATACTTCAACGGTAGAAATTCTTGGTGAAGAAGAAGTAACTGGAGCAAAAGTAAAAGACACGAAAACAGGAGAAGAACGAATCATACCTTTAAGTGCATTCTTTGTTGCAATCGGTCATACACCAAATACACAGATCTTTGGCGACTGGCTTGACATGGATGATAGTGGATATTTGATCCCAGTTCCAGGTACTTCAAAAACAAAAATCGAAGGCGTTTTTGTGAGTGGTGATGCCGCCGATAAAGTATATCGACAAGCAGTCACTGCTGCAGGTACTGGTTGTATGGCAGCATTGGATGCTGAACGATACCTTGTGGAGAGCGGGATTGCCTAAATCTTATTTTACATTCTTGATCACTTTCGGAATTTAATTTTTACCATTTACGTCTATTTGCGTAATTGTAAGAATCTATCTTTCTTTGTTGACCCTACCATCATTTCAATTAAACAATTATGACAGCATCTAAATTTAGATCCGGTGTTCTTCACGGTAAAGAAGTCAAAGACCTTTTCGACTATGCGAACGAAAAGAATTTTGCAATCCCTGCAGTAAATGTTGTGGGATCCAATACAATTAATGGATGCTTGCAAGCAGCAAAAGAAGTGAATTCTCCAATCGTTATCCAGCTATCAAATGGTGGATGCAGCTTTTGGGCTGGCAAATCATTGTCAAATGATGGTCAGAAAGCAGCAGTTTTAGGTGGGATATCCGGTGCTCTTCACGTGCACAATGTGGCTAAAGCCTATGGTGTACCTGTTGTCCTTCATACGGATCATTGCGCAAAGAAATTACTCCCTTGGATAGATGGTTTGTTGGATGCAGGAGAGAAATATTACCAGCAAGCTGGACAACCATTGTACAGTTCACATATGCTGGATTTGTCAGAAGAACCGCTTGAAGAAAATATTGAAATTTGCGAAAAATACCTTAAGAGAATGGACAAGATGGGAATGACACTAGAAATAGAATTGGGTGTCACAGGAGGAGAAGAAGATGGGGTAGACAATACGGAAGTAGATAATGAAAAACTTTACACACAGCCTTCTGAGGTAGAATACGCCTACGAAAAACTCAATAAGATCAGTGAGAATTTTACAGTGGCTGCTGCATTCGGAAATGTACACGGTGTATACAGACCTGGTAATGTTGAGTTGAAACCAGAAATTCTGAAAAACTGTCAGGAATTCATCCATCAGAAGCACAAAACAAAAGACCCACAACCTGTCAATTTTGTTTTTCATGGAGGCTCTGGTTCATCTCGAGAAGAC
>CAYNMW010000057.1:0-24361 GCA_964398295.1 uncultured Saprospiraceae bacterium | reverse complement strand
AATTTTGCTCTCATATCTTAATAGAATTTCGTTTAACTTATTAATAAGTTCTGGTGAATAATTTTTAATGTCAACCAATAAAATTGAAGAATCTAATAATTCGTTATGGTTTAATATTGGAGATAAATATGCATCTTCAAATAATGGTTTACCATCTAGATTCTTATCATCGTGACTAACCCTGAGATTTAAGCCGTCAAATGCAATGTCAACTTCTATAGATTGGAATCCATGATTTAATGCATTATCAATAGGTATAGCTTGTTCATAATCATTGTGAGAATGAGCAATGATGGTATATCCCGATTTTTTGAAATCGACAGTGCAATCAAAAATTTGTTCATCACTACATCCAAACAAAAAGGTAGCTAGAATTAATAGTTTTAATTTCATTTTCATAATTCAAATTAGACATAACGTGATGGGTGTATGTGGCGTGCATTGCGTTGGCTTTTGCGTTCGGCTGTATGACATCAGGACACCTTGTTACCAATCGTATCTTATTTCTATTAAGTCATGCATTTACCTATTCAGTATAATAAATGTGTATGTTACTAACACCTAAGTTGTAGGAATCCCACTCAAATTTTGCACTTAAATTAAAATAATAGGCCCATTCTGAATTATCGACTACTTTAGCAGAACTAAGTATTCCAGTAGTAACAGGTATATATTTTCTTTGAGGCCCTGAGGGTGTACCATTAGTTGACATTAGTCCTAGATTGGTTGTTGTTTTCGTTTCAGCCTTAAATCTTCTAAACCATACAGATAAATCACTGTCAATACTGTTATCAATAACATATACTTTGATACTATCTAAAGTTGCACCATGTGGCAGTTGAACTGGAGCAATAAAAAAATCATTAGATGCTTTTGGATAGAATTCCCATGTTCTTGAATAATTATCTGAACTGTTGTTGACTTCTAAGAATGACGCTGCTGATATAGATATGATACTTTGGCTTTTATTTTCAACCATTAGTTTTCCATTTCCATCTGCAACTATATTTCTAGTCCCATTTCCAGCTAAACCTTCAATCGTGAGGTCTTGCTGTATTCTTGCTGATCCTTCAACTTCAAGATGTTCTTGAGATGAGACTTGTGTGATTATCAATGTGCTTAATAATAAAATTGTTACTAATTTTTTCATAATGTAAATATTTTTTGTTCGTAAATCTGACTATCGTAAAGTGTTTGTTGAGCTTCAATTATTTGTACATTTAAATTTAATAAATTTTAGGCTTTTAACACAGTCATCTCGTTTTACTCCCAGTTTTGCTTTAAGAAAAAATTGTTGATTTAGTGAAAAAGTTCATTCGCGATTTGGTCATTGAGGGAGGCACTACATATGATTGGTAACTAGCCTATAACCCCCAATTGTCGCAATTCTCTCTTCAATTTATCAGGCTGTTTAAATAGCAATGCCCTCAAGCCAAAGGCATTTGATGCATCAACATTTCGCTGATTGTCATCAATAAATAAAGCATGTTCTTTTTCAATGCTATACCGATCCATCATCAATTGATAAAACGCTGGGGCTGGTTTGCGCATGCCTTCCTGACCAGAAACCAATACGCCTTCAAACCAATGCAGAAACTCAAATTCCTGTAATGCAACTGGCCATGTTTCGGCGGACCAATTTGTCAATGCATATACATGTAATGAAGGCTGATCAATACATTGTCTTAATATATCTACCGTTCCATTAATCGCACCTCCTAACATTTCAGTCCAGCGCCCGTAAAAGGCATTGATGGGTTCTTTCCATTTTTCATCTGAATATTTTTGCAACAATATATTTGTAGCGTCTTGCAAACTTCTACCTGCATCTTGTTCTTCATTCCAGTCAGATGTAGCAATAGTTGTCAAGAAGAAATCTATCTCTTCCTCGGTATCGAAAATCTTGCGATACAAGTATTTTGGATTCCAATCAATAAGTACACCGCCTAAGTCAAATATGATTGTGTTGATCATAGTATGTCAAATTTTGTTTCTTCTTTTCTAAAGGGGATAAAGTCATTTGTAAGATTAGGATGGCGTCTCCACAGAAAAAGAATGCACAACAATAAAAATAGTACAGAAAATATGGAGCCTTCATAACCAAATTCTCCTCCAGTAAATAAATCCGCTCCTTTTTCACGTAATAAAAACCAACTGTAGGTTTTATTACCACTTACTTCAAACCCTAATATGGTGCTTTGCAAAAAATTCCAAGCCATGTGAAATCCAGTTGGCGCCCACACATTTCTATAGACTATAAAAAGTAAACCCATTAAGAATCCACCGACTGCTAGGTCTATACATCCAATTATACTGATTCCTGTATTAAAAAAATGAATCGACATGAAGCCTAAGGAGGAGATAATAAGTGCAGCCCATGTGCCTAGTCTGTTTTCGATTGTCGGTATCAGATATGAACGAAAAAGAACTTCTTCCTGAAAACTCTGAACTGTAAATAATAAAAGAAAACCTGCAATCAATTGCCAATTCCAATTAAAACCAACAATATCAATTTGATCAGATGCCCACAACAACAAAAATCCGCCAAAAATCAAAACAGCCGCCAATACAGTACCATAGCCAAATTCTGGTAATAGACCTTTTTTGCGAATTCCTAATAATCCTTCATCTCTGCGAAAAATCAATACATGAACCAGTAAAAGTACAAGCAACAGAATAAAGGTTGTCGGTATATAATTAATCAACAACAACTGTATCGGTTTGTCAATGATTAATTCTTCTATGTTGATCTCTAATAAATCTATGTCAAAAATAAGATTGTGAATAAAGACAAAGTATAACCCCAGAAAACAAAGCAGGATAAAGATGAATAATACCAACTCTAGCAATAAAAATAAACTTTCTAAAATGGGACTTGTCTTTTTAGTCATTACTATGCGTGTTCAAAAAGTCAATAATTGCATGTTTCAGTTCAACTGGTTTTTCTTGTGGAATTAGATGTCCAGAATCCTCCAATTCCAAACAAGTAGCCGAAGAAGTTACTTCCTTAATCATGTTCCATTGCTCCTTTGTTCGAATAACATCTGACTTTTCGGCTTTTACAATGAGTGCAGGACAGTCAAGTTTTTCTAATTCCGCCCAAACATCTGGTACAACTGAATAAATTTTGGATTCCCATTCTCTACTATATCTCAATGTAATTTTATTATCGACCTCTTGCAGGCCATAATCCAAGAAGGTTTGTTTGGCTTCTGGTGTAAATTTTTGAAAAAATGATTTACTTTCAAAATACGCCAATGCTTCTGATTTGTTTTCCCAACTATTTCGTCTTTTCATTGCAATTTGCGCCATTGGGTTATTGGCAACTTGTTGTTCGTATGGCATTTGCTTTATCATTTTGATCATCTCCCTATCCATAATTACAGGATCTATCAAGATGATGCATGAGAATAAATCTGGGCGTTTATTGGCAGCAACCAAAGTAGCAATCCCTCCCATTGAGTGTCCCATGCCAACAACAGATTTCATTTCATGAGCATCAAGGATTTCAACTAAGTCATCTCCTAATAAATCCCAATTCGTAAAGGCATTGTAATCACTTCCTGGCCAACATGGACGCTGATGCATACCAAACACTTCAAACTCATCAGTGAATAGCCTTAAAAAATGACTATAACTTTTGACTGGATACGCATTCGCGTGTGCGAAATGTATTTGTTTTCCTTCTCCTCCAAACGAAACTAGTTTATTCAATTTGTCTGTATTTCTAGTAAAGATAGTTGATTCATTCTGACTATCTTCATTCTTATGAATTGGTATGCTGTCAGCAACGTACATGAACTTGATTCTCCGTCCTTATTGATCTATAAAGACAAACTCGAATCTAATCTAGATCTAATGATTGACTCCTCTCTGCATGTCGATCAACTCATTCCTCATGTCAAGACAAATAAAATGGAAGAGGTGATCGCATTAATGCGGGAGAAAGGTATTGTCAAAGTGAAAGCAGCTACCATTGCTGAAGCAGAACTTGCGGCAATGGCTGGCATGAGTTTTATTCTTATCGCTCATCAACTTGTTGGGCCTAAAATAAAACGATTATTCCAACTCATCTCGAGTTATCCTGATAGTGAATTCGGAGTCATAGTGGATGACAAATCAATCGTAGAAAGCTTGTCTAAAGAGGCAGGTGAGAACGGTACCATTGTATCTGTTTTCCTTGATATCAATAATGGAATGAATCGAACAGGATTGCCATTAGATAATCAAAGTTTATCGTTTTATCTGTCATTATATCGTACACCGAATATTGCATGTAAGGGATTGCACGTGTATGATGGTCACAACAGACAAGCCGATATTGAAGAGAGGAAGAAATCTATACAACGTTCATTTTCTGAAGTGGAACAATTCGCCAACGACATAGAACATTCCGGAATACCTCGACCGACTATTATCGCGGGTGGTTCTCCTGCATTTAGCGTGCACAAGGAATTTGCTGACCGTCTCGTAAGTCCTGGCACTACTGTATTTTGGGATTGGGGATACGCAGAAAAATGTAAAGAGCAATCCTATCAGTTTGCCGCTCTCGTGTTGACTAGAGTTATATCAAAACCAAAAAAAGGAATCATTACCGTTGATTTGGGTCACAAAGCTATAGCAGCGGAAAACCCTATTCACAATAGAATTAGATTTTTAAATCTGGAAAATTATACGCTTAAAAGTCAAAGTGAAGAACATGGTGTTTTAGAAGTTCAGAACTGGAATGATATTGCAGTAGGTGATTGTTTGTACGGTGTCCCTTACCATGTTTGTCCAACTGTCAATCTTTATGATAAAGCAAATGTAATAGAAGATAAAAAATGGAAAGAGACCTGGGCAGTGAAAGCCAGAAATAGGTCAATTTCCATTTAAATCAATACAATCGAATAACTCTGTTATTAAGTTTATACCTATTCGTGTTTTGATGGTATTTATTCAATTACCATAAACTTTTTAGTAACACGATTTTCTTCTGTTTGAATCGACACATAGTATAAGCCACTCGTAAGTTTGTCAATTGAAATTTCAGATTTTGAGGTGTCCATATATAGACTTTGCTGTAAAGCACCAGCAGCATTATAAATCTGAATCTTGGTTCCTGTATGTATCTCCGTTCCTAAATCAATTGTTAAACGATCATATCTGGATACTGGATTAGGAGATAATCTAACGTCAAAATTGCTAGGATTATCCTGACTTACTATAGCTTGTGCATTTACGGATACAAGTTGAGAACTGTTGCACAATTCCAATTTAATGTCATCTATGAATACGTACTCGAAGGTGTGGCTAGTTCTGGATCGTATCCTTAATTTGAATCTATTGTTAGAATTTATCTCCATACTTGCTTCGAGAATATTCGATGTATCAAAATCTACAACAGCTTCATATTCTCTTAAAATAGAATACCCACTACCCTTATCAATTTCTACAACAAACTTGTCACCTCGTTCAGCTTGGTATGTTCTTACTTTAAAGCTAAAGTTGAATGTGCTATTTCTATCACCAGCAACCCAGTCACGCATATAAATGGAGGATTGTTGATTTTCATCTCCTCTTAAGGCAAATGAACGTTGGCCGCTTGGAGAGAATGTGCTACCAGAATTTATAAAAGCGTGTACACCTCCGTCTACCCAAGGCCCTAGTTGTCCGTTTTCAAAATTGGTTTCAGAAAGTGTTTCGCAAAACTCTTCTTGGTCATTTTCTGGTACTTCATTTGTTGGTGTAGCACCTATTTGGATTTGCATGCCAGAAAATATACACGAATTGTTAGATTCGTTTGATTCATTTACCCGACTCGTAAAATCTGCAACCGCACCAAAATAATATGTGCCATCTGCTAACGGCAAATTGCTGATATCAAAGCTTTCTGATTCTTGACTAACAGCTCCCTGATCGAGGATTCCAACATAGTCATATCCTACGTAGAAATCACTCGTCGTTATTTCCTGATCTTCTGATATGTAAAACCCAACAAAAGAATAAGAACCACTGCCAATTGTTGCCAGATTACTGACATTCATATCCGTTACTTCAATGCTATTGGCTATGACAGAAGCTTGGTCACATGAGGACACAAGATCGGGTAGGTTTGATGAAGGAGCACCTACTGTAATACGTGTACTACTAATCACACAAGAGTTATTATTCTCATTACTTTCGTGAATATCTCCTACATGATCTGTGATGATTCCAATAAAGTAATCACCAGCTGGGATTCCATTCAGACTAAAATTACCATTGATAGATCTTTGCTGACCTATAGCCAGTGAGGCAATATATTCTTGCCCAAGCTCTAACAAATAATCATCCGTTGTAATTGTTTGATCCGTTGATAAATAAAAGCCATTAAAAAAGCCATCTGTAATGTTTCTGTTACCGTTATTCCTTACCGAAGCATTTGATATAGATACACTATTTGCTGTTTGATTTACTGAGCCACATTGTACGGTTAAGTCAGCGACTAGCTCTGATCCACTGGAAGACTCTGAGCCAATAACCACTTTTGGATTTACTTTACGACAAGTATTGTTAGCTTCATTTGATTCAACAATTCTGGAATTGAAATCTGCAATAATGCCAACAAAGTATTCGCCGTCTTCCAGATCGTACGAAGCAAGATTGAATGTTGCAGACTCTCTGCTCAAGGTGCCAGGCTCCAAAACATTTACAAAGTCATTACCCAGATAAATATCGTCAGTATCAATTTGTTGATTTGTTGATAAATAGTATCCTAAAAAGAACTGACCAATTGTCGAGCCGTTACCTATGTTTCGAACAACCACATTTGATATAGTCAATTGGTTTCCAGTTCGATTTACCTGTCCACAATTGGTTATGTCAAGATCGGCAAACACTTCTTCTTCTGTTTCAATAACAATTGAAGGATTTGAAATTGTACAATTGTTATTTGTTTCATTTTCTTCTTCAAGACCATTTGTAGGATCAGCTGAAATACCAACTGTATAAGTTCCATCCTCAAGATTTGAGGTACTAAACGTATGGTTTAAATTGTAAGTAGCATTTGGAGATAATGAAGGCAGTGATCTGGACAATATGGTCGTCTGACTTTCACCTGATGTTAAGTGAACAATAGCTTGAATTCCAGCTGGAGACGCAGCATTTCCAATATTTCTTATTGTTGCGTTTGCTAAAGTGGCAACCGAACCTGATACAGTAAGTGAACCACAATTGGTAACTAAATCTGGATCAGGTACTTCTGTTTCTATGATCAATCTCGGTGATGCATCAAAGCATGTATTGTTTGATTCATTAGACTCGCCAATTGAATTATTACCATCAATGATGATTCCAATAACATAACTTCCATCTGGTAAATTAGGAATAGCCATACTATGATTAAGTGTTGCAATTGCTCCTGCCGCAAGGCCATTCACAGTTGAAGTTCCTAGTAATCTGTCAGCAGTAGTAATTTGCTGGTCAAGCGAAGCATAATATTGTATTCTGATGACTGATGATGTTGCAACGGGCCCAGTATTTTGTATGCGTAAATTATTTACGGTGACAGTATTTGTTTGTAACGAAACAGTTCCACATCGATTCACTGTTAAGTCTGGTTCTCCTTGAGGCGCTGTTGTCAAGACAATTCTAGAATTTGGATGAGAACAGCTATTGTTAGCTTCATTTGATTCAAATACCAAATTGGTATCATCAACAATAATCCCAAGAATATATGATCCATCTGGAGTACCGGCTACTGAAAACGCACTATTGATAAATGTGCTAGCTCCAGGACTCAGAGCGCTAATAGTACTGGTGCCTATCAATCTATCGCTCGTTGTAATGTTGTTGTCCGTTGATAAATAAAACCCAACTCGCGAAGCATTGCTTTGTCCATTTCCACTATTTGAAATGCGTAATGTATTAACGGTGACTGTAGTGCCTGTTTGAGAAACATTGCCACAATTTAGAACATTGAGATCAGGATTGGTAACTGGTGGAGGAGGTGGTGGCGGTGATGTTGGCTCTGGATTTTCTTCATTGTCACTTGTTGCGTTGGAAGGGTAAAGGTCATCAACACATTGGACATCCAGATTCGTGATTTGCGTACCACTAATTGGGTTCAAATTTGCATTTCCAAAGGAACTGGAAATGTGATTCAGTCCGATCGTATGACTTAATTCATGTGCTATGATAGCAGAAAAATCAGATACAGGTGATCCTGAGGAAACGTCTCCACAGTTGCAACTACCCATGCCTTCATTTACAATGACATATCCGTAAACAGCTGTATTAAATGTTTCTCCGCCAGCTGTGTGAGAACCTATTGCCCATGATCCACCAAATGCCACCGTACCTGCACAATTATTCAATGCTGGTATTTCATTACAAGGGTCGCCAAATTGAACAAGCACGGCTCTTGAAGTGCCTAACTGCTGATCCATGTAAGTATCATAAGTCCCACCAAAAAATGAAATATCATAAGCTCGACCTGCTCCACAATTAGGATTGTATCCATTGACACTACCACCCAAGGAAAGTGAGATGCCTTGAAAATTTTCATTCATATGTGAAACAGCAGACTGCATTTCTGATTGTACCGCAGAACATTCAGCAGTGCCATTCTGATAATATATTGGTAGTGATTGACTATTTAAGTTTTCTACTCTGAAACGCAGTCCGTTGCCAGTACGTAGATAGGTACAATGTGCCGGAGCCGCTTTCTTTATTGCTTGTGTGAGTTGTTGATCTTCTTGATTTGCAATTATTTTCGAAAATTGGATTTTGGATTTGTTAGTTGAAAACGCTTTTAATTCTTCTACAAATAAGTCCTTATGATACACATGAAGAATTTGTTCCTTTTTCTTCTTTAATATTTGCAGTGAATTTTCTTCATAAGAAGGGACAAGAAACTTTTGCCCTTTTTTCTGAATTTCTTCAAATACATAATAAGACAAACAAATAGGGTAGTAACTTCCATCTGACTTTTGCTGTAAGAAAAGCAGATAGGTATCGCCAGTATGAAAATCGAATTCTCCATGAATAAGATTGGTATACTCACCAATTACTTGTCTGCCTGAAGCGATTTTAATCTCACCTACATCTTGACCTTTAATAAGATCTGTAATAATAAAATTTCTATAAAATGACTGGACTCCGTCTTGTTGGAATGATTGCTCATTAGAGGCAGTGGCTATTACAATTAGGTCACTGGAAATTGCTAGGTGTTCCAAATTGTTATAAGGAACAATGGAACTTGCAAATGAATTGAACGAAAGAAAACACAAGAAAAACACAGCGGTTAAAATCCTACACATATCAATACGATTGGTTATACAAACAAGTAATTCAGATTCGACTTGCTATGGATTGGATATGTTCAGGTGAACTTTTAGGAGTGATCTAAGTTCTTGGGATGGGTCAAATATAGAAAGCCACTTTGGATTTTCAGTAAAGATTCATGACTTTAAAATGACAATTAACAATTTTAATCTTTTCTGAGGGACTTATAAATTAATGATATATAACATAAGTCAACTATTGTAAACTAAAGAGATTTTACAACGGTCAATTTCTCTTTAGATAGGCTTCCGTTCTTGCTTTGACATTCTCCTTCACATTCATATAATAAAAATTATAATCAGCAATGTGATAGTTTTTTGTTGTCAATAAAAAGCTAAAAGGAAATTTGGGGCGATGAGCCCACAACATTCCATTCACTGCCTGTGCGTCTACTCGTTGCGGATAGACTTTGTCAAATTTACGGAGCACTGTTCCTTTATTGAGCGATTTATCTGCATACTTACCATCTAGTTTCCATGTCAGTGGATTTGTATTGACAAGATGATCTCCTACGATAGGAGTGGGTGTGTGATCATACCGAAAGGTTCTCCATGCTACAAAGCAATTGGTCTGTTCAGCATCTTCGCAAGGTTTTATCTGGTCAAACTCATTGTGCTTTACAGGCATCCCTACGATGTATGCAGCTACTAATAGGTCTTTCAGCTCAGTGTTTTCGATTTGACTTTTTATTAATGGAATAGCATGTGTTGTTCCTTGACTGTGTGAAGCGATAATAAATGGTCTGCCTTCATTCCAGGTTGTTATATAATGTAAGAAAGCAGACTCCACATCTGAGTAGGCAAGTTCAAAAGCTGCTTTTGCATTTGTTTTGTCATCACTAAAGTATGCTCTTAATTGCGCCTGTCTATATCTTGGAGCATACACATTTCCTGCTTCATTAAAGATGCTAGCTTGATAACGTATGGTAGTTTCATCGGTCTGTTTATTCAGCTCATGATCAACAAGGCTTGCATTCCAACTTTCGTTTTCATCAACTTTAGTGAATGTGGTAGGATGTATAAAAAAGACATCTATGTCCAAACTTCCTTGATTTGTAATCGCTGCTTTTCCAGGAATATTATCTGCTTCATCTGTTTTTTGTGGATGAGCTGCCCAGTATGATAGGGAATTGTAATCCACTTTTTCATTATTTTTATATGCAGGTGCAACAAAAGTTTTGGTAGATGTGCAGCCGAACATTAATAATATTCCAACCCAAGTAATGAATTTCAGTAATTTTTTATAATACATCTTTATATTCTTTTGATGAATCAGATTATTTGGAGTATTAAAGTAAACTAAATATAAAGTAGTTTTTGAAAAGCTAATGGGACCTCCCTAAAAATAGGGATATATATTTTCTAAATAATTTGTACATTTGAGTAGGATAAATATTTTTTGGCAACCCAAGATAAAGTCCAACTTCCAATTCGACTTTTCTTTTTGGTAACTGCTGTCACATTAACGACACCGTTATGAAGGCTATTGATTTTCGGATCGGTAATATACCAATCACGTATGCGAAGTTTTCTCATTACTGCACAGAAAGTACTGGAAAAACCAGACGTTGGCTGCGCGATGATTTCCATATCAAACATGTAAAGCAAAATGAAATTGCTGTTTTTAGTAAAATAGAGCATAGTGATTTGCCTGGATTTCCTTTTGGCATACCAGAACAAAGAAAAAGGAATGACTATAAGAAATATACATTGCTTATTCATGACAAGTTATTTTCCATGGAAGAAATCATTTTGTCGTCAGAGCAATTAAAGGAAAGTGAGGTCATCCATTACGTCATATCAAACCATGATTTACGTGTCCATTCTGTCGGTGCAGAACAAGAAGAAATACTGGATAGATTAAGTGATCGTGAGATTGAGGTTTTGGTCATGCTAGCGAAAGGACATTCAATGAGGAGCATTGCCAATCAATTGTTTTTATCTCCTCATACCATTGATTCACATCGATTAAATTTGTGTAAAAAGTTACAAGTCAGACGAACGACTGAGCTTGCTGTTTGGGCATATAAACTTGGATTGTTAGATCATCAACCTTTACAGGTGTCTTGCTGATTTAAGATCTCTGTTTTACTTATATACTTTCCAATTTTACATATAGTCAACTGTAAAAGTTTGGCTTGAAACACCTTTCTACATATTTTTAGAATTGACTGTAAATAATTGATTTTCAATTAGATAAGGCGACTACATTTTTCTCCAAAAGTCACTTTTTTTAACATTTTATCCATCAGAATGGCGGAATTCAGGGATAGAATATTCCTCAACTTCTTGGCAACTTTAGACTCGAAAGAAGACAGCTCCTGAAGAGTAGCTTACTCTTCTAATTACATTAATAACCGCTTAACTAGAACCTTCCATGTACACAACAACCACTTCAGGTTATGCCCCCAATGGTATGCCTGATCATTACCAAACGATTCCCGATAACATACCAGTTCATCGACCAATACCTATTCTCACAAATAGAGAAACGGAAGTCCTCCGAGGAATTGGCTTGGGCTTTTCTATTCGGGAAATGGCAGATGAATTGTGTCTGTCAAGTCACACGATCATTAGTTATCGAAATTCTCTCAAAGAAAAATTTAGATGCAAAAAAGCAACTCAACTAGCTGTAATTGCTGAACGTTTGGGTTTGTTGATTGGCTTCTCATTTCACAAATAATCTCTGTTTAAAATCCTTAAAATTTAAAAAATCCTTATTATGAAAACACACTTACAAATTCCATATCAGTGGTTTTGTTGTTTGATACTAGCCTTTACAGGAACAGGAATCTTACAATCTCAAATCACTTTGTCACATGATATTGATCTTAGTGTACCTGCAAATAGCAACACTCAGACTGGTACTGAAGTGGCATTTACTTTTATTGCTTCTGATTTTGATCCTAGCGGTAGTATTACATTAGAAGAATTTACATTGTTAATAAATGCTGATTTTAATCAAAACAACTCTGGTAATACTGGTGAAGTAACATTTATCCCACAGGATGGTGTTGAAACATTAGTCCCCATTGATGGTGTCGGAAACTGCGCCAATGGTGTATTTGATGATATCAATATTGGGCATAACTTTGGTGAAACCTGCTTTGATCAGGATGCCGAATTTATAATCGTAGTTGAAAGAAATGGTCTTGGTGGTGGCTGTACTGATATAGTTAATATCGAACTTGTACTCGTAGGTCCACAATCTGCACCTAATAGTCCGCCTAGCCTTATTGCTGGTAATGATCCACTTGATATTTCGCTAGATATAAGTGCTGATTGTGCTGTCACTATTGAAGATGTCAAAGAGGCTATAGCTGTACAATATGAAGATAATGTCACTTTGTCTAATGACCTTATCATTACTGTAACGGATGAAGAACCTTCTTATGACGAAACTTGCAGCGATGATCAAAACCATACTATAACATTTACTGTAGCAGATGAGTGTGGAAATGTTACTGATGAGGCGACAATAGCATTGGAGGTTAATGATGTCACAGGTCCTACATTCTCAAATATTCCCGATCCTGTCATGGTAAACACGAATAACAATTGCTCTTTAACGGATGCAAATTTATTGAATCGCATGAATCTTGAGCAATTTTTGACAGATAATTGCGATGAGGATGCAACAATAGCAATTGTTAGCGCTGGTGCTCCATATTCACTAGTGGATATGTGTACTGATGAATTTGACGTTATGGTACAAGCAACTGATGCATGTGGCCAAACTTCCGTAGTTACTACAGTTTCTGTACTACTAACAGATAATAATAGTCCTGATTTATCAGTGCCGACTGACATAGTAGTCATAGATATAGCAAATGATTGCACACTCAATATAACACAAATAGTCAGAGACAGAATAGGTGTTGGTGACGGACCTGAAGATGGTATTTTAGCGACAGATGCATGTAACAATATTGTTACTTACATGTTTGGAAATACAGCATTATTTGATGATGAAGTACGTTTATTAACTGGGACTACCTACAGTGGGGATAATTTCTTCCTTGATACAGGTTGTGATGATGATAATCCTTCTTCATTTTGGGTGAAAGCTACAGATGAATGTAATAATGAATCTGAGCCCCAAGAAGTTAGAGTTATGATACAAGATGTGACGCCACCAAATATTGATGGTATTGCAATGGCATTGCCGAATGGTATACTATTTAGAAACACAGGTACACAAAATTGTGCAGTTTCCGTAGACAACATAAAAAACTTTATCAGAAACAATTCATCAGATGTCTGTACTCCCAATAATTTATTGAATGTCACAATTGATGGCGATCCAACAGATTTTGGAAGAACATGTTTAGAAGGCACAGCTAATCATGTTATTAACTTTACAGTTGCCGATGATTGTGGAAATGAAAGTACAGGATCTTTTGAGTTAAGAGTAAATGATGCTCCCACAACAGCCGAATCTGATGCCGATCCTTCTGCTTCTTCCGCTCCGGTAATAACCATTACTGACCCTAATGTTCCTTTTGAAATTAATGTTGGTAATGTTGCAACTTGCGATATTTCTGAAGCAGATCTTTTAGTAATGTTAACAGAACTTGTGGGTGCCAGAATTGATATTGATGATATCTGTGAGGATGATCCATTATTGTCTTTTTTGAATAATGCCTTTGACCCATTTGAACATTTTGAAAGCAACTGTGGTAATGGAGCTACTAGACGACCGCTTAGGCTTCAGGCTACTGATGCCTGTGGTAATGTTAGTGAAGCTGTTGATATTTTAGTTGACTTTATTGATTTGAATCCACCTACTGTGACTCCGGCATCACTTTCAATAGTTATAGATGATTCAGCTGTAAATGATTTTGGAAATGCATTGTACCCAGGCTGCATGATCAGCAGGCTAGCTGTTGAAGATCTAATAAAAGATGAATTAACAATAGAAGATAATTGTTCTTCAACTTTCTCTTTTGAATTTGAATTTTTTGAATCAGATGGTACCACACCATTGGTTTTTCTTACCAATGAAATAGAGCCAACTGTAAATTTTACGGATGATTTCAATCAATTTGTATCAGTACCTGGTGAGTTTAATCCTGCTGTATTTACAACAGAAATCCCGTTTATTTCGGTTGTAGAAGTAGAATTTATAATCTTCGAAGCTACTAGAGAATACCTTCCGCCACAATGTCAGGGTGATGATGCTTATACTGTTAGAGTAATTGTAAGTGACAATTGTACTGAAAATGAAGCTGATCCTCTGACATTTGAAGTTTCTTTTATTGATGATACTGATCCGACAATCTTTTGGGATCCAAGTGTAAGTACAGATGGTTCTGCTCCAACTGATCCCATTGTAATCACAGAAACTGGAGATTGTGGAATCTCAGGTGATGACGTGTTTGGTTTTCTCTTTAATGGAAATTGTCAAAATCAGATGCTAAATCAATCAAACAAAAAATCTCTGAATGATGTCGTTTGTAGTTTAGTACATTTCATGGATAACTGCATATTCGAAATCCCTACAGTAGCCCTTTTAGATGGGAATGGAATGGAAATCACTGAGCCACTCTCCGCAAAATGTGGTGAGAATATCCATGATTTAATTTTATCAGTAACAGATGCTTGTGGTTTGGAAGCGACGTCTGCATTCCAGGTAGAAATTATAGATTCAGATCCATTTCCTGATGTTAGTCTGACTGGAATAGGTACTAGAGATATAGATCTTGCAGTAGGTACTTCTGATCCTTTCCCACTTACAGACAATGGATCAGATTCTACTCCTGATGCTTTATATGGCGGAGGTCCGGATGGTAATCCAAATAATGAGAATGAATGGCATACGGGAAATGAGAATGGAGAGCCAGCTGTCCCTCGTTTTGAAAATGCAGGTACTATTCAGTTAGAACTTGACCCGGCTGCCTCTTGTGGTATCGATGAGGCTGCTCTTGAATCTCAAGTTATGGCATTATTAAACATCTCTGATAATTGTACAGATACTGATGATTTGCTTGTCGATATCATTATTCGTGAGAATGACTCAAGATTTGATCAGGATGATACGAATGACATCAATCTCTCTTCACTTAACTGCGGAGATATGTTTGGAATTATCATTATCGTATCTGATGACTGTTCTAGTGATGATGGTGGTCCATTCCAGAGTGCTGTAGGAGTAAATGCAGAAGTAGTAAATTCTGATTTTCCAGTTTTTGCCTTTGAAAGTAAAGCAATAACCATATTGACCAGTGAGGTTGAAAATAATCCCTGTGTACTTTCAGAAGAAGCTTTGCTTTTAGCACTATTGTCTGAAATCGACCCAGCAAGTAATATGACATGTGGCGATATCAGCCTATCAGTTTCATTTGATGACGAAACAACGGACGATGATGAAAATGGTCCTGCGGATGATGCTTATTCTTCTGCACCACTTGAAGCAGCGTGTGAAGGTTCAGGACTCTCCATTATTTTGTTTGTCACGGCTCAACAATCATGTGGTGATATAATTTCTGCAACATCAGAGCCTGTACTGGTACAAGTATTTTATGTGGATGATACAGCACCAGTAGCTGAAGATTTCAGTTTAACAAGAAATACTAATGTTGATTGTACTTATGATAATGATGAGAATATTATTCAACGTGTAAAAGGTAATATTGCGACTGATAACTGTACTGACGCAGATGACCTGGTTGTAACTTTAGATCCTGCAGGTCCATATGATGCAACTTGTCCTAATGATCCAATGGAAATCATGGTAACAATAAGTGATGGTTGTACAGATAACGAGACAACGGTAACCTTGACACTCACTGTAAATGACAACACAGCTCCTACTATAGACTACGACGGAGAAGTAATAGAAGTATTCTTGAGTGGTGATAGAAATGATGATGATGTTTGTGTGATTACTGATGATGAGGTACTTACACAAGTTCTTGCAGCAGTTGATGAAAATAATGAACCAATTGTGAATCTTGATGACAATTGCGGCATTGTTTCAATGACTTCTGACGTAGAGGATTTTACTTATGGTTGTGGTGCTGGCATGAAAAATTTTATGTTGACTGTCATAGACGCCTGTGGTATAAGTAGTACTGTGCGAATTGATTTTGTTCTCAAAGACAACAATCCACCAATCTTGACAGTACCAGCTGCTGTTACGATCGGTGATGATCCAGATTGTCGAGTATTTAAAAGTGGAGTTGAAAGCAAAATAATAAATGATCCTGCATATTCAATTACAACGAATTGTGGTGGTGGTGACGTCACTGTTGACGTGTTGTATGTAGATCCTGTGACAGGTGAAGAATTGAGCACTTTTGAATTGCCTGTGATTTGTCCAGGTGGAATGATATATGATATCATAGTAAGGGCTACTAATTGTGATGGATATGCTGCTGATGATCAAATTGTTGAAGTTACCATTACAGATAATGTTGCTCCTGTAGTAGCTATAAATCCTATCCAGACAATAACGTTGGACCCTGAAGATGGATGTGCGGTGTCAAATGGTGATATGTTGAATATTATGATTAACCGCATTCAAAGCCTACCGAATGTTAATAATTTGACTAATGCAAATACATTAGATGCATGTACTGCAGATAATGAGCTTACATTCTCAATTGCAGAAACTGACCCTAGTTTCTCAGCAGATTGTGATGACAATTTGCATATGATTAATTTCTCAGTTACTGACCAGTGTGGTAATGCATTTGAAGAGTTGATTATGGTAACTATAGAACAATCAATGCCTGGTCCGAGTATTGTGGGTCCAGCTGGTATAGACATTGTCTTCGATGATCCTCTTGATGGTATTCGAACTGAAGTTTATCCACTTCCACCTACAGGTGGTAGTTCAACATTAGATGCCCTATATGGTGGCTTTGGAGACTCAAATTTCTCTAATGCATATCACGATGAATTAGGACCAATATGGCAGGAGCCATGTAGTTTTGTATTAGATGAGATATTGACAGGTGAAAGTCAGAAGAAAAGTTTAGATGAGAATTATTGTCCAATTGCTCCTATTTCTGTCTCCTTGGATGTTGATTGTGGATTAACAATGGCCGATTTACGTGATCAAATTTTAGCAGAATTGGTGATTACTGATGTCTGTACAACTATTGATGATGACAATATAGAAATAGTAATCAGAGAGAATGATGAACGATTCGATCTTGATGCGACCAATGATATTGATCTTTCATCATTAGGTTGCGGAGCTGCATTTGGAGTTGTTGTCATTGCTACAGATGACTGTGGTTTGCAAGCTATTAGAGGCTACAATATCGAAGTAATAGATATTAATCCGCCAGTACTTGTCAGTCCTTCAGAATTGGAAATACTTAGATCAATGACAGAAGATTGTCGATTGAATCCAACAGAAATTAGAGATGGCTTACAAGCGGCAGGCTTAGATGCACAGACTGGTCTTTGTGGAGATCTTATTTTAGAATTATGGCTCGATGACCCAAGTACAGATATTGATGAAAATGGAGAGGGACCTGACTTCTATGAGCAACTAGATAATGCTGATCGATTATCAGCGTCTTGTGCAGCTGATGCAGTCCCACTCATCATTTATATCAGAGCTGCAGAATTGTGTAATGGTCAAGTCTCACAGGTCTCAGAAGTAGTAGAAGTCAGCGTTAGCTTTATTGATGACTATGCGCCTGTCTTAACGACTGTCGGTGAATTAACTGATGGAAACATTACCAGAGATGACGAAGACAGTAATGCCTGCGGTGAGAATATTAGATTAGATAATAAGTTTATTATCGATCTGGAGGGTTCAAATGATCCAGTAAATAATTGTAACGGACATATTTTGAGCTTTAGCTCTAGTGATCCGAGCATTACATTCACTGATAATGATACAGATGGCCAGATAAATGCTGTCTTTCCAGTAGGGACTACACCAGTTTCAGTAGTTGCAACTGATGCTTGTGGTAATTCAAGCGATCCGATTGCTTTCGAGATTATTATTATTGATGTAACGAATCCGTCATTCAATTGCGGCGCTCTTCGCAATTCTTTGACAACTGTAGATCCACTTAATACATTTATAGCAGGTATAGGCAATAGTGCTGATGATCCTTTTGAATTTCACGCAGATATAGATGAGTGCTCTGCTTCCTTAGAGTATACCATTCCAGTGTTATCAGACGCCTGTGGAGTGAGTAGTGTGACTATCGAATACTTTGATATGGATGATGTATTATTAGAGCCAGCCTCTTTTGCAGATGTTGCAGGGTTAGAGACAATATTGTATGACTTTCCAGTTGGCAATACACAAGTCGTCATTACTGCTACTGATGTAAATGGTCTTACAAGAGTTTGTAGAATTTTTGTGAGTGTTATAGATGTACAGCAGCCAACGCTGGTCAATAACTGTCAGGCAGGTATTACTGTTGAACTGGATGCCATCACAGGTGGAGTAACAATTAACCCATCAGATGTAGCGAGTATTGCGACAGATGCATGTGGAATTGATGAAATTAGTATTGAGCCTTCAGCATCTTTTAGCTGTAGTGATTTAGGCTCAAACAATCCGATTCAGATTACACTCTATGATGAGGCGGATAATAGTATTTCTTGCTTTACAAATGTTACGGTTGAAGATAACACTCCTCCAACCTTAACATTTTCACCTAATGAACCTCCTGAAGGAACTCCTGTTATTCTGGATTGTGGTGAAGCTTACCAAGAGGAGTTTCCAATCTTTAGTGATAATTGTACAGTAAATGCACAAATCGTTGTATCGGGTTCTGTAGATGTCAATACACCAGGTCAATACTTTGTGTCCTACGATGCAATGGATATAGCTGGTAATCCTGCTACTACCTTAGTGCGTGAAGTAATTGTTGGAAATACAATTGGTGGAGTTGATTTGACAATTGATGGTGAAGATCAGGTTTGTGCAGGTACACAAGAGTCCTTCACTTTCAGTCCATCGATAGGATCCTTGCCTTCAAGTGTTTCTGTCAATTGGGCATATACAGGAAATCAAGGAACAGTCATATCAGGTCAAGGTACAGACGCTGTGACGATTAACTTTGGCGATAATGCAACTTCCGGAGATGTTGTTGTATCTGTGGTAAGTGATAATAATATCGAATGTGGATTTGTACAATTTACATATGCTGTTGAAGTTGGTGCCCCAGTTGCCTTGTGTATCCCACATACAGTGAATATTGATGCTAGTACAGGGCTTGCGACTATTACAGCAGATGATGTTGATGGAGGTAGTGATTCTCCTTGTGGTCCAGTATCCTTAAGTGTTTCACCTTCTACATTTAGTTGTACAACTACTGGTATGAATGAGGTCACCTTAACGGTAACAGATGAAAATGGTGTCAGTGCAACTTGTACTTCTATGGTTTATGTAATTGGCATAACTGTATCAGGTGAAGGAATCATTTCAGGTAATGAATTGGTATGTACTGGTCAAGATGGCTTCTCCTATACATTAAATCCAGATCCAGGAGTACCCGTTCAATGGAGCCATGTTGGACCTGATGGCGAATCAAATGCAGTAATAAATAATAATGGTACGGCTAGTATAGTTGTGAATTTTCAGGACGAAATAACACCCGGTCTTGTTGCAGATGGACTTGGCGTGATTGACGGTAATAATTCAAGTGGTGGCGTTATTCAGGCAACATGGACAAATACCGATGGTTGTTCAAGCACTCCAATAACAAGCACATTGGATATTTCATATCTAGATGATGAACTATGTAGTGTGTACAATTGCTTTATTGATTTGCATGTCAATACAGGATTAGCTGCTGCAAATAGTCCAGACTTGTATGTTGCCGAAGAAAGAATTAGTTCTGATGGAGTGGTGACAACAACTAGAAATATTGAATTCCGTGCTGGAAAGTGCATCGAGCTTAAACCAGGTTTTGAAGTAGAAATGACTGCTGAATTTCTTGCCGATATTGCACCTTGTGTAACTCAGCAAGCATTTACAAACCAGCAAGCAGATCAATTGATTAACGCATTAGATAAAAAAGGCATTAGCCTAGACAAAGAATTGTTGAATATTGTAGAGAAAAATTAGATGTAATTTAACTACTAAGGATGTAAGCTTGTCGGCAGTCATGTCGGCAAGCTTCTCCTTTTTTTTAGTCCAGATGATGGAAGACTTCACATTTTTAACTGTTACTTAGATTCAAACGACTTTGCTTGTCCCTTTACTACTGAAACTAAAGAATCCAAATCTTGCATAGTAGTCAATGGATTCATAATGGTAATTCGTAACCAGACTTTACTCTTCAATTTTGTTTGAACTATATAAAACTGCCCATCTTCCAATAGCTTCTTTCTAATGAACTGATTGCAAGTATTAGCCTTATCAATATCATGCAATTTATTTACCCATCGAAAACAAACGATATTGGAATCGGGATAGACTGCGAGATCAAAATTCGAATCAGCAATTAGTTTATCGGCAAAATTTCTAGCAAGAGAAAAGGTATAGGTAAAATGGTCATCAATTACCTTTTCTCCATATAACTGCAATAAAAAGAAAATACGTAGTGCAAACATTTGCTTGGTACACTCAAATGTTCGTTTTGCCAAATTGTGCCATTCTTCTTGCTGACTTTTCTCCCATAAATAATCAGCTTTGATTTGAAAGGCACTATAGCTTAGTTCGGCCTTTTTAAATAACACAGCTGTAGCCAATGCAGATGTCAACATCATTTTGTGTGTATCAAAAATAATTGAATCTGCATGTTTAATTCCATCAACAAGTGAGGCATAAGTTTGGGAATATACCACTGGACCACCGTGGGCACCGTCGACATGAAACCACAAATCATATTCTTTGGCATAGCTGGCAATCTCTACTAAGTTATCGTAGATGCCAGTAGAAGTGGATGGAGCCGAACCTACAATGGCGATGACATGAATGCCGTCTGCTTTTGCTTCATCAATATATTTTGGAATAAGATCAGTACGCATACGATACTCATCATCAACAGGAATCTTAATGATGCCTTTATCTCCCCAGCCCATGACTCGTACTGCCCTGTCCACGCAATAATGAGCTTCTTCTGATACCAATAAAGCCAACTGTTCATTGCTTCCTTCTTGCCATACATTTGAGGGGGCTTTTATTTGCCTTGCAGCTAGAAGTACTGTTAGATTAGCTAGCGTACCTCCAGATGTAAAAAACCCACCGCCATTTGTTAAGCCAAATTTTTCACAGAAGCTATCAACTAACAAACGTTCTACAATTGTACCAGCAGACCCCATTTCGTAGACACCCACGCCATTGTTTAAAATGGCGACCATCATATCTACTAAGCTTGAGATAGGTGCCGGGACAGCGACTTGGTGGCCGATGTATTTTGGATTGTGGAGGTGAATGGAATCAGCCATCACGTGATTTACCAATTCTGAGAAACTGTTATTTGCTTTCAATTTCGTTTTCCATTCAAGTAGAAGTTGTTCTGGTTCTTTAAAGTCGATTGTTTTTTGTTGACTGTTTTTTGCTTGTTTTAAATGATCTGCAAGAATGTCTACCAATTGATGTCCTTTTTGACGGAAGTCTTCTTCATCAAATAGAGATGCAATAGATTTTACTTTATCCATTAAACCAACATACAAAAAAAACCGATGCGTTGGACACATCGGTTTTTTATCTATTTGTATATCAATAGTTGCTATCTATAGATAGGCTCTTGCTTTACAGTTAGCATATTAGCTTACATAAAATCAATTTGCACATCCTTCTATAAATGCATGAAACACATTTCCAGTAACTACTTCAAATCCTTCCTCCAGATTAATGAATTCGCCAGCTGAAAAATCTACCATGCCGTTTTCTACAATACCAGTCGAATTGATCGTCTGACTGACTTCATATCCATTCGATGAGATGCTTCCTTCAATAAGCAGGTTTTCCTCGCAACAATTTTCTCTGATCACTTGGATTGGATTTGATAAATCAAAACATCCGTTCAAATCAGCAGCATTTAGACCTATTTCGGCACCAACTAATCCATCTTCAAATGACAAATGCCAAATCAGACAAACGCCAACGCCAGCACCTTCAAAATCTACATCCTCTGGAGCACCTGGAATCCCTAAGATATTTAGATCGCTATCTGTGATCACGTACGCAGAATTCGTACCAACGGCTCCCGATAAGGTCAAAGCATCTGATGCGATAAAATCAGCTTCTCCATCATCAACACAAAATTCAAAAGGTCCTCCTGTAAGTACACCTCCATCAGGATCTGAAATATCTTCACATCCCTCACCTATCACCAAGGTATATGATCCACCATCATCACCACCCTGATCATAAATCTGGATAACGAGCTGATCTATGCAACCATCAAAAGTAATTATTGCTCGATGATCTCTTCTTGGATGAGCTTGTACTTCACATGTTGGTCCATCGGGTTTGAACGTATTGCCCGTCTGTGCGACACATGCACCTAAGCTTGTGGTATAACTAACATTAGTACCATTCAGACTAGCCGATATTACCAATTCATCAGTCCTGTCGATATCCCATATTGCAATATCAAGTGCACATACAGCAGCAGACATATCATATGTGGCGATCATACTATTGGCAGAACCTACAGCATTTCTGGTACCTAGTCGAATTCCAATATCACCAGTCGTTTGGCTGTTATTGATTTGATTTTCATCAAATGTTGCAGTACCTGTAAGCGTTCTAGTCAAGCTAATCCCACTATTGCCTATCATTAAATTTGCGTTGTTGAAATCAGCTTCAGCAGAATGACTCCCGTGGAGTGATGCCACATCTGGTGTGCTGCATACTGGCTCAGGACAACATATATTTCGTTCGATCGCCAGGCTATTGGACAATGAAAAACATCCAATTAGATTTGCGGCATTTTGACCTACAGCTAAGCCTTCGATAAAGTTATTGTAAGAAATATTCCATAACAAGCATGTTCCAACACCTGCGACATCAAAATCCACTGTTGTTGGGTCATCTGGTAAACCTAAAATATTTAATTCATCGTCAGTAATAATCCAGCTGGAAAACTGACCTGCATTTCCCGTAAGGGCATCTTCATCTGTAAGAATAAAATCGGGAACTCCATCACTTACGCAAAAGTCATAAGGTCCACCTGTTAATGTGCCTCCTTGAGCTTCTTCTCCAGCTGTGCAGCCATCGCCGACAACCAAACTATAAGATCCTCCAGTACCTGCCCCCTGATCATAAATGATAATATCAAATTGATCTATGCAATCATCGAACGCTATCATAAATGAGTGAGACATATTACCGCTTACCTGAACTTGACAAGAAGATCCATTTGGCGTAAACATGTTGCCAGATTGAGCTACGCAGCTCCCGAGTGTTGTTGTGTATGACACCGGATTACCGTTAGAAAATGCTTGAACAACAATTGCGTCCGACTGATCAACATCCCATATGCGGAGATCCAGATCACAAACACTTTGCGTAAGCTCATATGTGGCAGTTAAATTATTGGCAGCACCAACTGCGTGCCTAACTCCGAGTCTAATCGCAATATCCCCAGTGGTTTGGCTATCATTGATTATATTTTCATCAAATACTGCTGTTCCATTCAACAGCCTATTTAATGTTATCCCTGCGGCTCCAATCGTTAGGTTGGCTGCATTAAAATCATGTTGGGCATTATGACTTCCAGCAAGAGAACTGATGTCAAGACCAGAACAAATGTCTTCTATGACGCAGCAAAGCTCGCGAACTACTTCTATTGGGTTAGATAAACTATAGCATCCAACCAGATCAGCAGCATTCATTCCTATTTCTGCTCCTTGTAATCCATCTTCAAAACTCAGGTGCCACACCAAGCATACACCAACTCCTTGTCCATCAAAGTCAACTACTGATGGCATTGGTGGTAAACCTAAAATATTGCCTAGATCATCTGTCACTACCCATTGGCTATTTGTGCCCATATTGCCACTAAGACCGATGGAGCCTGCAGGAATATTATCTGCTACGCCATCTCCAACACAGAATTCGAATGGGCCACCTGTTAGAGTGCCGCCTTCTGGCTGATTTCTAAAAACAGAAATCGGATTTG
>CAYNMW010000056.1:0-24557 GCA_964398295.1 uncultured Saprospiraceae bacterium | reverse complement strand
CACAGACACTGCCATCAACACATCAACACATCAACACATCAACACATCATCACATTAACACATCAACACATCAACAAATCAACACATCAACAAATCAATCTAATCCAATACTTCATTTTCTCACAAAAATAAATTAGCACATTAACACATTAACACATCACCACATCAACCAATTAAAACAATCTCCCCTGCCACCGCACTCGCCGCCACACTAGCCGGACTCGCCAAATAAATTTGAGCATTTGGATTCCCCATACGACCTTTGAAATTTCGATTTGCTGCAGAGATAACGACTTCATCATTACCGGGAATTCCCTGGTGTGTCCCAACACATGGACCACAACCTGGAGTAATAATGCTTGCCCCAGCTTGGATCAAGGTTTGAATCGTACCATCATTCATTGCATCGATAAGTGTTTTTTCTGATGCGGGTGCTATTAAAAATCGCACGCCAGCTTTGATTCTTTTTCCTTGTACAGCTTTAGCTGCAGCTTGTAAATCTTCCAATCGACCATTACAGCATGTGCCGATAAATGCATAGTGTATCGGTGTTCCTACCAGTTCACTGATCGCAGTGACATTATCTGGAGATTCTGGTACAGCAATTTGAGGCTCCAAATTTGAAACATCAAATTGATACACCTTTTCATAACTGGCATCGTCATCTGGGTATACAGGTTTAAAATCATAGTCAAGCTGCAAACCATCTGGATGGACAATGCCAGCCTTCGCTCCCATTTCTGCAACCATATTCGCTATTGTCATACGACTTGCCAGAGTCATAGTTTCAAATGCTTCACCAATAAATTCAATGCTTTGATAGGTTGCACCTGAAATGGTCAATTGACCTACTAAAAACAAGATTAAATCTTTCGCCGAAACCCCTTCCTTTAATTTACCAGTACATTCGATCAATATGGTCTTTGGTACTTTCAACCATATATGTCCCGTCATCATGGTTGCTGCCAAATCTGTAGAGCCCACGCCACAAGCAAATGCATTTAGTGCGCCATATGTCGGGGTATGTGAATCGGCTCCAATAAATATATCTCCTGGTTTGACATATTGATGTTCGACCATCACTTGATGACAGATGCCCTGTCCAATATCAAATAACTTTATCCCATGCTTTATAGAAAAGACCCTCATGAGTTTATGCAAATTGGCGATTCTCTCATTGGGAGGTGGGACAGCATGATCTAAAATCAATGCAACTTTATCTACATCAAATACTGTATCCGCACCCATCTCCTCAAATGCTTTCAATGCAAGTGGTGCGGTAGTATCTGTCGCCATCACACCGTCAACTGGTGTGATTACCAACTCACCTGCTTTGACTATTCGTCCAACATGATTCGATATGATCTTTTCACTTATGGTCAATCTATATGATTTGAATATCTGATTTTCGATACAAGTCGTACATTTTGCCCTGCAATTTTTGGCCTAATATATCTTCCATGTGCTCTGCTATTTGTCCAATTTTCCTGGCGTCAATACCAGTTTCAAATCCCATTTGGTGCAGCATATGTACTGTATCTTCTGTGGCAATATTACCTGTTGCACTCTTGATGAACGGACATCCGCCTAATCCTCCAAATGATGTATCAAAGATTTGAATTCCGGCTTTAACCGCTGCGTAAAGATTGGCATAACCTTTACTCTCCGTATTATGTAGATGAAGGATAATGGGAACATCTCCTACTAGAGCTTTCACTTCATTCATTAGATCTTCTACTTGCATGGGATTTGCCATCCCAGTAGAATCTGCCAAAGCCAATTCGTCTATTCCTTTATCCAAATGATGTTTGACTAAATCCAAAACAACTTGTTTGTTAATCTGACCTTCATATCTGCATCCGAATGCGCATTGGATTCCACCTCTGACTGTGATCTTATTATCTTTACAAATTGTCACCATTTCTGAAAAAGCAGTCTTAGCTTCTGCAAGAGTTTTTCTGGTATTTTTTTGGCTGTGTAAATCGCTTGCCGAAATCGAACATGACAAATGGTTTAGTCCGACATCGATACCTCTTTGTACACCTTTAATATTGAGCACCAAACCGCTATATATAACATCATCCAGGGGAGTAAGTAATGCACATAAATCTTCAGCGTCAGCCATCTGCGGCACTAGTCTTGGATGAACAAAAGAGCAAACCTGAATTCTCTTGATACCAGCATCAATTAATAGATCAATTATATCTAATTTATTACTGATAGGTATATTTACATTAAGATTCTGAATACCGTCTCTTAATCCTTGTTCCTCTATGATTATCGACTTTGTCATGCACGATTTAATGATTCATAAAATTCCAACCAAGCACCATCTGGACTTATAATAACTGCTTGTCTGATTTTACCATAAGGATTTAAAGTGACTTCTTGAGCTGGAATATGAATCAAACCTCCCGCAGTCTTAAATGCATCAAGATACCGATCTAAATTATGTACAGGAAATCGAAGCATCAAAATACCTAAATTAGGTGGTATAGCATAATGCGAAAAATCTTTCCCCTCCACACCTTCTAGCTGGACCAACTCTACAGATCCCTTATTCGTACCATCAGGACTTATGATCGTAATTTTCCGATTCAATGTTGGCCAGATATTGTAAGGTACCCCAAATATATTTGGACCACATTCACCATCTGCTTGATTTACTTCCATATAAATCTGAAAACCCAATTGATCTAAATAAAAAGCTTTAGATCTATCCATGTCTTTCACGATCTGAGAAGAATTGAACACGTGACTCATTTTGTGCAATTGATCAAATCCTTCCAAAGCTGGAGCATGACGCTGAATTAAAGCGAAAACAATGTCTTCATGTCCTCTGAGTAATATTTCTGAAACATGGAAATTTTCAAAATGATACTCTTCTTCCATACTGAATCCAGACCAACCATAGGATTGAAAAGCTTCTTTACGGTCATAAATATCTGAAACCCTTAGATCTACATCATATATACCTCCAGTATCCCAACTTTGAGCAGAATCTCTTATATGTACCTGAGCCACTTGCTTAAATGAAATTAGTCTGATCATACCAGAATCTTTCTCTGGGTATTTCAATAAGCAAGTCTGTGCAGTGCACGTAGATGGTAAATTCCAAAAATCTAGACAATCTTTAGAGACCTCGCTTTCGTCAATGAGTTCCCATCCTCCCAAATCCTTATACATTAACATTGATTTTTGTAAATCTCTGACAGAAAAAACAACTTCCTGAAATCCTGACAAACCTAATTTATTGGCATTAAAAGACAAAAATAAATAGTTAAGTTTATTAATAGTTCACTAAGTTAACTATTTTTATGCAATAATTAACCTTGAAGCATAGGCTTATGATAAAAGCACAATCAGCAAATGATTTGTGGCATATTGAATTAGAAGAATGGATTCAATCATTGGATGAAGTTATCAGAGATTTGGGTGAAGAAAAAACAGCAATACTGATGAAATCCTTGAGAGCACATGCTCTACGTCGTGGTGTTAAACTTGTAGGTGAAGCATTAAATACACCATACATCAATACGATCAATGTCAGGCATCAACCCCAATATCCTGGCGATACTGAAATCGAACAAAAAATTGAAAACATAAATCGTTGGAATGCGATGTGTATGGTATTGCAGGCTTATGATTCGGGAGATGGCCTTGGGGGTCATATAGCAACCTATGCTTCAGCTGCTTCCATGTATGAAGTTGGCTATAACCATTTTTTTCAAAAAAAATCTGAAGATTATGGAGGGGACTTGGTTTCATTTCAACCGCATGCCGCTCCAGGTGTTTATGCAAGAGCTGTGCTGGAAGGGAGACTCACAGTCGACCACATTAAGAATTTTCGAAGGGAACTTTCGGACAAACCTGGACTTCCATCATACCCACACCCACGACGATTACCATGGTTTTGGGAAATCCCTTCTGCCTCTATGGGCTTAATTGGTGTATCAGCAATTTATCAGGCTCGTTTCCAAAAATATCTAGAAAACAGAGGATTGAAAGAAAAAAATGGAGGTAAAATTTGGGTCTTCGTTGGAGATGGTGAAATGGATGAGCCAGAGACATTGGGTACACTCAACATTGCTGTTCGTGAACAATTGGACAATTTAATATTAATCGTAAACTGTAACCTCCAAAGACTAGATGGTCCTGTCCGTGGAAATGGAAAAATCATTCAGGAACTAGAACGCAGTTTTCTGGGAGCCGGTTGGAATGTCACCAAAGTGATCTGGGGCAGCGAATGGGATTCATTGCTCGATCGAGACCACGACGGTGTATTGGTAAAGCGAATGAACGAAGCACTCGATGGAGATTATCAAATGTATTCTGTCCTTCCAGGAGATCAAGTTCGTGAACATTGGGTGAAAGATAATCCAGAACTCGAATCTCTGATGCAGTCTCTGTCTGATGAAGAAATACGAACCATTAAAAGGGGGGGCCATGACTATAAAAAAATATATGCTTCGTTTGCAAAAGCAGCAAAGCCAAACGGCAAACCAAGTGTCATACTCATGAAAACAATCAAGGGTTATGGTATGGGTAAAGCTGGTGAAGGAAAAAATACCACTCACCAGAAAAAGAACATGTCACCTCATGAACGAATTGACACAGCGAAACGGTTGGGTATCCAAATAAGTGAAGAAGACGCTTCGAAAGCAAAATTTTACCTCCCAGAAGAAAACAGTCCAGAAATTCTATACTTAAAAGAGAAGCGCTATTCATTAGGAGGATCATTACCTGAGCGAAAAGAAGAGGCGAAACCAATAACCAAGCTTGGAAAAGAGTTTCTAACAGAATTTGATAAAGGTTCTGGAAAGAGGTCTGTATCTACAACTATGGTGTTGGTTCGAATTATTTCCAGCTTATTGAAGAATAAGGACATCGGGGATTATATAGTGCCCATAATTCCTGATGAAGCGAGAACGTTTGGTCTAGATGGGCTCTTTAGACATGCTGGAATCTATCAGCCCAAAGGTCAGTTGTATCAACCTGTAGATGCAGACACTCTTTCTTATTACAGAGAAAGTACAGATGGTCAAATCCTACAGGAAGGCATTTGTGAAGCTGGTGCATTGGCTTCATTCACCGCAGCTGGGACTGCTTATTCGATGCACAGTTTGCCGATGATGCCATTCTATATTTTCTATTCCATCTTTGGTTTTCAACGTGTCGGAGATATGATCTGGGCTTGCGGTGATATGATGTGTAAAGGATTTTTATTTGGAGGCACTTCAGGAAGAACGACATTAAATGGAGAAGGTGTCCAGCACCAAGATGGACATTCTCATATTTTATCCAGTGTAGTCCCAAATTTAAAATCCTATGACCCATGTTTTGCATATGAACTTTCTGCAATAATCAAGGATGGCATCAATCGGATGTATCATCATATGGAAAAAATATTTTATTACATCACTGTTACCAATGAGAACATAGTAATGCCTGTCAGACCTAAACATGTGACAGATGAGATGATTACCGGTGGAATGTATTTGTACAAAAAAGCAAAAACTCAGAAAAATAAAAACCCAAAAGTTCATTTGATGGCTTCTGGTTCTATCATAACGCAAGTGTTAGCTGCAGCTAAATTATTGGAGGCAATAAATATCAACGTGCTTATCTGGTCGGTTACTTCTTATATCGAATTGCAAAGAGATGCCATAGCCACTGAAAGACATAACTCATTGAAGCCGAATGATCATAAAAAGAACAGAATTGAGCAATTAATTTCGAATCAGGATGGAACATTTATTTCTGTTTCTGATTACATGAAAAGTTTGGGCTTGTCTATTGCAAAGTGGATGCCCGAAGATTATACGGTCTTAGGTACAGATGGATTTGGTGTCAGCGAGTCAAGAACTAAATTGAGGGAACACTTTGAAATTAGTCCTGGCTACATAGCTTACCATACACTTTCAACATTAGCTCAGAAAAAGGAAATTTCTCCACAAGTACTTGAAGAATACAAATCAAAATGGGCAATAAATCCAGATAAAATTTATGCTGCAGAATATTGAAACAACAAATAGAATTCTGTTGCCATCACTTGGTGAAGGTGTAGAAAGTGGTATAGTGGTAGGCATCTTAATTATCGTAGGTGACCAAATTGAAAAAGAGCAAACCATCATTGAGGTGGAAACCGACAAGGCAACTATGGAAGTGCCAAGTCCAGCATCTGGTACTGTACAAGAAATTTTAATAAAAGAAGGAGACACCATCGAAGTTGGGCAAGTGATCATACATTTGAAAGATGATTTATCTTCTTCTCCTCCAACTGGTAACATAAAGGAAATTGAAGAAGTCAATGAGCAATCTGACACTCATATTCCTGAAAAAGAAATTGTGCACAATGAGTTGATGAATACAAGTATAAATGTTGAAAGCACATCACACAGAGCAACACCCAAAGCGAAAAAATTAGCTCGTGAATTACATGTGGATATCAATTCTATTAACAATAAGGGTGAGTCGATTACTGTAAATCGGGTCAAAACACATGTAAGCCAGACAAACCATGGTTTGCCATCTCTGGTTAATGATCCTACATTTGATCACACGATCTGGGGGCAAACTGAAGAACAACCATTGACTGGCATGCAACGTGCAACAAGTCAAAACATGAGCTTGTCTTGGAGTACAATTCCTCATGCTTGGTTGACAGAAAATGCCAACATTACCAAACTGGAAGCACTTCGAAAAGACATCAATACAGACAATGAAATCAAGCTTTCTGCAACTGTCTATATCATCAAAGCTATTGCTCATGCATTAGAAAAATTTCCATTATTTAATGCAAGTCTGGATTTGGCAAGAGAGACCATTGTATATAAAAAATACATCAATGTTGGTGTTGCCGTTGACACGGAATTTGGGCTTTACGTCCCTGTGATTAAACGAGCCAACCAACTACCGTTGAATGCAATTGCTTCAGAACTTAAGAAATTGTCAGAATTAGCAAAAAACAGAAAACTGTCCAAAGATGACATGGAAGGGGGCACGATTACACTTTCTAATTTAGGAGGAATTGGTACATCTTCTATCTTCCCGATCATTCTTTCACCACAAGTCGCAATCATAGGAATCTCGTCTTACCAAAAGCAGATGGAAGACAAACTATTACCTATCACAATTGGCTTTGATCACAGAATTATCAACGGTGCAGATGCAGCAAGATTTATACAGCATATCAAAACACTGTTGGAATCTCCAGTAAAAATGCTTGTTTAAAATATATAATTATAGAATATGACATTTGAAGGTCGTTGCCATCAACTACATACTGCAACACTTTGCAGTTCAGATTTAGAAACAATCAAGCGGTTTTATGCTGACGCAATGGACTTGAAAATTGAGGGACCATTCGACATCAGTCAATCTCAAAAAGCACAACAAAAAAAACTGTGGGGAATTCCTCCAATCATTGATTATGATTATTACAAATTATGGCGACCTGCTGTCCCATCTTTAATCAATATCCGCTTTCTTCATCTTAAAGATAAAACTCCACACATACACAAGAGTTACAGTTCAAGAGAATTAGGCCCTTTCTCTTTAGGTTTCCCAAATGGCGACATCAATAAATTGGACAAACGAATAAAAGAAAAAGGATTTGGACAAATGGCAGATATGCAGACGGATGAAGTCACAAGAGATGGAAAGACTTACCCATATTATGAAACGATTTATCAAGGCCCTGACTTTCTTCATTGCGTCGGTTTGCAACGTGGCAATGGCATGCCACAGGTCTCCCCCATTGATGAAGAAACAAAACTCGGAGGTCCTGGCTATTCTGCTTACGTTACAAATGATTCAGATACAGAACTGAAATTTTATCAGGACATCCTAGATCTTGAAATACGATTTGATTGGGTTTGGGAAACTTCTTCAGGATCCGCTCTAGGAATAGAAGAGGGAGTCCCATTCCGTTTTGTTTCACTGTATGCGAAAGGTTCGAATCAAAATCATTTGCTGTTCCTTGATTATAAAGATGGAAAATTTGAAGAGATAGACGTAGCACCCAGAATTCCGAATCAAGGGCTTGGAATGTGGAGCTTTCAAACAAATGATATAGTTAAAGTTCATAAATTAGCTATTGAAAATAATGTACAAAACATTGTCTCACCTATATCAGTTGTTGATCCCATTCTTGGTCATTGTAAGACAATGAGCTTCCACACACCTTCTGGATTCTTAATTGAAATATTTAACTTACTCTGATATGGGACAGATTCTAGACACATTCATAGACATTTTAGTTGGTGATTTGGACAATCGCGGACAGATAGCTGAAGAAAAAGAAAATGGCCATCAGGTCCATCCGTATGCCAAACACATTACTCGGGATTGCACCCATATTGTCAAAAATCTGCCATCAGATTTAGAAGGTCGATACATCCTTGAAGAGAGTTATTACACCTATCCGGATCAGGAGACTCTCATCAAACCACTCTTGTTTTATGTCAGACAAAAAGAAAACAGCGTATTGCTAAATTCCATTGGTGTACCTAATAGACTTGACCCAGTAGATGTCATTAATGCAAATCCAAACCTATATTTCGAATATGAAGAAATGGTATCTAAAGAAGCATTTGGGGATGCAGTTTATGTATATCACCCTCATGAAAATTGTTTTCGAGTAGATCATATTTGTACACTTGCACCCGGCTTGACATTCCGATTAACCGAACGATTATCTCACGAAGGATTGCAAGTGATGGAGGTTTGGACCAAAGATGGAGAAGTCACCACACCGTATACAACACCTCTTAATTACGTAAAATTTACAAGTGAAAGCATCTGAAATTAAATATCTTCTTGGTATTCCTGTATTTGGAATGATCTTTTTAGCAGTGACCAATGGAATGACATTTTCTGGACTCACTGTGTTTGATGAGGTCCTAATCGAGGAGTTTGAATGGACCAAGTCGACATTAAAGTTTAGAGATTTTCTTAACCTGGGTGTAGCAGCTTTGATTATTCCATTTATGGGAGCGATCATAGATAAATATGGAGTGAAAACCACATTTACTTTTGGATTGATATTGCTTTCTATCTGTATTTATGCATATAGTATAATCGGTTCTTCTACCCATATGTATATGATTCATGTGATGATGGCTTTTGCATTGGCCGCAGCAGGTACTCTGGCAGTTATCATAATGGTTTCGCAAAGAATTTCTAAAAATCGTGGCGCAGCTATAGGAATTGCTCTGGCTGGTACAAGTTTAGGCGGATACTTTATGCCAAGAATTGGAGGTTACTTTTTAGAAGAATTTGGCTGGAGACAAGCATTCAGATATGAAGCGATTTTCCCACTTATACTTTTAATTTTAGTTTGGATTTTCATCAGATCAGGCGACACAAAAACTGAAGACGGCAAAAGCAAAACTGAAGACCTAGTAGAGCTTAGCTTTGCTGAGGCCTTAAAAACAAAACAGTTTTGGTTGTTGTGTCTGATTGGTTTCTTTTGTTACTACGCTATTATGGGAGGTTATCTCAATCTATTTCTATACATGCGTGAACTTGAGTTTAGTACAGATGATGCAATAAAAGGACTGGGGTATATGTCTTTATTTATATTAGGAGCAAAATTCCTTTCTGGTTTTATGACCAACTTCATCAATAAATTTTCCCTGTTTAAAGTTCAGGTTTTTATCATGCTTCTCGGAGCTATAGGATTTGCCTTACACAACACAACAGGGGTATGGTATGCCATTGCACTATTTGCAATTGGTTGGGGTGGATTATACACATTAATCAACTATATCATCATCACTACATTCGGAGTAAACTCAGCAGGCAAGATAGGAGGTACGATTTCATTTTTCGAAAGCATGGGTGCTGGTTTGGGTATTTGGTTATCTGGCTTAATAGCAGATCAATCCGGTTCATATGCACTAAGTTTCAAAGTCATAGCTTTATTTTTAGTATTAGGTTTACTTTTCTCTTTCTTTATTAGTCCTGTAAAAGAAGCAAATGCAAGTCCGCAACCCTCGTAATGGAATCTTTGATTATGAACTCTTAGTTGACACTGAAGATTCTGTACGACAAAAAACAGAAGAACTAAGAGATAAGCAAAAAATCTGGAGTCAGTTAGCTCTTAATCAGAGAATAGACATCTTGCAGTCTTTTGCGAAAGTTATGGAAACCAATAAGCACCATATCATTGAACAACTCAGTATCGATACTGGTAGAAAAAAAATTAGTGAAATAGAATACGATGGTGCAATAGGGATAATAAATGGAAGATGCATGTCTGCTCCTTTTGTGATCAGGCAAATCGAAGAAAAACAATCGATCACGAACTCGACAGTGACAATTAGTCAACAAAGGGTGCCCTATCAGGTAGCAGGTATCATTAGCCCTTGGAATTTTCCATTATTATTAGCATTGATCGATGCAGTACCAGCTTTGTTGGCGGGTTGTGGTGTCTTGTTGAAAGCAAGCGAAGTGACGCCCAGATTCCTTGATCCATTGGAGACGTGTATTGATGCAATTCCTGAATTAGCTGCAGTATTTAAATTGGTGCGTGGTGGAGCAGCAGTCGGTAAGGCTGTAGTAGACAATGCTGACGTAATTTGTTTCACTGGAAGTACAACTACCGGAAAGAAAATTGCCATTCGAGCTGCGGAGCGATTGATTCCTGCATTTTTGGAAATGGGTGGTAAGGATGCTGCAATTGTTTTGGAAGATGCAGATATCGGACAAACGGCTACAGCCATTTTAAGAAGTGCAGCTGGCGCAACCGGGCAGGCTTGTCAAGCATTAGAACGCATATATGTACACGAATCAATTTCTGATGAATTGATCTCAAGCTTAAGAGAGAAAATAGCTCAAGTCACCTATAATGATGATTATTCAAATGGTGGCACAATGGGACCCCTAATTTTTGAAAAGCAAGCTTACAAAATACAAGATCAACTAGCAGATGCAATAGAAAAAGGTGCAACCATACATACTGGAGGTGTTATTGATAACTCAGGAGGTGGTTTATGGATGATGCCCACTGTTGTCACAGATGTTACGCACGACATGTTATTGATGCAGGAAGAGACATTTGGTCCAGTTATTCCAATCATGATTTTCACAGCAGAAGAACAAGCTATTGCACTAGCTAATGATTCGTCTTTTGGTTTATCTGGTTCCGTCTTTTCAAAAAATAAAGACCGGGCTATAGCCGTTGCTTCAAAAATGGAAGCGGGGGGCATTAGCATTAACGATGCAAGTTTGACCAACCAGGTATTTGATGCGGAAAAAAATTCCTTTAAAGATTCAGGGATGTATGGTTCGAGAATGGGAAGTGAAGGATTGCTTCGATTTTTCAGAAAGAAAGCGTTTTTGATTCAAAATAACAGTCCAACATCAATTCTAAGTCAGGGCGAAAACAACTCATACTAGTTTTAAGAAATCTTCCAAGGAGTTTTATTTCACGCTTACATAGGTTTTTTATAATTCATCCAATAACTGATTATACTCGACCAAAAATCCATCTGGATCATAAAACACACTTACCATGACTCTTACTTTTCCAGTACCATCAGCATTCGGATATTCGACAAGATTGGGTTCAGCAATAACCTCAATCTCTGGCAATCGTTTGATTTCCTCAAAATTATTTTTTGCATGTTTACTATTAAAAAGTAAAACCACATTCTGTGCCGTGAAGCCTTCTTTTCTTACGTTTTTTTCTTCCCGTTCTTCTCCATAATAATATTCCAATAAACCCAAGACTCCATAAAACTCATGTGTGGCCTTTAAAAACACTAGCCTCAATTGTTGTGTTCCTTCCTGGCCATCTTTTCTCGGGCGGGTCAATTGATTGTCATAAATCACTTCCATCCCCATAATATCGCGATACAATGACAGAGATTTCTGTAAGTCTCTGACGATCAATGTCGTTCTCCGAAAGACAAGTGGAAAATCTTTAGGTTGTGCTGTAATATTAAACAATTGCTCTTCAGTCAAAGCAGAAGCATTTGATTTCGCTATTGGCTTGCTCGAATTGCAAGCAACGAAAAAGTAAGTCAAAAAAATAAACATCAATACTCTCATGCTAATTTATTTTAACCAATTGTTTACCAACATTTTTGCCTTCAAATAATCGATTTAATGCTTCAGGCATTTTTTCCAATCCCTCTAATATATCCTCATGATATGCAAGCTCTCCCCTCTTCAACCAGTTGAGTAAATCTTTATGTGCTTCTGGAAATCTTGATTCATAATTGTAAATGAAAAAGCCCTGCATCTTGGCTCGTTTTGCTAAAATTAAATGCCAATTCTTTAATGCATACTGTTGTTCATATAGTCCATGGTCTCCATACGTAGAAATTCGTCCACAACCTACAATTCGTGCAAACATCTTCAAATGAGTCAGAGCTATATCTAAAATCTCACCACCTACATTATCAAAATAAACATCAATACCATCAGGTGCTAATTCGGATAATCGTTCGCTCACATTTTCTTCCCGATAATTGATAACAGCATCATAGTTTAATTTATCAAGAAGAATTCGTTTTTTTTCATCCTTACTAGTCAAGCCTATAGTACGCGCACCCTTCAATCTTGCCAATCCGCCGAGTATATTGCCTACTCCACCAGCTGCTGCAGACACAAGTACAGTATCTCCTTCTTTCAGCTCTCCGACATCGTATAATCCGAAATAAGATGTATAACCTGTAACCCCAAGTATTCCAAGTGCCGTTGATGGAGATAATCCATGATCATCCAGTAAATACATCATCTTATCTGCTGTACAATCTGAGATCACATACTCTTGCCAACCAAATTTTCCAGTTACGAATTTGCCTACAGGGTATTGACTATTCTTCGATTCAATGATCTTGCCAACTCCTCGTCCTCGCATGGTGTCACCAATCGCTAATGGATTTTCAAATCCTGCACCATCCAACATGTAATATTTCATGACAGGAGCCAAAGACAGATAGTTGGTCTGGATCAATATTTCTCCATCCTTAACCTTAGGCATGTCCACTTCTTCAAGATTAAAATCTGAGTTCTTGATCAGACCTGATGGTCTCGAAGCTAGGACGAGGCGTTTATTTTTCATTAATTGGAATAAAATATTTTAAAATGAATGCAGCTGTCTCCTTTGATGGGATAACAAAATGTTGATAGCCATAGTCTCCCTTTAGTTAAAGGAGGATGATCGCCAGTTATTTTTCAATATGATTCAATGACTTCGACTAGTCCCTCTTACTGTCTTCTTCTCTTTTTCTTTCATATGTTTTTTAAATACCGTCCAACTTGTTTCATTAGGACGACTGTCGTCTAATGGAGGAGGCGTATTGTACAATGGATATCGTTCGTCCATAATTTTTTGTAGTCGTGGCCAGATTTCTCCTTTTTCAAATGTGCTAAATCCTGTGGCATTGAAAATCATGATGCCGGGTTTAGAACCCATTTCCATCCATGGTAACCATTGAGCAACTCTTGACCATGCTATATTCGAATGAGTCAAACTCTCTACATTGGAATCCAACATTTCGTGCGATCGGTAAATGGAATTAAATATCTCCATAGCGTGATATGCTCCACCTACATAGACTTGATATTCGCTTCCTAATGGATTGTCATAAAACAATGGAATTTCATCTGCTGAAAATGTGATAGCTCCATATTTACGTAACTTCATAGGCGAAACATTTTTACCTTCAGCTGTTTTTTCATACCTGAACCCACGCATATTGACAGGATCATTGGCAACATGTAATACCTCTACTTCTGCTCCGGTCCAAGGATTTGTCCATGTATCCATAATTTCATCTGTCTCAGGATCAAGGTACATCATGATTTCGCGTCCCACACTTTTGAATCCTGACCCTTTGATGTCATCTTCAACTATGTTGCACTGTCTGGTGTTGATACCAACGACATTAAAAATATGCTTGTCTTTCTCTCCGGGAACACGGCTATATGCTCTTCCTTCCCACATCCCATATCTAGGCTTTCCTTCTTGAGTAGTCCCACAGGTTGCCTTCATTCTTGCAATAATTGCATCTTTTCCATCTAACACAACTTCCTGTGCAGATGCATACTCAAAGATGAATGTGAGACAAAGTAAAAGTGTAATTAAATGTTTCATATGTATTATTTAGAAAGGTTATTCGTTTGGATTACAAACAGTTCATCGGACAATTTCTCATTTACAGCAAAATCCGTCCAGTATATTTCATTTGATTTCTTGTCGTTGTAATATAATTCAACTTTTCCAGCTTGATTCCATGAATATTCTGGTTTTTGAAAAAATTGAGAATATAAGCGAAAATGCCATCCCCGTGGTGTATCAAATCCAACTTTTACAATCTCATAAGATAATTTTCGAATATCAAAAAAACTCTCCCCACCATTTGGATCAATTAACTTAATGGTATGCGTAGGCTTTCCATGTATGACATCTTCACCATGCAATTCTAGCGAATAACCTTCATCAAACACATGTCTGATCGCACCATAACCAAAATTAGAAGCCCACCTGGAATCAGCTTCAGATTTATCTTGTCGACCATTTAAGTCATATGTGTGCTCTCCATCAAAAGTCAGCAAAATTATTGGAACGCCATTTCTGTATGATTCGATTCTGACCTTACCATTCGCTGCATGTGAATCCTCTTTGGTTGATTCATATACCCGATACATCGCATGACTTTCATGAATGAATGTGTCTTTTTCAAAATAAAATATCCCATTGCCAAACAAGGACAAACTTAAAGGCTTCTGCCAAAATTGCCCTCCTGCTTTTTCATATGCTTTCGCCATAATACCATCTGCAGTCAACTGTTCTGCTTGTTCAGATATACAAGCAAACATTCCCGAAAGGGTAAATAAAAAGGCTAGTAATCTCATGTAGGTACTGGTGCTATTTTAGGTATAAACAAATGAATAATAATGACAGAAACAATATGTAAAAAAGCGACAATCACAAATACTGGAGAATAAGACATATTGTCAATCAACCATCCAATCACAGGGGTAAATAACATGGCGCCAAAGCTGCCAGCAGATCCGGTAATTCCCCAAATCGTACCAACATCTTTTGATTTGAATATATCCACGGGCAAAGTAAACATCGACGATTGTTTGAATTGGGTACTGAATAATGCTAAAGAAATTAGAGCTATAGACAACATTGCTGACTCCGTAAATAAACACAATAAAACAGGAACAATAAAAATGGCACCAATCCACATGATCACTTTCCGGGATTTATCTAAAGACATGCCCCTATTAATCAAGGCACTCCCTGACCAGCCACCAGCTAAACTCCCAATATCAGCAGCAAGAAACGGAATCCAGGCAAACATCCCAATGGCTTTCAAATCAAATCCTTTCATGTCCACCAAAAAACTAGGCAACCAAAAAATGAAAAAATAAAATGAACCATCCGACACGAATCTTGCCAAGCTTAATCCCCACACTTCTCGTGATGAAAATATATATCGCCAATTGATGTTCGATTTTTCACCATCGCTCTGAGACGGAATGATCTGCTTTTCTTCAGGTGACATTTTTTTATGTTCTTTCGGATCAGCATAGACAAACAACCATAAGATCAACCACACAAAACCAAATAATCCAGTTATGACAAATGCCATTCGCCATCCAACTGAATAAATCAAATAGGCCATAAGTGGCGGCGCAATCACGGCTCCCAATCCGGGACCCATATTAAGTATACCTGTAGCTTTGCTTCGCTCATTTTCTGGAAACCACTTGGAGATTGCTTTCATGGCTGCCGGATAATTTGCTGCTTCTCCAATTCCTAATAAAAATCGCAAGCCAACAAAACTGGCAAATCCTTTTCCAAAGGCATGACCAATGGATGCTATTGACCACCACACTACGGCAAATGAGAATCCTTTTTTGATTCCAATCTTATCGATGAATGATCCAGACAACGCCTGCATGATTGCATAAGACAATAAGAAAGCCGATACGATCCATCCATACTGTTCATTCGATATACCAATATCATCTTTAATGAATGGAGCCGCCACAGATAAGGCTTGCCTATCTATATAGTTGATCGTGGTAGCAATGAAGATTGTCCCGATAATCCACCATCGGGTTCCTTTCCAGTATCGCACAGGCCTATTTAGAATTCAGTTTTTTGAAATATGTCCAGCTGGTCTCATTTGGATGTGAAAATGTTGATGGTGCGTGCCTGTATTCTGGATTATTAGCAAGGACATAATTTCTTAGAACTGCAGGCATTTGATCATAATCTTTTTCTGACAATTTATATCCTGCGCCTTGATAAACCATATTGCCAGGTCGTTGTGCCATCTTTAACCAGGGCAACCATGGTCCAAGTCTTGTCCAGGAAATGGTCGTTGGCACACTCTTAATCATAGGATTATTTACATCTCGTTCAGAAAAGAAAAACTGAAACAATTCTGCTGCTTCATATAGATCTGACTGAGCGTTTTCAGGAAATTCTTCTACAGTCAATGGGGATGGATATGCAAGGAAAATATCCGCATTCATACAAATCATATCCTCTCCGTACTTATTGTGATTCACGCCCCAAGGTCCAAATCTGCCGCTCAATTTATACTCCTGGTTGACTGGCGAATTCCAAACATGTGTTACTTCAACTGTTTCTCCTGTATATGGATTTTCGAATTGTTCCAATACTTCCCCAGTTTTCAAGTCAGTATAAAGCAGTACTTCATTCGTTAATAATTGGTATTCGTTTTCAGCCACTTTTACATTTCTGCCAATATTATACATTTCGAATCCCATAAGAGGTTTATCGCGTTCACCACCAACGAAACCATATATTTTACCATTTGCATAATAAATGACTTCTTCATTCTCATCTAATGAACCTCTCACTTTGACAAATGCCAGCATATTATCTTCAGGCTTGTCTAGATCAAGATTGAGAAAAGTCGGTTCAATTGTCGGGGTTACGGTGGAGTTTATCACCTGAGCTTGTTTGCAGCTCAATATCAATGATATATATAGGAGAAGAAAGATTTGTTTTGTCATCGTGTTATAACTAAAGAAGCATCCTTTAGTCTTGCTAAAGGATGCTATGCTTGTAAAAACCATATTTATTCTACATTATTAAAAGTCAAAACCTAGAGTTAATAGAACTCTTCTAGGAATCTGGACAATACCAAATCCTAGTACACCATCAAAATCTGGTGTTGCTTGTCTTTGTATGAGCACACTATCATTTGTACTACCTAAAACAAGTTGCTGTGCTCCGTTACTATCAAAAAGATTCTTGATACGGATTCCCAATCTAAGGCCAGTACCGTTATTAAATCCAAAACGATAATAGGCGTTTGCATTGGCAACAGTTAAATCTGGTGTTTCATATAAATTTAATGCTGTGGCAAACCTTCCTCTATATTGGACCATATCATAAGATATACCAAATGAATTAGAATTGTATCCTACTATGAATGAGTAGATAAGATTTGGTGTATTCTGGACTCTATTGCCAGCAACATCGATAACAGGATCGCCCGTTCTTTCGTCTGTGATGACGTTTAACCCAAATAAATTATCAAGGTCTGCCTGAATGACAGTAGGTGTATCAGGATCACCATCATCATCAATTCGATCAAGTGTAATTCCAAAACTATTGCCTTCTGAATCTCTTCTGTATTCAGAATCTTGCACTGTGATTGATCCCCTAAGCAAAAGTCCTTTAATTGCCTGTGGCGCATAAGTCAATTGCAGTTCTCCACCTCTGACAGAATTATCACCAATTGGTAAAGGTATGAATGTCTGTCCATTGGCAGCCATAGGATCAAAAACTACAGCAACACGATTGTTAATTATAGTATTAAAGAGTCCTAAGTCTACACCAAGACCACCTATACCAAAACGAAAACCTATTTCAGAATTCCATACAATCTCATCATCCTCTGGAATAGGTGTATTAAGACCAACCGAAGGCAATGAAAATGCACGCACAAAACTACCATAAACAGCAGTTCGAGGAGAAATCAAATAATTCGCACCGATGGAACCTGAAAAATTAGAAAAATTTAGTTCGTTTTCTTCTAATTCAGCTGGGTTAAAATCTAAGCCATCAATTTCTTCAGGATCGTTATTAAAAAATCCTGTCATCCGATCCCATCGAATGCCAACATTCACGCTTAACTTTTCATTAAATACCATCTCATCTCCTACGTACAGTCCAACAACATTCTCTTCCTGGTGAGAGGTGGTAGTTGAGAGTTGGAATCTCGTAGGAGGAGGTGTTCCCGGAGGGCCAAAAAATCCATACGTCGGTCTCGGATCGACATTCGAAGTATAAAAATGAAGACCGCCAAAACGATCATATTCAGCTCTACTCAAATAAAAGCCAAGGCTGAACAGATGTTTTGCTCTGTCAGAACCAGCTTCAATTTGTAGACGAGTTTCATTGATTAAATCACTAATATCACCTATTGAATTTGCATTCAGCCGAAGGATATTGGAATCAAAATTATAAAATGTAGTCAATGATATTTCATTGTGATCTCTCCAGTCATAACTGCTGACACGAATTTTTTCAAACAGAGTAACATTATCACTGAGACGAATTTCTGCACTAAGACCAGCTAAACCACCATCGACATCTTCACGATTATCAGATACTTGATTTTGTGTGATTGTATTTCCATTAGAATCTAACAACGGCGCTGTAAACTGAATAGGCGCAAACGTACTTGTTCTAAGTTCAGAGGTGAAATTGAGCTGACTATTATCGGGGTAAAATGAATTGCTATTATCCCATCCCTCAGCTATTTCTCGTGTACCTAAATCAAATGGGACATCGGTTAGATTATTAAATTGATTATTACTAACGATTCCATAAACTTTCAAATCGATCGCATCAGATACAGGGAATTCAATATTTGCGCTTATCTGGCCACCTTGATCTTTAGTCGCCCATTCTTTAAATCCAGAGTCTTCCATTATGTAACCACCAATGCTGTACTTAATACCTCCTTCTAGAGGTCCATTGACATTGAAATCTACTCTATAATCAAAATCACCTTCAAAAGGATGACCTTCATTCACCACGTTATTGAAACGGGTAAAAGATACTGATCCTTCAAATTCATCACCTCCTGATCGTGATACAAGATTTACTGCACCAGCACCAGCAGCCCTTCCAAATAAAGTAGCACCACTACCTCTGACTACTTCAACTCGTTCCGTATTATTATCTAAGGCCAAAAATTCATTTACCCCAGCAGACCTGGCCGAAAACCCATTCAAAGGAAGGCCATCAAGTAAGGTAGTGACATATGTATTTCCAGATGGAAAGCCCCGAATGTTATAATTCGATTTTCTACCCTGACTATTTTCCACAGTAACACCTGGAGTATAGCTTAAAGCCTCTGCTACAGATTCTGGTTGAATGTTTGCTAACTCTTCTGATCCAATTGTTGTGATAGAAGTTGTAGTCTGTATTTTCCTAATAGGTTGGCGAGTTGCAGTTACAACTATGTCCGATAAGGTTGTTGCATCAGTTTTAAGAGTAGCATTCAACAGATTGCCATTCACTTCTTGCTCAGTAGTTATTAGACCTATATAGCTATATACGATTACATCTCCATTATTGGCTTCTATACTATAATCTCCATTAATATTTGTAATTGTACCTCTTGCAGTACCTTTAACCATAACAGTAGCACCTACTAGTTCTTCTCCTTCATCACTAATTAATTTACCAGATACAGTTTGTTGGGCCGTGGATATACCCACCAAACCAATTAAGATCATTAAAGATCCAATGAAATTTACAATAGTTTGTTTCATAAGCATTGTCTTATTTTTCTATGAAAATAATAATTAACATTATTAATTGTTAACTTAATTAACCATTTTTTTTAAATTTGATAAAAATCATTTTATGGCATTAAAAATATTTCCAAAGCACACTGGGGTATGGGAAGGGACTTATACTCGAATTGAACCAGATGGATCGATTAGAGATAAATGGAAGTCAAAGTTATCTATTCGATGGGATGGAGATAGAGAATATCATCAGGTGAATGAATATACATGGGATGATGGACATTACGAATGTCACGATTTTGGTGTTTGTTATTTTAATGAAAATGATGAACTCATCTTTGACAATCCACGTATAAAAGGTAAAGCCTGGGAGACTAATGATAGTGTTATTCTGACTTGGTCTTACATAGATCGCCCTGGTTCAAAATTGTATGAAATCATTGACTTAATAGGTCCAGAAGATAAGCACAGAATCAGATGCTGGAAATGGGCGCAAGATGATGAATTTCAGGGCCTGATGATGATTGACGAACGCCAGACTAAAACCATGGAAGAAATCGACCCACAATTTTGGATGGATGTTCCAAATATTCGAACTAACGGACAACCGTCCAGATCAGATAAATAAACACATATGGGAATGACCATTACAGAAAAGATAATGGCACGTAATAGTGGCCGTGATGTTGTCAAACCAGGACAATTGGTTTGGGTAGATGTAGAATCAGTCATGACTATGGATTATCTTGGCAAAACCTGCTTTGATAAATTCAGATCTCTGGGAAAAACAGAAGTCTTTAATAAGGATAAGGTCATTTGCGTTTCCGATCACCTTGTCCCACCGCCAAATCAAAAATTTGCAACTATGCTCAATGAATGGCGGGAAGTTGTCAGACAGCACGACATTACTCATTTTTATGATTTAGGTAGACAGGGCATTGCACACCAAATTATGGTAGAACAAGGTCATGTGCTTCCTGGCAAAATTAGTATTGGGACAGATTCGCATGCCAATACGTACGGAGCAGTCGGAGCCGTTGGAAATGCTGTAGGTGTAACAGATGCTGCAGTTGCAATGGCAACAGGTAAAGCTTGGTTTCGAGTACCTGATTCTGTAAAGTTTCACATAACAGGAAAATGGCAACCATGGATAATGGCCAAAGATCTTAGTCTTCACATCATGGGCATGATGCATTGGAATGGACACCTCATTTATAAGACTCTGGAATTCACAGGTCCTGCAATCCAATCGCTTGAAATGGCTGGAAGAATGACGCTTTGTAACATGACCGTAGACCTTGGAGCTAAAAATGGAATCGTAGCACCTGACTTGGTTACCTCAAGCTATTTAGATGGTATTTCAAAAGGTGATTGGGAAATGATCGCAAGCGATGATGATGCATCATATGAGCAAGTTTATGAAATTGACATCAACGACCTCGCTCCTACTGTTGCACTTCCAGACAAACTAGATGACACCGTAACTGTCGATCAAATAGAAGGCACCAAATTCAATAAAGCATTCGTCGGAACTTGTACCAATGGCCGGCTAGAAGACATAGCAATGATAGCAAACATTCTCAAAGACAAACAGGTCCACAGAGATGTCAATATGCTTTTAGTGCCCGCTAGTCAAACAGTATATTTAGAAGCTCTTCAGGCTGGGCATTTAGAAACATTAATAAAAGCTGGAGTTGCAATCGACACACCAAGTTGTGCGGCTTGCGCTGGAATCCATACTGGTGTCGCTGGTGATGGAGACATCGTCTTATCAGCAGGAAACAGAAATATGAAAGGAAGAATGGGAAGTAAAAATGCCCAGATTTATTTAAGCTCACCAGCTGTTGTAGCTGCTTCAGCACTGAATGGCGTAATTACTGATCCTAGAAAATTGTAAGACAATGCGACTAGTGAATATTTTATATTATTTATCAGTTTTCTCTATTACTTTATTATTGATTTTAGACCAAGCTAAAGTATTCAACACGTATATTGTTTCAATATCAGAACAAAAAACAAGCATTTGATGAAACGTCGAAGCTTCATATCAAATGCATTTATTGCTGGTTCAGTCTTCAGCATAGCACCCTATGCTTGCTCAAAATCACTTGATACGGAGTTCCTCATTTTAGGTGGTGGTCTTGCTGGTTTATATCTCGCTTATTTGCTTGAAAAAGCAGGAAAAGAATACATACTATTAGAAGGCAATGACAGATTTGGAGGTCGCATGTATTATCACCCATCCATTCAACAGGATGTAGGCGGAAGGGGCATTGGCGATAAATATACTGAAGTGATGCGTCTTGTTACAGATCTACATGTCGGACTTATTGACATTACAGCATTGACAAATAGCGGTCGCTCATTTTACATGAATGGAAAGCTTATTCCTACTTTTGAAGACCGATCCAAAAATCCTGCTTTACTCGAATTCATCACTCCTGAAACTCCGCCGGCATTAGAAGCATTGGATTCATGGTATAAAAGAGCTGACCTTGATGAAACCTATGCAAGCTATCTCAAAAAATTAGGAAGAACAGATGAGGAAATAGCATTGGTAAACATCAGCAGCAATTACAATGATGTCTTTGATACATCATGCATCAATTCCCTGCACAGCAGAGCATTTCGAAAATTCAATGGATCTAACGTTATATACAATTTTGAAGGCGGTACAAAATCTTTGATAGATGCGACAGTACAATCATTGTCAGGAGACTTACGTCTGAATAAATTCGTCACTTCGATTTCAAGTTCGGACAGTGGATGTCAGGTTATTTGTGAAGATGGTTCTTCTACAAAGGCGAATAAAGTAATATCTACATTGCCTTTCAGCACATTAAGAGGAGTCAATATAGATGCTCCCCTTTCGAAGAATCAAGGTAAAGCGATTGTCAATTTGGGTTATACAAATATCACACAAATACACTTTGAAGCTACAGAACCTTACTGGGAAGAAGATGGCATGTCACCTTCCATGTGGACGGATACGCCTTTGGAGCGAATCATGACAATGGGCTTTGGGGAAGGCAATAGGAGTTTGGTTGCATGGGTAAACGGTAAAGGAACAAAATACTTTGACAAGATGACTGACTCGGAAATTAGAGATTATGTCATGGTTAATATGAAGAAAATAAGACCCTCTAGTGAAGGAAAGATTGAATATACAGGTACTCACTCATGGGGAACCTACAAATATGCTAAGGGTGCTTACTGTGAATTTAATGTTGGACAAGTCAGTTGGTTCGAGGAAATGATCAAGCCAGCTGGGAATCTCCATTTTGCAGGTGAACATACAGCTAGTCATTCCAGGGGAATGGAAGGTGCTGCAGAATCAGCAAAACGTGTTTTTAATGAATTAATGGAATTAATATGAGTAAAATAGAAGGTACTTGTTGGGTTGCAGATGATTATGTAATGGCATATAACATTATTATTCAAGAATACTGGACATCAGCAATTGATGCTGAAGATAACAGCAAATGGGTGATGGCAGGAGTCAAAGAAGAATTCAATAAAGAAAATGGCTTCAAGGATAATAACTATACGTTTATTGTTGCTGCTCACAATTTTGCGGGTGGAGGAAAGAGTATTGAGCATGTGATAGCAGGACTTATTGGTGCAGGCGTCAAGGCAGTCTTTGCCGATAGCTTTGCCCGACTACAATTTCGCAATGCCATTAATTATGGATTGCCATTTGTCACATCAAAAGGAATTGCAGAACACTGCCAAACTGGTGATACACTAAGTTATGATCCAGACTCAGGTATTATAAAAAATATCACAAATAGTAAAGAATTTAATTCAGTACCTCCAGCTCCATTTGTTGCGGAAGTAAGCGCAGCTGGTGGCTTGATGAATTTTGTCAGAGATAAAATCAGTAAAGGAGAACCTATCGGATAAGTTATGAGAGAAAATAAAGTGAAATCTAAAATTAAGGAGGGAAAAGCATGTTATGGTGTAATCTCTCCAACTACTGATCCGACTATCTGTGAGTACATAGGTTTAAATGGATTTGATTATTATATGATAGATGGTGAACATGGAGGTATTTCTATCTCAGATGTTACAAATCTTGTGCGTGCTTGTGAAAATGTAGATTGTACTCCCTTGGCCAGAATCAGAAGTGTTGATCCAAAATTGATATTGCAATTCATGGATGCTGGTGTCATGGGAGTCATGATGCCATCAATTGACAATGCCGATGATGTTAAGCGGTTAGTCGAAGCCGTCAAATATCCACCTATAGGAAATAGAGGCCTTGGTCCAGTGAGATCATCTGATTATATGCAGGGCCGACATTCTCAAGTAGAATATGTGTCATTTTCTAACGAACAAACACTTGTTTTACCCCAAATCGAATCAATGGCATGTGTTGACAATTTAGAATCAATATGCAAAATAGAGGGTGTTGATGGTTTTATTATTGGACCAAGAGACTTAGCGATGTCAATGGGATTCTATGATGGTCCAGGTCATCCAGAAGTGAAAGACATGTTGGATAAAATTTTTAAAACTGTACTTGACAGCGGCAAGTTTTATGGAACAGTTGCAGGTTCATCCGATCGCGCACAAGAGTTAATTGATAAAGGCGCCAGCATGATATTGAATTCAGTCCAGGGCTTGATAAAAGTATCTGCCAAACAATTTTTGTCAGCTAACGATTGATTTTTATGTGTTGATTTGTTGATGTGTTGATTTGTTGATTTGTTGATTTGCTGATGTGTTGATTTGCTGATGTGTTGATTTGCTGATGTATTGATTTGCTGATGTGTTGATTT
>CAYNMW010000055.1:0-24653 GCA_964398295.1 uncultured Saprospiraceae bacterium | reverse complement strand
CTCATTTGACAGATTTTATTTACCTTTATATCCCGTAGCGTAGTCAAAACTTCCGTTACCAACTAAAACCATACAATGGCAAAATATATCTTCGTTACGGGCGGTGTCACATCTTCATTAGGTAAGGGAATAATCTCAGCATCATTAGGTCGATTGTTACAAGCACATGGATTTACTGTTACCGTACAGAAACTAGATCCATACATCAATGTTGATCCTGGAACATTAAATCCATATGAACATGGAGAATGCTATGTCACGGATGATGGTGCAGAGACAGATTTGGATTTGGGCCATTATGAACGATTTCTCAATATTTCTACTTCACAGGCCAATAATGTAACCACAGGTAAAATTTACCAAACGGTAATTAATAAAGAGCGACATGGCGATTATCTAGGTAAAACGGTACAAGTAATTCCTCACATCACGGATGAGATCAAACGACGTGTCCTTCAATTGGAAATTGGTGGCAAGTACGATATTATCATCACAGAGATAGGTGGTACAGTAGGCGATATCGAATCACTTCCATATTTGGAAGCATTGAGACAACTACGTCGGGATTTAAAGAAAGCGGATATATTATCCATTCATTTGACGCTAATTCCATATTTGAGTGCCGCAAAGGAATTAAAAACAAAACCGACACAGCATTCTGTAAAAGAATTACAAGAAACGGGAATCCAACCAGATATCCTTGTTTGTCGTACAGAGCATCCACTACCCAAAGACATCAGGAAGAAATTAGCCTTGTTTTGCAATGTACAGGATGAGTCAGTCATAGAAGCAATTGATGCTTCTTCTATTTATCACGTACCAATCCTCATGCAAAAAGAGAAATTGGATACGCTAGTACTGAATAGACTAGAGCTGGAACCAAAGCAAGAATTCAATATCGATACGTGGAAAGAATTTTTGTACAAACTAGAAAATCCGAAACATCATATAAAAATTGCGCTTGTAGGTAAATACAATGAGTTGCCAGATGCATATAAGTCAATTTATGAAGCATTTGTGCACGCTTCCGCTCAACATAGTTGCGAAGCTCATATTATTCCCATTCACTCAGAAAGTTTAGAAGCAGATGTAGATTTTGCTGAAGTCTTCGAAGCTGTTGATGGTGTATTGGTAGCACCTGGTTTTGGAGAAAGAGGTCTTCCTGGTAAATTAAAAGCAATTCAATACGTCAGAGAAAATAGGATTCCCTTTTTCGGAATCTGTCTTGGTATGCAAGTAGCGGTTGTAGAGTTTTTTCAAAATGTTATTGGATTAGAAGGGGCTCAGTCTACTGAGATCAACCCAAAAGCTGTAGATCCAGTTATTGATCTGATGCCTGAACAAAAAATGATTTCACAAAAAGGTGGGACAATGAGACTTGGTGCTTATACCTGTATGGTTAAAGAAGGCACTAAAGCAATGGAAATGTATCAAGAAGAAGAGGTCAGTGAGCGACACCGTCACCGTTACGAATTCAACAATACCTATCTGAAACAAATGGAGGATAATGGTATAATTGCCTCCGGGGTAAATCCAGAAAGTGGGCTTGTTGAAATTATAGAAATGCCTGCTCATCCATTTTTTGTAGGTGTGCAATTTCATCCTGAATTGAGAAGTAGGGTAGAAAGGCCACATCCAGTATTTGCTGGTTTTATAAAGGCGTGCATCAAACATGTCAACACAAAACAAGAGGTGACTGCATAGTCTATGCGCAAACTTAAGCTTCAAGAACTCAATAGATCAAGTTTAGAAGAATATAAGGCTTCAGCAAAATTGCCGATAGTTGTTGTGTTAGATAACATCAGATCTGGGATGAATATCGGTTCCGTATTCAGAACCAGTGATGCCTTTCAAATTCAGAAAATTTATTTGACTGGTATTTCTGCAACCCCTCCTCATAGAGAAATTACCAAAACTGCTATAGGTGCCACTGAAAGTGTGGATTGGGAACACATCAAAGATGTAGCACAATGCGTCGAGCGATTGAAACAAAAGGGATATACCATTTGTGGTGTTGAGCAAACTGATTCCTCGATGCCCCTTACTGATCTAGTAGGGGCGTTTGACAAACCAATCGCACTTGTCTTTGGCAATGAAGTAAATGGAATAAGTGAAGCAGTTTTACCGTTGTTAGATAGTGCAATTGAAATTCAACAATTTGGTACTAAGCATTCGCTGAATATTTCTGTGTGTGCAGGTATTTGTTTGTGGCATTTTAGTAGCAAATTACGATAGGTTGAGTATCTGAAACTCTGGCCAACTTTACTTGATTTTTGTGGACGATAGATCAAGGACTCTTTATCTCATGAATGATTTAGCTCATTTTCTAAAATAGTTGAGATCTCGTGCAACGTAAAGTCGTATAAATGTATATATGAACATAGCATACAAAATCATGCATTATGAAGCATTTCTTTTATTTACTGTTGATGGTGATTGTGGTAAGTTCCTGTCAAGATGAATTTTCAGAAACGTCTTTAATTATTCCTGAAATACCTGGTCCTACAATTCGTGTAGAAGCTGATGTCTTAGGTAGAGTTTTTGATGAGAATGGTCAGGCTTTACAAGGTGTCGAAGTTGACTTCGCAGGTCAGACAAATCCTTCAAATTCGAATGGGTTTTTCTTATTTGAATCAGCAAATGCCAATCGATTTGGTGAAGTAATTACGTTGGAGCGAGAAGGCTTTTTTCCAGCTATCAGAAGAATAGATCCAATCGCAGGGAGTGTAAATACAACTGATTTTCAGTTACTGTCCAATTTACCTACACATCAATTTTCTTCTTCTGAGTCATTTACAATAAATCTTGATGAAGGATTGACTTTAGTATTTCCACCAGATGCAGTTGCTACTCAAAATGGCGACTTGTTTGCAGGTTCGGTCAATGTCGCCTTACACTTTATAGATCCAACTGCAGAAGATATCAATGAGTTACTCCCGGGAAGTTTGCAAGGGGTGACTTTTGAACAAGAATTGGTGACGTTGCTTTCTTACGGAATGCTAGTCGCTGAGCTTACAGATGATGCTGGAGCAGAATTACAAGTAAGAGATGGGCAGACAGTTAGGTGGATACAAACTATTCCAGCGTCTCTATCAAGTTCTGCACCTGATCAAGTTCCATTATGGTCCTTGGATGAAACAACCGGTTTATGGATTGAAGAAGGCGTGTCAATTAAGCAAGGTGATACTTATGTTTCTGAATTGAGTCATTTTAGTTATTGGAATATTGATGATCCAAATGATTTTGTTGTCATCGAAGGAAGTGTTGATGCACCGTTTGCTATTATTCAATTTGTGGATAGTAATGGTGAAACAAGACAGCGTAAACAAGCAGATGCAAATGGAGGGTTTACCGCTTATATTCCTAAAGATGAAAATATCACACTTATCTTTTTAGATGAATGTGGAGACGAAATAGGTCAAACAGAAGTGGGCCCTTTTAACGAAAATATGAATATAGGAGAGCTAGACTTTACATCTGATGTGGATGAAGTCAATCTGACAGCTACTCTTTTTGATTGTAATGGTGATTTATTAGAAACTGGATTTCTACTAATTAATAACCATATATATTTATACGTAGAAAATGGACAAGTTGACGAAGGCATTATTATTTGTGATGAACAAGAGATCAGCATTGTAGGGTTTAATTCAGATTTCACACTTACTAGTGAACCAGTAATTTTGCAGTTGGAAAATGACATTGATGCAGGAGATTTAAGCATATGTGATGAAAATGATACATCTGCTGATTTCGTAAACATATTGATAACGAATAGTGTAACAAATGAAGAAATGAGATTTGTGTTTAGTGATATTGTTACTTCATTTTGTGGAGGATCTATTGACACACCTCCAACAACTCAAGTGGAACAAGTTGGAAATTTATCCTTTATTTCAAATAGAAGAGAAGCAGAAGAAGACGGCTTTCAAATAACATTGGAGCATATCGATGGATGCGATACTCCTGTGTCTGACATAAACATAGAGGTATTTGTATTAGAAATTATCAATGAAGTCAATCCAGAATTGTTCATAGCAGAAAATTTTGGAGGGCAAAGAAATATTGAAGGTAGTCTAGTCTCATATGGTGAAAATCCAGGCGACGTAATTAAAGGAGCATTTACTAGCACAATGGTTTTTAGATTAGATTTTGCAGAAGGGACAGAAGAGGATAATTATACTATATCTGTAGATTTTCAACTTACAGTAAAATAAACTAAAGATATTTTTGAGTAACCACAATCACATTAAGGAGTTTAGAACTATTGTCATACAATATTCTGGACTCCTTTTTACGATTTGTAGACGATACGCCTCGGATTACGAAACAGCAGAAGACTATTTGCAAGACAGTTGGTTACATATTTATAAAAACTTTTCCAAGTATAATTCTGAGCTACCGCTATTGCCCTGGATGAAAAGACTCACGATAAATGTCTGTCTACAGCAGTTGAGAAAAAATAAAATAAAAGAGTGTCAATTAGAATTAGATGTTATCGATTATAGCCCGAATGCCATTGACGAACTCAGTAATGAAGAGCTACTTACATTAATTGATAAAATGCCAATGACGAATCGAACAGTATTCAACTTGTATGTGATTGATGGTTACCCGCATGCCGATATTGCCGAGTTGCTGAACATCTCCGTAAATACATCACGATCTAAATTACTGAGAGCAAGACAGTGGCTTCAAACTCAATTGACCAAAAATATAAAGCAAGCGATATGAATAATCATAGAGTAGATAATGCCTTTCAAAAATTGAATACTCATCATAGTGAGATTAATGCTGGAGATGTGTGGAGTAAGCTGGAGCCTTTATTAGAACCAAAGAAAAGCGATAGAAAATGGTTATTCATTTTACTTCCAATGTTGGCGATGTTATTCTTTGTAGTAGTGGTCTCGTTTGTAACGCCAAATGCAGATGAGAAAACGGATCTGCAATCAACATTACTTAAGACCAGCCAGGTAAGAACCGAACAGAATTTAGAATATAAAAAGGACGACTCAAAAAGTGGAAGTAGTGAACACTTTAATTCATCTACCATTCAGGAGTCATCCGAACCAATTAAACAATTACATATAAAAACAGAAATCAATGAGCAAAAACAAGCTCAAGTCTTGGATCAAGTATCTGTTAATGAAGCAGTGAATGAACTTACACAACAAGAATATGGACAAAGTCCTTCTCGAAATTTAATTGAGAATAGGAGAGAGTACTTCTTACAAAATGAAGTAGAGACACCTAATGTAATGGATGAAAATTCTGCTACCGATATTAATTCCAAAACGACGAGAGATTTGCTAGATTTAGCATTGTTGACTGGTCAGCAATTGTCACCGCTAAACTATCAATCGGACAATCGCGTATCTGCTCCAGAAGTTTGTCCAGGATTTTCTGAGAAAAGCCCATCTCTTCAATTCGTAATTCAACCTTATCTACACTATGTCTTTAACAACAATAGTTTCGGACCCAATAATGAAATGACAAACCTGTACCAACTGCGTGACATGAATGAGTCCCCATACTATGCCTTTGATTCAGGATTGGAATTAATTGCTAAAACGAAGTTTGGGGTTAATCTCGTAACTGGTATCAATTATTCAAGATCTGTAGATAGGTTTGAATTTGAAACACAAAAAGACACGACCTTTCTAATAGAGGACGTGATTAAAGATATTTTTATAGACGCCAATATGGATAGCGTTATTGTCATCGGAGATACCTTAGTAAACGCCATAGCGATAGAGTCTAACAGGTTATTTAACAACTACAGTACGTTAGATTTTCCAATAGGTTTTGAATACTTCAGACCAATAGGGAGATTTGACATTGGTTTTTCTGCTGTAGCATTAGTCAATATAACTTTCAATGTTGAAGCGGATGCATTTGCCCAAGACGATGAAGTGGTTGACATAGAGAATTTTTATCGAGATCGACTTTCTCTTCGCTACCGTTTTGCTTTACCTATTCAATATGTAATTAGCCCACAAGTTAGTGTTGGCTTACGACCGATTTATACGTACAGTCCTACGCCAATAACTATTGAGAGTTATGAAGTAGAACATCGCACGAGCAATTTTGGAATTGGTTTATATACTAGGTTTGAGTTTTAAACTAATCTTTAATCACCGCCGCCTGATCGGCAGCATATTGCATTTCAGCTACACTCGTCAAATAGGCAACAGGATCCATACCTTCTCCGACAACTTTAGCGGAGTAGAAAATATAACTCCTCAATTCTTTGATCTCTTCTTCGGTTATTAAGCCCTTCAATCCCGGCATTCCCAAATCTGCCAGCGAACCATTTATGAGAATATCTTCGTAATTGTCAAATACGGCATCGCTTGATCTGGCAAGATCTGGTGTAGCCGTGTGACCACTTCCAGGTAATCCATGACAGCTGATACAGAATCTGGAGAATACATTGAAACCAGCTCCTATTTGTACTGGACCAGCATCATCTCTAATTGTAGTCAGTGGTTGCTCATGGCCAGGAAGTTTTTCAGGGAACGTACCTCCACCATTCAATTTGAACGTATACACAGTTCCTTGATGAATTCTTGGGACCATTTTATGAAGTTTAGCCAGATAACCACCCCAACCAACAAGGATTGAAATGTACTGTTCGCCATCCACTAAGTAAGTCACTGGAGAACCTACGATACCTGATCTAAGATCGAATTGCTTCAATACATCTCCATTACTTGCATCTCTGATACTGAACATGCCAAGTGCATCACCTTGCATCAGTAAACCAGTAGTCGTGCTGAGTAAACCTCCATTGTATATCCCCGCTTGATCTATACCCCAAGCCTCTGTTTGGGTGACTGGATCCCAGGCTACGAGTCTCCCACTTTGTGTGCCCGGTATTGGTGCACCAGGATCTGTATCAAATACTGCTGGCCAATACAGTTTATTATTCAAGGAAACATTGGCGGCAAATCCTCCGCCGAGTGCGCCTGGATCATCAGGACTTTTTGTTCGAACAAATGGTTCTGATTGCTTTGCAGTAGGTATATACACAAGACCAGTTTCATGATTGTAGCTCATCGGTGGCCAATTGTGCCCGCCATGCGAACTCGGTGCAATCCAGTTTGTCTGTCCATCAAGATAACGCGCATTTGGAGTTTCTATTGGTCTGCCATTCTCATCCATTCCAGATGTCCAGTTTTGGTAGACGAAATTATCTGCAGAAATATATTCACCATTGGTCCTGTCAATCACATAGAAATAGCCATTCTTTGGCGCTTGCATCAATACCTTTCGCATTGTCCCTTCCAATTCAATATCAGCAAGAATTATGTGTTGAGTAGCCGTATAATCCCATGAATCACCTGGAGTGGTTTGGTAGTGCCAAACGTATGAACCATCATTTGGATTTAAAGCAACGATACTTGATAAGTATAGGTTGTCGCCACCACCTGGACTTCTCCATTCTCTATCCCAATGAGCTCCATTACCAACTCCGATGTAGAAAAGATCTAGTTCTGGATCATAAGCCATTGCATCCCAAACTGTACCACCGCCACCTTGTCCCCAGTAAGCATCTCCTTTCCAAGTCTTTGCTGCTTCTTCCAAATCTGGATGCTCATATGGTTTGGATGGATCACCTGGAACTGTATAGAATCGCCATTCTTGTTTGCCAGTTTCTGCGTCATATGCAGTTACATATCCTCTTGCGCCGATTTCTGCACCTCCATTACCGATAATCACTTTTCCTTTCACAATTCTTGGAGCGCCTGTAATGGAATAGTTGCTATTCTCAGGGATCGTCATCACATCCCATTCGATCTCACCCGTCGCTGCATCAATCGAAATTAAACGACCGTCTAGCATGCCCATAAACAAGCTCCCTTTATACACGGCCAATCCTCTGTTTGTAAATCCACAACACAGGTGTATGTTTTTATCATGGTCGAATTGTGGATCTAAATACCAAATCTGTTCGCCTGTTCGAGCATCTATTGCCCATACTTGATTGAACGGACCCGAGAAGAACATGATACCGTCAACAACGATAGGAGTAGCTTGTAATCCTTTCGTGACACCAAGTTCTTTTGCCCAAGCAAGATTTAATTGAGCAACATTAGATTTATCAATTTGATCTAAGGATGAATAACGGTCTTCTTGATAATTGCGACCATAGGATAGCCAGTCGCCTTGATTGGCGTCAGCATTGATAAGACTAGTGTCATCTATTGAAGATGTAATTGAATTGATGTGACTCTTGCTTCCTTTTTTAGCATCACCTTCATTTGTTTGACAAGAGAAAATGATAAAAGCAATAGACAAGAGTAGACAGGAGAGAACGATACATTTTTTCATATTTGTAGTAAAAGTGACTATAACTTCAAGGTATGAAAAATCTGTGAACTGTTGAGGATATAGTGGATCATGCTAAGGGGCAGCCTTTAATTCTCCTCCGACGCTTCTGACACGACTATCGGAGTCGTCAGACTTCCAGAGAGATGGTGTGTCGGGATTATGTTGTGAATGCCTTCCTGGTCAGGGTTGTGAATTCTGAAACACGATTTCAACGACTAAACTATTCAACGATGAATAATCAACTTTCTGAACACCTGCTGGTCATTCGCATCTACGAGACGGAGAATAAATTCTTCTCTTCCAAGATTGTTGAGGCGTAATTCTCTATGGTTGTTTAATTTGACTGTCCTGATTAGTTGTCCTGCAAGATTATATGTCTCGATTAATTTTAATGAATTGTTAGACTCTATGTTGACGAAGTCTTTTGCAGGCAAGGGAAATACATCTACGATAAAATCATCATTCACGACTTGCACATTCTCCAATTCAGATAGAAAATCCAGAGAAACTGTATAATCTCTTTGTACAGTTCCGTCTTCTGAGGTGACGGTATATGTAATTGGCTCGCTGAAATCAATGATGGTTATATCACTTTCTTGAGGTATACCTTCACTCGTTATTGTAGCATTCCTAGAGAAGCCTATTGTTGCTGTTGTGTTTGTGAAATTGAAATTTACCAAATCATCGAAAACGATATTTTCGGAATCGACATTTTGACTTGGTCCGTTTTTTATTTTATAATAATATATGAAGGCTGCATCGCTCGCTTCACTTAACTCGTCAGTATAAATCTCATCAGAAGTGCCTGGCATAATATTATTGAGAAATATAGTTGTGGGGTCACTGTAGAACTCAAGAAAGTCAGGTACTGATTTGTGTCCAGTGAAAGGTGCATAGTGGTTGAACTCAGCTTCATTTCTCCAGGTTGATAAATAGGATATTTGGATTGCCGTTTCATTAGCTTTTATCGGTCTGAGTAAATTTTGCATATGCCAATGAGGTATCGTTAACCCTTCATTTCCAACCTCTGTAATCGCTGATGGTTTATTGAAAAAATTTGCAGACTCAACAGTTTGATTTACAGACCTCATGAAACGATTTTGTTCGGAGTCATTACCACCATTAAAGAAGTAAAAATCTAATCCATGCACATCAACATAATCTTCTCCTGGATAGCGGAAGGTATAGGATCTGTCCGATGTATTCATCTGTGTGCCATCTGGTGAGAAAACATAAAGGAAGTTGTGGACATTTAATTCATCTTTTAGGTAGTCAACTGTATACTGCCATAAGTCGATGAAATCTTGCTCTGGAGTGCCAGTTCCCCACCAAAACCAATGTCCATTGTGCTCATGATATGGTCTGAATAGGATTGGAATTGACCTTCCGTTTTTATCTCTATATGTTTTGGTGTTATTTGCTAACTGTGTTAGTTTGTCCAGGAATAGTTGGTTGTTTTCACCACCAGGCATCAATGACTTGGCAATCGCATTAGGATTTGATACCTCATCTACAAAAAATCCATTTCCTTCCGGATCAAGTTGATGCCACACAAAAGAAGTCACCGCACCACGATCATGATACTCTTCAATTCTATCAGAAAACCGATCGCGTGATTTTTGTCGCGTTATTTCATTTGCATCCCAATTGAACAGTGCCGGATGAGAACCAGTAACATCCTTTACATCACTGCGTTCATCATCACCAATCCATCTGGCGCCAGCACCAACAGGATCTTGTTGGCCATACATAAATCTCGGTCCTTTAAGCTTATGTAGATTTGATAACAGTACCTTGGCTGAGTGTACTAAATCGCCATCAACAGCAAAATGTTCTAAATCTAGCTTAGTTCTTTGTTCAAATAGGATACAGTGATCATAAAGTGAGTAGGCAGCAGCATCAATCAATTCTTGTGTGGAATTCCCATCTACTTCAGCAAGCAATCTACTGAATCCGCTAATGATTGTTTTGAGTACCTCTTTATCACCTATAGGGTTGTCTCCTGTAGCTTCTCCTTCTGTGATATGATTAGCTAGTCTGCCTGCATCGGTAATTGCTTTTGCCAATAAATTTGTATTCATAGTGGTAGATACATCACCACCTATCTGAAAGTTATCAAATTCGATCAATCCATTTTTAAGTATCGTCGTGCCACCATCAAAATAAAAGTAGACAATATCCAAAGGCCTGCTTACAACATCAAACATCTCTACCGCGTATTGATGCCATAATCCATCACCTGGAATTGACAATTCTATCCAATCGCTTCCCGTATTTACATTCTCTGGTTTGAGGACTATATTGGTTTTGACTTCGGATTTTATAGCAACACTTAGAATTGGATTTTCACTAAAACTTAAATTCCTCAATCTTAAATTGAATTGATCCCATGCTCTGCTTGAGACCGATCTGTTGTACTCTATCTTCAAAACACCATCTTCTTCGATGGGTGTATATGTTGAACTTTGGAAACTCCAGTGATTTGCTAGAAAATTATCGTCAAAATTATCAATGAATAAGGATTGCCCGTGGAGGACACTTCCTAAAATCATCATAACTGTGACTATTTTCCAATGCATGATACCGTAATTGTATTCAACACGATTCAACATTTATAACAAGTATCCCTTAGATTAGGTCAATAAAAACGAAAAAATTTGACAGTAATGTCACTTTTCGACATTTTATATGGGAATATACTGGCTAGACTGAAAGAATACTGTGATTCGGACATCAATAAAGATGATTATTTGTTTGCCCTAAATCACCATTATTTTATTATAAGGGTCTGCTCTGCATTCGTATTGCCTTTAACTACTTTGACAGTATACTCACCTTCCGGCAAATAGTAATTTCCATCACTAGCTTCCTCTAATTCCTCATCTTTACCTAATAATTTAGTTTGCCTTTCGTGCACGCTCCCGTCAATTTCTATTTGGTTGAATCCGGTTTTTAACTGCTTGGTATGAGTTTGCAGAATGCTTCCATTTTCGGCAAGAACCTGCACTTGTGCTGAACCTGAAGTTTTAGTATAAATGGATAGAGGTATTTTAGCTCCTTCACTTTCGTAAAATCCAAATTTTCGTCCAGCTAAAGAGGATGCTCTGGTTTCTTTAGTCGCATATACGATTAATTCTGTATCATCTACAGCATTAAATTCTCTAAGTAAAGAAACATCGGCTTTATATATGGAACGACCATGCGTACCGATAAGCACATGATGATCTCTTGGATGAATCACGATATCGTGGACAGGTACATTGGGTAAACCTTCAGAGAATCGGTGAAAGGATTGTCCTCTATCAAATGATACATATGCACCAAAGTCAGTCCCAACATATAAAATGTCTTCATTTACAGGATCTTCTTTTATCACATTTACAGGGTGCATCGGAAGGCCGGTGCCAATTGCTGACCAGTTCTTTCCTTTGTCTTCACTTACGTATACATAAGGAGTAAAATCATCCCATCTATACCCATTCAAAGAAGCATATATACGATCAACTTCATGAGCTGAAGCTTGTACTCTAGATACCCATAGACTATCTGGTAAGGTGTCCGAAATAATTTCCCAACTAAAGCCACCATTTGGGCTCATGTGAATAAGGCCATCATCACTACCTGTATACAATAAGCCAAATTGAATCGGACTCTCGTGTATCGATGATAAGGTGCCATAAGCCACATCACCTTTTTTGCCACCTGTTGTCAGGTCTTCAGATATAGCATCAAAATCGTCTCCTTTATTGAATGACCTGAAGAGTTTATTTGCACCCATATAGAATATGTCAGGATTGTGTGTTGACAGATGTATAGGGGAAAGCCAATTCCATCTCAATGGAGCATCCCCTAAATCGTGTTGAGGTGTAATGCGCTTGCGATCACCAGTTTTGTCATTCAACCTGAAGTAATTGCCAAATTGGAATCCAGTGTAAATTGTTGCATTATCGCGAGGATCGACTTGGGTATACATACCATCACCGCCCATGATTGACTTGTATGGATATTGGCCATTGGCATGCCATCTTGTACCTTGCCTATATGTGTGTGGACCTTTCCATACTCCATTGTCCTGAAGTCCACCATACACATTATAAGGTTTATCCATATCAACTGCAATGTGATAAAATTGACCCACAGAAGGCGAATTGCATTTTGTCCAATGTTCGCCATCATCATAACTGATATTGATGCCGCCATCGTTGCCATTTATAATATGACCGTCTCTAGAGCCATTAACCCATAATGCTTGATGGTCAGAATGGACATTATCTGCTCCGATATACTTAAATGTTTTACCACCATCTCCTGACCTGATGATCGGGACTCCGCAAACAAAGACTTCATCAAGATTAGAGGGGTTGACTCGTACAACACCGAAATAATAGCCATAAGAATTGTAGACTGCATCCAAAAATTCCTCATGTGTCTTATACCATGTTGCACCTTCATCATCACTCGCATACAACTCAGCACCAACAACAGGTGTGTCAAATAATAAACTATTTGCGTTCTCCAAATATGAAGCTAGGTCAACTGGTTTAACCTTCCCTTCATTAAAGAGTTCGCGAACTTTCTTTACAGAGTACTTTTTAGGGAATCGATTACTTTTCAAATACTGTTTTAGTTCATCATCATCTAATGAGTTGAAGTCGTCATCAGACATGTCTTTAAAGTCGTCTTTTCTTAAGCCTTTTTCCTTTTTATCTTCTGGAGGCCTTCTGTCATAATTATCCAACAAGGCATAAATTCTTGATCCTTGATCTGTATGTGCCATCGATAATCCAATGCGGCCTACACCTTCTCCTTGAGGAAAGCCATTGATGAGTTTAGCCCAATTCGTTCCACCATCTGTTGATTTATAAATGCCACTACCTTCACCCGATTCTACAAAATTCCATGCTCTACGTTCACGATGCCACGTGGCAGCATACAAAATGTCTGGTGAGTTTGGGTCTCTGATCATGTCAACTGCACCACTATTGCTATCGACAAATAATTGCTGACTCCAGCTTTCGCCACCATCAGTAGTCTGGTAGATTCCTCTTTCCTGATTAGGAGAATACAAGTGACCGAGAACAGAGACTAAAATCGAGTTATTGTCTCTAGGGTCTATCAATACTTTACCGATGTGGTGGCTTTCACCTAGTCCTTTGTGTTCCCAGGATTCACCAAAATCATAACTGACATACATGCCGACACCTGCATAAGATGATCGACTAGAATTCACTTCTCCAGTACCTACCCAGATAATGCTGTCTTGCCAATTGACATCGAAATCTCCGATCGTCATCACTTGCTCGTGGTCAAATACAGCTGTAAAACTTGTGCCGTTATTTTTTGTATACCAAAGTCCACCAGATGCATAGGATACAAAGAAATGACTTGGGTCATTTTCGTTAACTTCAATATCACTTACACGACCACTGAAGATAGTTGGACCTATGTTGGTAAATGGTAAACCTGCAACCAATGCTGACTCTGCTCTTGGGTCTTCTATTAATCGCTCAGCGAAAGGGGTAACCTGCTGTCCGATACTCGTAAATAAGGTAGAAATGACAATTGAAAAGGTGATAATGACTTTCATGTTAACTTGTTAGAAGAACAAAATACAAAAAGTCAAAATTTATTTCCTTTATTAAGTCCAAGGTACTTCAGTACCTTGTTTTGTTCTGAAATCACTTGGACTTAGGAAGAGTGAGTCAAGGCCTCAACTCATCATTCAATTTGTAATTCAATGTTTCGAATATGCTATATGGCAAATCTAGTTTGAGTCGGATCAGTACAAACGTATCGTCATCATCAATGAAAAAGACGAGTCGTTTCATTGCTTCATTGCTTTCAATTGCAAATAGATTGACATTTGTTCCTTTTGATCTGATTCTGATGTATTCATCATAACCTTCTTTTTCAACCATCGTTTTGATCAATTTCTGAACAGCGCCTTCGGGAATCTCATTATCTTCTTCGATGACAAATAACCTGATGTTTTTTACATGTTCAGCTAATTTTGCATAATCCTGGAATTCCCCTTCATCATCCATTTTGGCAGCTAGCTTTAGGGTAGATTCAAACGCCCATCCTGGAACGGACAATGTGATTGTATGATCTTCTTTAACGTGTTTGTTGATGAATCTGTCGACTGCCTTTTGACTATGGATAGCAGTCATTGTCAGCATACAAATAATGATTGCAGATAGTGTTTTCATGGTTTTAGTTCTTCTTTAATTTTTCCAAATGATTGGCTCCTTTCATGTCAATAGATCTTGCCAGTCTACCTACCTGTTGTAAGTTTATTTCTCCAACGAAACTCATCATGACAAATTCATCACCTCCTACAAGAAGCAACAATTCCTCAACTACGTTGCCGCCATTTGAATCTTTGACAAGAAACTTGACATCGTCACCTTCAGATCGTACTGTCATCAGTTCGTCGTATTGGCTTGTGTCAAACATATCGATGGCTTCGTTATAAAAGTCTCTGGCATCGACATCTGTTGTCAAAATCTTTAAACCTTTTAATTTGGAAATCATTTCTTGGATTTCTGGCTCGAGATCCTCTCCTGCACCTTCTGCGACTTTAGTAAACATCTGGAACATCTTTGGACTGACGTACACCATCGTAAAGCGTTCATCATCCTTGTATTTAGAGAAATACTGCTCAATGCCATTTGGTTGTGCAAATCCAGTAACAGCTAAAAAGAGTATTAATATTATGGAACTTATGTATTTCATTATTTTAGAATTTTAAATGTAGAAATGATAATTGAGCTCATTTTCCAGTAATTATGCATAATATCTATTAATAAATGACTTCAATTGCTTTTTGTATTGGGATCATATTCTTTTGAATTTCTGATTCCGTTGTATTTATTTTGTTTGACATGAAAGCCAATGCCTCCATTGTGATTTCGTAAGCTTCGTGAGCTTCTCTTTCTTCATCAAGGCTTGTAAATTTACCAGCATATAATGACTCTTGATCAGCTGATATTGTCTCTTCTTTCAGCACAAAATATGCAGCTATCAGAAAAATAAAGGCTGCTGCGAAGGACATAAATTTCCTAAAATTGAATGTGATAACTTTTGACTCTTGATCACGTATTGATTCTTCTGTCAGCTCTAAACTTCGATCACTTTCAAGTTCAGCTTCACTTTTTAAATATTGAAATAAATGAGCATGTTGCTGATGCGACGAGTCAATATTACCTGAAGAGAAATACTGCTTTAATTGTTTTTCTTCTTGCAATGTCGATTCAACATTCCAATATTTTTCTAATAATTGATCGATTTGAGATTTATTCATAATCGCTCCTGTTTATCTGTTTTCTTAATATCATTCGTGCGCGATGCAAATGCACTTTTATTTGATCTACGGTATAACCAGTGATTCCACTTATCTCCTTATAGCTATAACCTTCCACATCTCGTAGGTGTACTACTGTTTGTTGTTTTTCGGTTAGTCCACTAATCAGATCGTGAAGCTTTTTCATGTTATCCTGACTTTCGATTGACTGATAAGGAGTCGCTGATGAATCCTTGATGAAATGAAAATCGTCAATGTTACTTGTCCGGTATTTTTTTCTTCTGGTTTTATCTATAGACATATTTCTTGTCAATGTCATACACCATGCTTCCTTGTTGTCTATCTGAAGAAACTGATCTTTCTTTTTCCAGATTTTGATCAATAATTCTTGAATAACGTCCTCAGCTACCATACGATCTCCTACAATCCTTAGGGCATAGCGGTAAAGCTTTTGCTGGAATGGTGTGATCATATGTACTAATTCATTCATTTGCATTACATAAAAAGGACGATCATTTCGTTTTAGTTGTTACATAATTTCAACACTTTAGAGGAATAATTCTCTTATTTAATTACTAAAGATTTGATTTTCAGATATTTATGCTATTTGATAAAAAGATAGATTCTCTTGTTGCTAAAGCCTTTGTTGGTCCATACTTCATGGCATTTCTGCTTGCAGAGTTTGTATTGGTCATGCAATTCTTGTGGAAATATATAGATGATATTTCTGGAAAGGGTATTGGTACACTGGAAATAATGGAGCTTGTCTTTTACTTTGCCTTAACCTTAATTCCTAAGGCAATACCGATTACTGTTCTATTGTCCTCCGTTTTTGTTTTTGGAAATATGTCTGAGAAATTTGAATTGACAAGTATGAAGTCAGCAGGTATTTCCTTCTTTAGAATTATGCGGGTTGGGATTATGATCGGACTAATGACTGCATTGCTATCGGTCATTGCCTCCAATTTGATTGTCCCCAAAGCCAATCATGTTTTCCTCAAACGATTCTATGGAATTAAAAAAGCCAAACCTTCAATGGTTATCGAAAAAGGTATTTTCAATACTGATTTCACTGGTTATAAAATCTTTGTTGGAGATAAGAATAAGAATGGGACTGACGTATCCCAAGTGTTGATTTACGATCACACAAATGTAGAATCAAAGAGAATAAATGTGATCACCGCCAAAAGTGGTAAAATGGCTGTAAGTGCAGATGGCAAGAAGTTTGTCATGACTCTTTTTGATGGCGAACAAATCAGAGAGCTCAGAGAAAATGCCAGGAATACTGGAATGGACAAAACCTATCCGTTGACTAGAGCAACATTTAAACGTTGGCAAAAGTCATTTGATATGTCAGAATTTCAAATGGAAGAAGACGAATCAGTTGTCAACCGAAGGCCATTTGATCTTTTAAACACACCTCAATTACTGTATACCATAGATTCTGTTCAAACCGAAATCGGCGTTTTGACTAGAAAGAACGTTAATAATTTTTCTAACATTTTGAATCTGCAGAACGAAAACGAAATCATACCAACTACTGTCCCGGCAGAGATGGCTGAAGCTGTTAAGATTGCTGAAAAAGAGTCTGAAAGGGCAAAAGCCTATACGAAGAAATTGGAAAAAAAACGGAAAAGTAGAATGACCTATAAAACCTATCAAATTGATGAAATGGAAATAGATTCTGCTGATTCGTTTATTGCTACATTGTTACCAGCAGAACGAGAGAAAATTGTAAAATCTGCATACACTAAAGCCAACCACATCAACAATCAATTGCTTTCTGCCTCCAATAAAATGAATTCTTCACAGTCGATTAAAAATACACTGCGCTTTAAATTGCATCAGCAATATAGTTGGGCTCTGATTTGTTTGATGTTCTTATTTATAGGAGCACCCCTGGGTTCAATTATTCGAAAGGGTGGCTATGGTTTTCCTTTACTTGTTTCCATTTTATTCTTTATGCTATTTATTATCATGGATATTATGGGTGGGAGATTATTGTCAAGCAGGGTGTTGAGTCCTTATGTCGCAGCTTGGTTGCCAAATTTAATTTTATTTCCTTTTGCTGTATTATTCACTTACAAGGCAATAAGAGATTCACGTCTCCAATTTTCAAGACTGAAAAACATGTTTTCTTTCTTTCGATTGTCGAAAAATTGATACTTAAAAGTTGCTCAGTTGTACTTGAATAGGATCTATTCTTCTTCGTTCAAGGACTCATTGACATCAGCTTCAATGTCCCTTAGTTTCGATTTGCATTTATTGATGAGCAATTTTGCACGCTTCAATTTTTTAGATAAATCTTCTAAACTAGAATCAGGTTCTTGAATGTCTGCAAGAATACTTCGTAATTCTGCGAAAGCTTTATCGTAATTAAATGCTGCCATGCTTATGGTTTTTTTGGAATAGCTTTAAACGAACCATCAGACATTTCTATTTCAATATCAGTTTGATAGTCAATGGAATTTTTCGTTTGAATATATTTTCCGGATTGTTTTAAGGCTGCAAAGCCTCTTTCTAATATATGTTTAGGATCTAGCAGATTACATTGCTGAGCAAAATTATCCAACTGATTCTGCGTTACCATTAATTTATGCTTGGAAGCATCTCGAAGACCACTTGATATTGTGTCTAAGTAATGTCGTTGGTTTTGTAGACTTAGTTTAGATTGAGACATTATCATTGTCTGAATTTTATCCAATGCCTGAGAGCGATGTTGAATTCCAGCAAATGCAAGTTGTTGAATGTGCTCTTCAATTGCCAACAAATTTGCCTCAAATTGACTGTTGTGCTCGATCAGAAAATCTGCCGCCGCAGTAGGTGTTTTGACAGATGTGTGTGCAACGATATCAGCAACTGTATTGTCAATTTGGTGACCGATTCCAGTGATGATTGGTATGTCTGATGCCGCAATTGCTTCCCCAATTTCAAAATCATCGAAAGCTGCCAGGTCCATTTTGGATCCTCCACCTCTAATGATGATGACACAGTCATATATGCCTTCTTTATTAATTTCTTTCAGTGCACGACTGACTTCTGCTCTTACGCGGTGACCTTGTACAGCAGTGTTGTAAAGAGTCAAATCAAAGTCATACCAATAGGCATTTTGTTCTATTTGTTTGATGAAATCCTGATAGCCAGCTGCTGTTTCTGAGCTGATGACCGCTATTTTTTGTAGGACACTTGGTAAAGGAATCTGTTCATTGAGTTCAATTAGTCCTTTCTTTTCCAGTTTGTCCAGGATGGCTTGCCGTTGCAATTCCAGTTGGCCAATCGTGTACTTAGGATCGATATCTTCGATAACCAATTTGAGTCCGTATCGCTCGTGATGATCAATCTTGACCTTAACCTTGATTTGAGTACCCTGTTGTAAAAGTGATTCGTAAACGCCTCCTAGTTTCTTTCGCAGAAACAACACAGATTTGTACCAGATGACAGCTTCAGACTGTGCAATGATGGCATTACTTTTTTCATCTTTCTCTACAAGACTAATGTAGTATTGTCCTCTGCTACTACTCAATTGTCCAATCTCTGCTACAATCCAAATTGGATCTGCGAAATTCAATGCAATAACTCTTCTTATATATTCATTGAGTTCGAAGAGAGAGTATGAATCCAAGTATGTTGTTTTGCGAAACTGTAGATTATCCCAATACCTTCTTCACGATGTCGGCAGCTTCTTGTAATAAAATTGCTGAATGAACTTCAAGGCCACTTTCATCTATGATTTTCTTCGCGATGTCAGCATTCGTTCCTTGCAATCTGACAATAATGGGCACTGTGATATTGCCCATATTTTTATAGGCATCAACAATTCCATTTGCCACTCGATCACATCTGACAATGCCTCCAAAGATATTCACCAATATGGCTTTTACTTTTGGATCTTTTAAGATTATTCTGAATGCTTGTTCGACACGTGCAGCATCAGCAGTTCCACCCACATCCAAAAAGTTAGCAGGAGATCCTCCCGATAATTTGATGATGTCCATGGTTGCCATAGCCAAACCTGCTCCATTAACCATACAGCCAACATTTCCGTCAAGGTTGACATAATTGAGACCAAAACTCTTTGCTTCTACTTCCGTTGGATCTTCTTCATCTGTATCTCGGAGCTCTGCTAATTCTTTGTGCCGAAATAAGGAATTGCCATCAAGGCTAACTTTGCAATCAACAGCTACTACTCTCTCATCTCCTGTTAACAAACATGGATTAATCTCGAACAAGGAGGCATCAGAACCCAAAAATGCTTTATAAAGATCATTGATGAATTTTGTCATTTGTTTGAATGACTGTCCTGATAATCCAAGATTGAACGCAACTTTACGCAGTTGATAACCTTGAATTCCCAATGTAGGATCTATGTATTCTTTATGTACGAGTTCTGGAGTTTTCTCTGCTACTTCCTCAATATTCATTCCTCCTTCTGTGGAATAGATGATGACGTTTCTTTTCTTATCCCTGTCCATCATGATAGAGACATAGAATTCTTTGCAATCATCAAAATTCGGGACAAAGGAATCCTCTGCTACCAATATTTTGCGAACCAATTTTCCAGGGCCATCTAATCCCCCTGGTGTTTGAGGCGTTTTCAACATCATACCAATAATGTTACCTGCATGCTCCTTCAGTTCATCTATATTCTTGGCAAGTTTGACACCACCGCCTTTTCCTCTTCCTCCCGCATGTATTTGTGCTTTTACGATAGCAACATCAGAACCAGAATCAGCCTGGACCTTTTTGTACGCTTCAATCGCTTCATCTAATGATTCAGCAACATAGCCTTTCTGAATGGCGACACCGTATGAAGCCAATAACTCTTTTCCCTGATATTCGTGTAGATTCATTTAAGTTAATATGTTGAGATTATCAATTTTCGTTTAATGTTTCCTTTAGAAGTTGCCAAAGATAACATATAGACTCCTGATTGAAGTTGATTTGTAGGAAGATTGATGTTATTTTTTCCTACGAGTATTGAAGTAGCTTGTGAATGAACACGTTTTCCCGATAAGCTATAGATATCTAATGATGCTTGAGCAGATTCATTAGATGTTATTTCAATCTTCATTTCTTCGCCCTGATTCACAGGATTAGGTAGGACTTGTACAGATTCAATAAAATCAGGATCTATTGTACTAGTAGTTGCATCATTTGTTCTGAGGATATTGGTTTGTCTGCCCGCGCAGGTATATCCTTCGTTAAACGGTGTTACTGACCAGGTATATGTTCGGTTTGGTAAAAGATCAGTAATAAATACTGCTGAAGCATCCGTAATTCTGTTGATTTCAATTGAACCACTTCGTATTTTAAGTAAGTATTGAGAAGCATTCTCGACTTCCGTCCAACGCAATTCGACTCCATTGAAAAATTCTGTAGTTGTATTATTGTCAGGACTGATTAATTCTAATGTATTTGGAATTTCGTCTGTTTGTGGAATAAAACCCGTTCGTATACTACTTCTACGTGCTGACATATACTCAGCCATCATCACATCTTTCTGCCCGTCCGAAAATACATATGGAGCACATCCTAGAAAGTAGGACATGTAATTATTCTGTTGCGGTACTATGGTATCCATATTTCTATCCATCACATTGAGATTAAATGGTGAACATCTGGTATTCCAACTAAAGCCGAAATTATAATCTGGAGGAGTATCACAGATTCGATCTCCAGATACACTACAATTGCTACCATCTGCAAGTTCGACCCTTACGCCATTGATAGTCGTAATGAGTACCGGATTGCCATGCAAAGCCTCTTCCCAAGGGCTAGGCTCCCAGCCTGAATGTGGATGCATCAAAGAAAAATAATGGCCAACTTCATGAGCTAAGGTGTTTTCGCCATTTCCTATCTGATTTTGACGTACAACAACCCAATCATTTCCAATCGCATAAAAGCCCAAAACGGTACCATTTTCTGTACTTCCAGACATTGCTGTTTGTGTAATGAAAATATTTAATGACTCCTCACCAACATCCCTGCGTTGTCTGGTCATTTCAGCGACTCCTGCACCTAAGGTAGGAGAAGTGTACACAAAGTCATTGTCGACAAAATTAAAACCGTCATCGATGTAGAAATGAAAACCAGATCCAGCAAATTCACTGTTGAGATCACACATCTGATCCAGCACATCTTCCAGATCAACTCTACCCAAACCATCAGAATCAGCTACCAAATGTAATTTGACAGGAACAAATACATCTTCACGAGGAAAAGAGAGTCCATTTTGTAGTGCTTGTTTGTTTTCTATAACCCGCTGAGTCAGAAGTTCTTGATTCTCTACACAATGATAGTCCGCAAATCTTACTTTTTGTGATGAAAGCAAAACAGGAACCCAAAGATAAATGATGAAAAGAAATAAATTTCGCATAGTATTAGCTCAGCAACAATAAAAATAAGAATTTAAAACATCAACGGTTGATCCCTCGTTGTATATGTCATATCCATGATAAAGTTTTACATTAGCGGCTGAAACATATGAAAGGTTTAATTAAACAATAAAATGAAATAAAATGAGTAAAGTAACAGTCATTGGGGGTGGAAATGTTGGTGCTACTGTCGCGAATGTGTTGGCCCATAAAGATTTTCTTAGAGAGGTCGTTTTACTAGATATTAGGGGCGATTTTGCAAAAGGAAAAGCTCTGGATTCCTGGCAACAGGCCTCAATAGATCATTATAGCACCAGATTAACTGGTACAGATGATTACAAAGACACTGCGAATAGTGATATTGTCGTGATCACTGCTGGAATTCCAAGAAAGCCAGGAATGAGTAGAGATGATTTGATTTCTACAAATGCAAAAATAGTGTCTTCCGTTGCGAAGTCTGTGATGGAATATTCCGACCCAATTTTCATTATCATATCCAATCCTTTGGATGTTATGACATATGCTGCTCATACAACCACAGGATTGCCTTCATCAAAGGTATTCGGTATGGCAGGTATTCTTGATACAGCAAGATACCGTGCTTTTTTAGCTACAGCTCTTGGCGTATCACCTAAGGATATCCAAGCGGTCCTCATGGGCGGACATGGAGACACAATGGTGCCATTACCTAGATACACAACAGTAGCAGGTATCCCAGTAACAGAATTAATTAGTGATGCTGAACTGGATGCTATTGTAGAAAGAACCAAAAAGGGTGGTGGTGAACTAGTTAAATTGATGGGTACCTCAGCATGGTATGCTCCTGGGGCAGCTGGTGCGCAAATGGTAGCATCTATAATTAAAGATGAAGATAGAATCTTCCCTTGCTGTGTTAAATTAGAAGGTCAATATGGGTTGAATGATGTCTATCTTGGAGTACCTGTTAAGTTAGGAGCTGGCGGAATAAAGGAAGTATACGAGCTTAAACTAAATTCGGATGAATTAGCACTATTGAATAACTCATCTGATCATGTGAAAGCAGTCATGAAAACCTATGACGATATGAAGTTAAGCTAATACCAATGGCTACAGTAAATAGTACCGTACTCGAAAGAACAAATACTAAACAAGGAATTTCATTGTATGATCTGTCAATGGAATACCCTCTGATGGTAGTGTTTTTACGTCATTTCGGTTGTATCTTCTGTAAAGAAGCATTAAAGGATTTGTCTGATATGAAGGCTCAGCTTGAGCATAAAAATGTCAAGTTGGTATTCGTCCATATGGGGAATGAATTACAAGCCGAAGAATATTTCAAAGATTATGATTTTGGAGAGTTCTTTTCGATCTCCGATCCAGAATGCCGTGTTTATGCTGATTTTGGCCTGACTAAAGGAAGTTTTGGTCAATTGTATGGCTTGACCGTCATGATACGGGGCATTGAAGCCAATATGAATGGTAATGCATATTCTTTAAAACAAATCGGAGATGGTTTTCAAATGCCTGGTATATTCTTAATTCACGAAGGGGTAAATGAAGATGCATTCATACACAACAAGATATCTGATAAACCAGACTATGAGGATTTGATTTCCTGTTGGGCAGAATAAATTGTCTTTTTTCTATAGCAGTCTATCTCTTAGTGTTTTGTTCTTCCGATGATATCCTTGTCTTCTTTTCGGTTTCCTTTTTTCGGTTTCTCTATTTGCAATTCTGTATAAAGTTGTTCCACATATTGCCATTGACCATTTTCGAGTTTGAAGGCCTCATACGTGCCATCTGGCAGTTGTGTTGGGCCCTGTCCTGGAATTCTTCCCATTCTTGAAACCATGTGATCAAACACCAGCATATTCAAACCGGGATTGAAATTGAGATTAGCCATTGCATCTGCAGAATATTGGATGATGACTCTTGACTTTGCCTCTGCATATTTTGACTCACCTTTTCCAAAAACTGCCTCTCCAAATATTGGTTGGCCCTCTTTTATTCTGACTATTTCTACAACTTTGGTTTTTGTAAATTGATCGAGTTGACGAAATCCAAACAGTAAAAAATAATCGTCAATTGGTTTTATTTCATAAATCAACCTGCCATACCAATTGGTATTATCCATTTCTGCATATTCTACATTCTTTCCAAATCCAATTGTATTTTCTAATTCGATTAGCTCATCTTGGTTTTGATAGTAGGCTTTATAATCGTATGTATCGTCAAGCCCTGATAATTGCCAACTAATGAATCGGAATGAGTTATCTGGAGCCGAAACAAATGAAACCCATTTTAATTTGTCAAAGCTATAATCAATCGCACCATCTTCCTTAAGCACCTGCTCAAATTGTGTATTGAATTCGTTATAGGCTTTTTCTCGATGTGCTGGCTCCATAGCATTGACCATGACATCTGCATAAAAAGCGAGTTCACTTTCGGCTTTCGCAAAGTCAAACTGTGCAACTAAGGGTAATGAAAACACAACTAAAAACAATACTGTATAATGACGAATCATACCCTAGAAACGATTTTGAGCATAAAATGATTGCTTATGGGATGTTAGAATAATGTTACAGGTGAACCGGTCTTTCAGGCACCACTCTGTGTAAGGAGAATACTGGCTCAACCTAACGATTTCCGCTCCTTTGTGGAAG
>CAYNMW010000054.1:0-24760 GCA_964398295.1 uncultured Saprospiraceae bacterium | reverse complement strand
ACTACTAAAAGTTGAGGCCTTAGAAGGGTATTATCCTTAACTAAATGGCATTGGTGGTATTAGGTCTTGAAAATATTCGATAAAGCCTAAGTTGCTGCATCGAAATCATCTATGTTAAGACAAACTAGATTTCTGTTAAGTTATCTTCTTAAAGTACTTCCTATATACTTTCTTCCTTGGATAAAAAGAAATATATAATGCTGGATATAAAATCAAAGTGAATAAAAAGTTCCTTCCCTTGAACGTCATATCATCTATGATCAAGGATCGAGTTTCAGATACTTTCTGGACAATATGCTTATGGCGCCAATATGCTAATGGAAAAGGCAAGGTCTTACCTATATCTATAAAGAAGGCCATATGATCATCGCTACCATGTTCTACAATGTCACTTACCCAGTCTGCTTTGATCGGTCTAATGAATTTTATTCTGACGACATCACCTTTCTTTGATCCTGTAAATTCTACCACTTCCATTTTTCCAAACTTAGGTTTCAGAGCTTCAAACAATTTCTTGTCGAACCTTGCCATAACAGCTTGATAATGGCCATCTACCTCTGTTGCTAATCTTATTTTCATTATGTATACCTACAGAGAAAACAAAGAACTTCGGCATAAGTTCTACCAAACAAATTGTCCTATCCTATTTTATTTTTATATTGGAAAAAAGGCTTGTGATGAAACGGAAGATGATTATTACATAGGAATTAAAGCAAATTAATGGGACAAGTCAATTTGGTCAGAGAAGGTAGAAAGTATTTAAATCCTAGGGGATAAATAACCTTATCAACAGGTATTTTGGCGGACGACCCAGTTGAAAAAACGACAAGTGCAGCAATGGTAAATGGAGCGATTCATAGTTTTGTAAAAGCTGTTAACTTGGAAATTGAAAATGAAATACGTGTGAATGTTGTATCTCTTGGTGTTGTCGATGATGCATACGAAAAATACAGAGATTACTTTCCAGGCCACAATCCTATTCCTATGATTAAGGTTGTAAATGCATATATAAGATGTGTTGAAGGCAAAGGAAGAGGTGAAATTATTAGATACTATTAATAAATAGCCTTCTGCGAATACACTTTCGCTTGACTGTTCTTGTGATTATTTTTAGTTTGATTAAATCTAATATATATTCATGCAATCACTATTTAAAACAGTAGATGCTAAAGCAGAAATACTAAGCTTGTACGACCATAAATTGAATGAGCTGAATATTGAATACGAGTATCTAGAGTTAGATACCAGTTTTGGGAAAACGAATATTATAACAACAGGTAAACCACAAAATCCTCCAATAATACTTATTCATGGTTCAAATGGTTGCGCCCCTGTAGCACTTGAAACATATCCCAGCTTAAGTAAAGCATTTCATGTGTATGCCATTGATGTGCTCGCTCAGCCAAATAAAAGTGCTGAAACAAGATTGAGTATGAAAGACAATTCATATGGGAAATGGATGAATGAAGTAATTAATCATTTAGATCTTGATAAGGTGACTTTAGCGGGTTTTTCCTTTGGCGGTTTGGTAATTTTAAAAACGCTAGAATTTGATGAATCTAAAATCAAAGAGGTGTTTCTGTCTTCGCCTGCTTACATTGTAAATGGAAATCCCATTAAAGCACTACTCAAAATATTCATTCCGATGAAACGATATATGAAAACGCAGAAAATCAAGTATGTCGAGAAATTTTTGTCGGAGGTGTTTACAGAGCGAGACGAATTTGCTGTTAACTATCTATCAAAAGTATTTCTCCATTTCGATATGGACTTCACACCGGTACCTGTTATAAATACTAATAAAGCAAAATCAATTACTACACCCATCACTGTATTCGCTGCAAAAAATGACATTCTTTTTCCAGGAGAAAAAATGATTAAAAGAGCGACAAAAATATTTCCTTCTTTGAAAAGGAGTAAATTATTTGTAAACGCTAAACACGTTCACAACAGAGAACAAAACCATATAATTGAAAAAATAATATTAGAAGAATAAACACATGCAAGATTTACTGTTTGAAAGAATGAGGAATATTCTATTAGCTAATGAGGTTATTTGGACGGAAAAGCGAATGTTTGGCGGGAAGACATTCATGATTGATGATAAAATGTGTTTTGGTACATATAGGGGAGGCTTGCTCTGTCGAATTGATCCAAAAGAAAGAGAAACATTACTTGAAGAAACTGATGCAGATATCATTAGGCAAAGTGGGCGCGAAATGAAAAGCTATGTTCATGTGCCACTGGCAAATGTTGACTCAGACGAAGAACTGGAATTTTGGATTGCAAAATGCTTAGCATTCAATCCTAAGGCTAAAGCAAGTAAGAAAAAGAAAAAATAAATTCTAAACCTCACTAATTACAAGTATGGCCACTTTCTCTTTGATAAGGAATACTCCCATCTGGCATGACAACATATGTATCAGTATAACTAGCAATCGGAAATGGTAAAAAGCCATTTGGAGAATCTTCCAACATAGATTGGTCTGTACTATAAAGAAGTAAAATCAATACGCCACTTGGTAAATAGGCAGTTTCCCAAACCCCTCTTTGTATTTCATCGTCATCGTCTCCTGAATAAGCACTAATATTTTCTACATCAATACTTATTGAACCAGATAGAATTTGAGTGTATGTTCCATCGGCACAGAAGTAAATTTTAGCTGATGAGTTCGCATAATTAGATCCATTTGAATACTGTGAAAAACTTGTTGATGAATCATATAACAATGAGTTCTTCATGTACGACCTAAATGAATTTGCTTTCTCTACATCGAATTGCATTTGTCCAATATCCTTTCCAAGTATGTCTCGGATTCGTTGATTTCCAGCACTAACATCGCTAGAAGTACTTGTTTTAATTTGATCAAAAGAGCCTTCATTTTTTGAGTTTATAGTTGATGCACTTTCTCGCTCTAGCATATCGTTGTAATATTCAATAAAATCTAAAGTACCAGAAGGGTCACTATCAAATTCAGCTAGTAATTCTTCCTTTATTTGATTTATTTCTTCTTGAGACGAATTTCGTTTTAAAGTGCCATCTGAGATCAAACCTTCTGTAAAAATATGGAGATGAGTATTTGTTAAGGACATTCCATTTTTTTGTGCAAGTATAATCTTGTCATTTTGAGCGATTAAACAGCTAGAAAAAATGAACAATAAAAGAAAGAATGGAGTAATCATTTTTAGATTAATACCGCTATTCTTGTTAGTTAGTAAATTCAAGGTCATGTTTTTTACTTTTGCATACGAGAAGTAAGTCTATAACGCCTTATAGATTATTCTTTCAAATATCTCATTGACTGTTTGTATTGTGTAGTTCAAAGATCATTGATAACTATTCACCACGCATCACTGAAAATAGTGAATTAAAAATATCACGGTATTCTGTACAGCAAACTATATTTTTGATTTTGTAGTTTCTAATAGTTTTCAGGAAGAGTTAAAAAAGTAAGCACGAATCAGCTTTTATCAAAATAAGCCCGTTTCTTTGCCTTTCCAAAATAAGCTATGCAGTTTCAAGATTTAAACTTATCGAAACCTCTCTTAAATGCACTGGATGATATGGGAATGTCAGATCCCACTACCATTCAATCAAAAGTATTTGCTCCTATTATGGCTGGTCGAGATGTGGTAGGTATTGCGCAAACTGGAACAGGGAAGACAATGGCTTATCTGCTACCAATCCTACGAATGTGGAAGTTTACAAAGTCTCCAAATCCACAAATACTGATTGTTGTACCAACAAGAGAATTGGTAACACAATTGGTAGATGTTGTGAAAGACTTAACTGCATATATGAATGTGGCATGTGTTGGGGTCTATGGAGGTACGAACATCAAAACTCAGAAGGCCACCGTTTATGAGGGTTGTGATGTTGTGATTGGAACACCTGGCAGATTAGTTGATTTGATGAAAGATGGTGTGTTGAAGACGAAGATGCTGAAGCAAATTGTTATTGATGAAGTCGATGAAATGTTGAATCTTGGATTCAGAACACAACTCAGAAACTTAATTGAATTTATACCAGATAAATGCCAACACTTAATGTTTTCTGCTACCATGACAGAAGACGTAGAATTGGTCATCAATGAATTCACCGATTATTATAAAAAAATAGAAGCTGCTCCATCAGGTGCACCACTAGAGCACATTGCTCAATCTGGTTATGTTGTTGAAAATTTTAATACCAAATTTAATCTGCTAGAGTACTTGTTGAATTCTCGTGAAGACATGACAAAGGTTTTGGTTTTTGTGAAAACGAAAAAATTTGCAGATGCACTCTTTGAAAAATCGGCTGAGGTATTTGGTGAATTAGTAGGTATTATACATTCGTCAAAGTCTCAGAATTATCGATTTAATGTAGTGGATAAATTTCAAGATGGCAAAGTTCGATGTTTAATTGCCACAGATATTATCGCCAGAGGATTGGATGTATCCGCTGTTACTCATGTTGTCAATTTTGACTTGACAGATACGCCAGAAAAGTACATTCATAGAATTGGAAGAACTGGTCGTTCTGAAGCAAAGGGAATTGCAATTTCATTTATTTCTACAGAGGAAAAGGATTACCAAAATGAAATTGAATCTCTAATGAATAAAGAAATTGAGATGTTGGATCTGCCAGAGGATGTCCTCACAACAGATGCTTTGATACCATTGGAAATTCCAAGCGATTATGTCCATTTCAATAAGCACAAGGTCAAAAAAATTGAACCGTCTGGTCCTGCCTTTCATGAGAAAAAACTCAAAAACCAAAAGGTTAATCGTAAAATAAGAAAGGCTGAACGAATGAAATTGAAATATGGAAAACCGATTAAGAAAAGACAGAAACGGAAAAAATAAGTTAACCACAGATATCAGGTTCATATGATATCATTGGGGTAGAGTTTCATTAGCATTGATTATTAAGTCCAAGATGCTTCAGCGCATTGAAGATTCATTCAACCACTTATAAAACGACACCTTATTTATTTTTTTTCTTTTTCCGTTTAGATTTCTTCTTCTCCTCAAATTCTTCAATTTCTTTCATCAGTGACATGTAGTCATTTGTGCGATCTCGTTCAATATTTAAAGTATCCGAATATTCGCCATCATCAATAGGCACAACTTTAATTTCTTTCTCTAAAAATTCCTGTATCTCTTCTAATGTTTCATATTCTTCTTCAGAACAAAAAGAATAAGCATGACCTTTTCGTTTGCCTCTACCAGTACGACCAACTCGATGAACATAGTTCTCAGATTTATCTGGCAAATCATAATTAATTACAATTGCAATGTCAGGAATGTCAATTCCTCTAGCTGTGACATCAGTTGCGATCAACAAGTTGATTTTTCCATCTCTAAATATTTGCAACACTTCGTTACGTTCTTCCTGATCCTTATCTCCATGAATTGTCAGTGATTCTATTTCCGCTCGTAACATCGCTTTAGCTACTCGTTCTGCCCGTACTTTGGTCCTAACAAAAGCCAATATTTTTGATTCTGGATTTTCACGAATGACTCTTTCTAAAAAAAAACGTTTGTCATCCATATTCATAAAGACAACAAAGTGATCAATATTTTTGGCAACTGGATCTTTTGTAGATAGCTGGATTCGAATCGCATTTTGCCGAACGATTTTATAAGCTGTTTTTTTGATGTAGTCATTAATGGTAGCAGAGAAAAATAAAGTTTGTCTCCGTTTGGGAAGTTTGGACATGATATCATCTATGTCTCTCAAAAATCCTAAATCCAACATATAATCAGCTTCATCAAGAATTAAAATTTCAATACGATGAGTTCGTAAATATCCTTGACTAATCAAATCAAACATTCGACCTGGAGTAGCGATCACAATATCTACACCTTCCTCTAATGCTTGAATTTGAGGAGCTTGATCCACACCTCCTATGATAGCAAGTGTCTTGACAGTTGTATATTTTGCAATCGACTGAAAGACACCTTCTATTTGTATAGCGAGTTCATGACTAGGTACCATCACAAGGCCTTGTACGCCAGAGTATCTGCGCTGTGCGTCTTTCTTCTTGTAGATTTGATCGATCACAGGTATAGCAAATGCTGCTGTTTTACCCGTGCCTGTATGTGCAATAGCAAGAAGGTCTTCTCCAAGAATAATATTTGGGATGGATTTATATTGAATGTCTGTAGGTCTTTTGAATCCTAACTCAGCAATGGCTTTCTTTATTTTCGGATCGAAATTGTATTCTTCGAATTTCATTTGAGCACAAGATAATTTAAAATCGAATTCAAAATATATAGGAGACTCAGTGATAATGTAAAACACTCTTTATTTCTTTGTGGTATTAATTTAGTTTATGATGCCGACAAATTCGTTTAGAGAAATAGCAATGTCCTATGCTGATGTTACGGAGCATAGGGAATTAGAAAAGAGATCATTTAAGATTAAGGATAGATTTTTTGCATCTGTTGAAGAGTCTTCCCGAATTGCTGTTCTGAGATTGAATCTTAAGGGACAGAAGAAAATAATCACATTAAACGATAAAGCCATTTATCCAGTCGATGGTAAACGTGGTGAAAAAGGCTGGACCATAATTGAACTCGAAAATATTGAAGAAGATGTAATACAAGAGGGTTTAAAGATGGCCTATAATTTAGCCTCTTCTGCAAAGCAGAAAAATAATCCAACGCATGGCATTAAACTGGCGGATATGCTACACTATCTAGTAACAAAACATGGATGGGAAGAAATGGGCTACCACATCGACATCAGATGTTTTACGCACGATCCTTCAGTAAAATCAAGTTTAACATTTTTGCGCAAGACACCTTGGGCTAGAGCTAAAGTAGAAGAAATGTATGTGGAAAGCCTTAAGCAAAAATAAATGAAATGACATCGATTACTTCACCATAGAATACCGATGTTCATCGTAGACGACTCCATCCTTGAGTATTGATTTTTCGAAAACACCATCTTTCTTATAGCCACAGTTTTCCAGAATTTTCATTGACCCAATATTGTGTTCGAATACTCCAGTATGTAAACGCGTAAAGTCTAATGTGTGAAGGCCATAATTGGTAAGTAATTTACATGCTTCAGTCATGATGCCATTACCCCAATAAGGTTCTCCAAGCCAATATCCAATTTCAGCAGTTTTTCGGTAAATGTCTGTCATCGGTAGCAGGCCAATCATGCCAGCAAATTTAGTCTCGTACTCAATAGCAAAACTGCATTGAGGATCTTCTTCTAAGATCATATTAATGTAAAAATCTGCATCATCAAGACTATACGGATGAGGAAACTTATCCCTTAAATTCAACCATATCTTTTTATTATTTGCAATTTTAGCTAATTCCTCTCTGTCTTCTACTTTAATTTTACGCAGTAGAAAATTGCTTGCTTTTAATTCCATAATAACCTAACGTTTTTCATAAGCTAAATGCTACCCATTGATCACCACTAGGAGTGCCTAATTTACCTCCACCACATGCAATTAAGATATATTGTTTTCCATCTATGGCATAAGTCGCAGGTGTGGCATATCCTGCAGCAGGTAATGGATGAGACCACAATTCTGCACCACTAGCTTCGTCGAATGCTCTTATTTTTTCATCCATTGTAGCGGCAATAAATATTAGTCCTCCTGAAGTGACAATGGGACCACCATAGTTTTCTGTGCCTGTATTATCTATCCCTTCAATTGTCAATGAATCGTGATTCCCCAATGGGACTTGCCAGTTAATTTTAGCTTCATTCATATCAATAGAGGTTAATTGACCCCAAGGCGGCTTGATCATTGGATAACCATCCGGAGCATACAATTTTTCATAACCACGCATGATGTAGGGGTGCGGCCAATTTGGATCAACTGTTTTTTCTGAATCATCTTCACCGTTGATGTATTGGTAAACGGCTTTTATTTTATCATCTGACAAATAACTAAATGCAGGCATGATTCCTTTTCCCATTTTAATGATTGTTGTTGCTTCTTCCAAGGTGATTCTGTTCTCTAATTTCACTAAAGAAGGAATATTTCCGTAGACCGAATTACCTTGCAACTGATTACCGTGACAATTCTGGCAAAATACTCGATAGACATTTTCCCCTTCAGTTGCTGGAGCAACAGGATCCATAATGTTGCGCCAGGGTATCTCATTCGAATTGACAATTAGATTTCCTTTCTCTTTATCGTATGCTGCACCTCCCCATTCACCACCACCATCATAACCAGGAAAAATAATGGTTCCTGTTTCACTTAGTGGTTCAAATGGTCCTGCCTCATGGAAGGTTTCTTCCCAAATTGATTCTGCAAATGTATTCGCTTCGGTAGTCCTAATGGCGAAATCTTCATCATCCAACTTATATCTTGAAAATATTGGAAAACCGGTTGGTACAGGTTGGGTCGGCCAAGCTTTTTCACCTTTTAAGCGTGCTGCTGGAACTGGCATTTCTTTTATTGGATAAATTGGTTCTCCTGTTAATCTATTGAAGACAAAGAGTAATCCATTTTTGGTAATTTGGGCTACAGCAGGAATTTCTTTGCCAGCTTTATTTAGGGTTAAAAGATTTGGTGGTGCAGGTAAATCTTTATCCCACATATCATGGTGGATGGTCTGAAAATGCCAGATACGATTGCCTGTATTGGCGTCAAGCGCTAACAAACAATTGGCAAATAAATTTTCTCCGTGCCTGTCTCCGCCATAAAAATCATATGCTGCTGATCCAGTTGGACAATACACGATACCATGTTCTTCATCAAGTGCAAAGCCTGCCCAGACATTTGCCCCTCCTATTTCTTTGTACGCATTTTCTGGCCAAGTGTCATATCCATGTTCACCTGGTTTTGGAATAGTGTGAAAGATCCATCGTTGCTCGCCAGTAGAGACGTCAAACGCCCTGATGTGTCCAGGTGCAGCTTTGGTACTCTCAGATACACGTCCACCCATGATGATTAAATCTTTATAAATGACACCTGGCGTATTGCCAAAAACAGAAAGCTCACTATCTCCACTTAAGCCTTCTTGCAAGTTGATTTTACCCTCAATACCAAACGTTTTTCGCATTTTGCCATCAGAAGGATTCACAGCATAAACATATTTCCCTGCACTATAAAACAATGTGTGTTCACGACCTGAATGCCACATCAATCCTCTGTTGACTCCCATTCCAAATTGTGAAAATTCTCCATCGTAGGGATCGAATGTCCATATCAGTTCACCAGACGAGCCATCTAGAGCTATTAATTTCAAGGTGGCAGTTGTGGCGTAGACAACACCATCAATCACCAATGGGTTGCATTGTATCTGAGATCTGTTTTGAGGATGTGCTTCATCACCATTATAGGTCCATGCCGGTTTCAACTGAGTGACGTTTGATGCATTTATATCTGCTAGGGGAGAAAATTGACTAGACGCATGATCTCCTAGGTATACACTCCAGTTATTATCCTCATTTGTAGGATTTGCTTGACAAGCCATCAGTATTAAGAGCATGTAGAAGCTGAAATGTTTAAGCATCATCTTTTAAAATAGTTAAAAAATGTCATTCAAAAGCACTGTGTTCAATTGCATGTTATGGTAAGACTTGTTATACTTGAAAGTAGCTACATTTATTCAATTTCAAATAAAGCGATAATGAAATCCTGTATAGTTTTTATATTTTTTCTTGTCCTTGCATTATTTGCATGTTCTGAAAATGAGAGACCAGATGGTATCATTCTATTTGAAGATAATAATTCATTCATAGAACTTGTCAATGTAGACGATTCGAGATGTCCCTCTGATGTCACGTGTATTTGGGCTGGAAATGCTGCAGTTACATTGCGATTGCTTCAAAATTCTACCTCAACAGATTTTATTTTACATTCCAATCCTGGCGAAAATACTGGAGTCAATCAAATGACTGTCAATGAATTTACAATTGAATTGATTGATGTGAATCCGTTTCCAACTTCAGAGACACTAGGCAAGATTGAATTAGATGAATATTCTGTTGAATTGAATGTCTCCCAATAAATTCGTTTTCTGTAATTCAACTCTATTGGGTTTTGTAAAGCTACAGTATTCGCCTTTTCCTTGCTGTGTTTTTACTGAAATATCAACAGTTAAGACAACTCGATACCTATCTAACTCATATAAATATACCCCCATGAAGCACGCCACCATCATTCAAGATTATACTACCGGTACAAAAAGAACTCGCATCAGAAGCCAAGAACAATGCAAGGCCTGCCATCTCATCTGGCGTTGCCATGCGCTTGAGTGGGGTAGCGTTAACTAAGTTCTTATGCAAAGTTTCATTTTGCCATAAGGCGGCACTCAATTTGGTTTTTACAAAGCCAGGGCAAATGACATTGACTCGAATGTTGTCTGGTCCCCATTCTACAGCTTGATTTTTACCAAGCATGATTAGTCCAGCTTTGCTGATGTTGTATGCTGCAAAATTAGCTGATGGGTGCATCCCTTCAATTGAGCTAATGTGTATAATGCTCCCGCCACCTTGCTTTTTCATGTGAGGATAACACAAATTACTCAGCGATAGAGCTGCAGTCATATTGATATCCAATGTTTTTTGGTAAGCGACTGGATCCATATCCTTTACAGGTCCGAAATAGGGATTGGTGCCTGCATTGTTAATCAGAATATCTACTCTACCATATTTTTCAACAGTTTTAGCTATTAAGTTTTCTTGATGCTCTTTCTTTGCCACATGGCATGCGATTCCCATCGCCTCCAAACCATCAGCTTTAAATTGTTCTGCAACACCATCTACAGATTCTTGGTTTCGACTACTGATGACAACACTTGCTCCGGCTTCGGCAAGACCTCTTGCCATTGCTTCGCCAATACCTTTTGAAGCACCTGTGATGACAGCGACTTTGCCATCTAATTTGAATAGTTTAGTAATTCGATTGTTTTCCATGTTATTTATTTGTTTTAATTCGAGGACACTCAAAAGATCTGCAGATAGTATACATATTGCAATAAACAAAAAAGGGTTAACGTCTGTGACATTAACCCTTTTAGTTTTTTATTTACTTAATTGAAATCAAATAGCGTCTAAGCCTTTCAATTCTGATAGTAATTGCTCAGGAGTCTTATAACCTGGAGATACTTTTATTTTATTTAAATTTTCGTCTAGAAAAACCAAAGAAGGGTAGCCCAATCTTCCATTTAACATTTCATGAGCCAGCATATTCACTCCTCTTCTTCCGGCATTCGCCCATTGATATTCTTTGCCTTTGAACGTTACCGGTTGTTTTTGCTCTGCGTTAAATTTCACAACATGGAAATTATCATTCAAGTACTTGATCACTTCTGGGTTAGTGAATGTCTTCTTATCCATTACCTTGCACCAGCCACACCATGATGTGTACATATCAATCATGACTTTTTTATTGCTTTTATTGCTAACAGCTTCTAAATTTTCAATGGATGTCCATTGAAGACCACCGGCTTTGTTTGATGCTTTGCTTGTTGCTGGTACAGCAGCACCAGTACGCAATGGTTTTGTAGGAATCTTCGTTTCTGTTGTTGCTTTTTTCGATCCTAGATCACTAGTTTCGTTTTTACATGAACCAAAACTAAATATTAGGGCAAAGGATAAAACCAGGAATTTGAGGTTATGCATATCTGTAAATTTTAAGTTTTTCAGAATTACGACAAAAGTACTATAACGTTTTTACTTTTTCAATTAGTTTATCTAGATGTCATCTATATCTTCAATAGTTAAATGGATTCTGTATGCTCTCCGACGGTTTTGTGAACCAAATTCCCTCTGAATCCCCCATGTATACGTGATCTTCCAGTCGTATACCAAATTTTTCAGGCACACAAATCATAGGCTCAATACTAAATGTCATTCCGCTGGTAAGACGTGTTTTTTCGTACTTTACGATATATGGCCACTCATGAATGTCTAATCCAATACCATGACCGGTGCGGTGAGAAGTTCCTGGTAATTGATATTCAGGACCTAAGTTTCGTTTCACTAATCCTTCCCTGACAGCATTGTCAACTGCTTCACATGGCGCTCCAATTTTGGTTTGTTCGAATGCAATGTGTTGAATTTCTTGCTCGTATGACCAGATTTGTTTGACTTCATCAGAAGCTTGGCCAAAAACATAGCTTCTTGTGATGTCGGATAAGTAACCATTCAATTGACAACCTGTGTCGATCAAGACGACATCATTTTTAGCTAGCGGTTTTGGCTGCTTCACACCATGTGGGAATGAACTGTCAACACCAAATAAAGCAATACAAAAATATGAACCTGATGGTGCTCCGCAGACGCGATGTGCCTTATCTGTAAACGCACAGATTTCTTGTGACGTAATTCCTTCAACTAATATAGCTCCAACAGATTTCTGAACTTCCATTGTCATGTCCATCGCAGTTTGCATGATGGCTATTTCATTTGCTGATTTTTGCATCCGACAACCAGCTGTGATGGGTTTTGCATTGACATATTTGAAAACTGCATTTTCTAATTGTATGCCATTGGATATAAAGAATGGACAAATTTCATCTATCCCGATAGTACGCACCGATTGGATCTGGTTGCTGACAATGTCGATAAATAATGCAAATGGACTTTCGTGTTCTTCCCAACAGTAAATATTGCCTTTGATGAGCATAAAATCCTTGACGGTTCCTTCTTCAAATTTGGGTGCGATAAAATGTAGGTCTCCACTTTGAGTCAGGATAGCACCTACCATTCGTTCGCTCTGACCCCATTTCATTCCCGTAAAATAATAGAGATTAGTGCCAGCATGTAGATAGGTCACATCAATGCCTTGCTCTTGCATCAACTGGCACGCTTTTGAAATTCTCTTTTGGTATTCACTAGCAGGAATTTCATTAGCACTGAATTCAAACTTGCTAAGTCGATCTAATTCTTTTTCTTGCGTTGAAAATCCTACTCCTTGTGCCATACTTTGATTAATATTGATGTGCGATGTTAAGAAAAAATGCTTTCAATTATGCAAATCAAATTGGTGTATCTGCAATTAAGATCACCCTAATTATGTGCATGAGTGTATTTGGGCTTCATGAACTTGTAGGGCAAGTAGATAACAGTCTATGGTCTTCTTTTAGAATTCGTCACCAATTGAGTGAAAAAACCACAATTGACTTTAGACCTATTTTTCGATTTAACGATGATATTTCTAGTTATCAAAACTCATCTATTGATTTAGTCATCCACCACAAATTACCTAAAGGATTTTTCATCCGTTTTTTATCAAGAACTTGGTTCCTTCCAAATTCACCAGAAGGACAGTTTTTGTGGGGAGATATTGGCTACCAATTAAAACATGAAAAATTTACATACACGAGTTTTATGCGGATGCATCTCTCCTTAAATACAAATGACATCAATCCCAATGATTTCATCAGATATAAAGGCACAATTGCACCTAAAGTGCCCTGGAAGTTTAAACCATTTATTACCTCAGGAATCTGGTATCAAATAAACGGGGTCAATGATTTTCGACGTGTTAGGTATGAGGCAGGATTTAGCTATCCAATTACGAAAGAATCTAATTTTGCTGCTATATATCGTCGTCAAAATTCAGTCGGAATTGATCCCTCTAATGATCAAAATCATTTTGTCGTTACAGTTACCTATAATTTATAGCAGAGTTTTTCACTTAAACCTTAGTTTCAAGCTACTTTGTAACGTTCTGTCTTATATTTCACCAATTGATGTTTTACTTTATCAAGCGCATGATTGAATGCATCGTGATGTTGATTACCAGTAGCTGAAGCAAAGAGCTCTTTGCCTTTTAATCGGACTTGTAATTTTACTTTTTTAGTAGGATGCTTATTACCCCTCAGAAATACATTAAAAGAATTGACGAATGGATAATTGTCAAAATACTTTTTGCATCTAGACTGTGCATACCGTTCAAACGAGTGTACACTTTCAGCGGAATCTCTTGCTATCTTTAAATCCATATACTTTTGGTTTGATGAAGTAGATTCTTTAAGGTACAGAATCTTAATATTACATTCAACCCATGTAGTGCTATTGTAGTTGAATCAGATTTTGTAGTTGTTTGTCTGAGAAACTGTGGTATTCTTCCATAAAAAGATATCTAGCTTTAGGAATTTCCTAAATTGGTGATAATTAAATTTCAATATGAAAAGCTCTATTCTCCTTCGAATGTTGATCATCTTGGCCATTTATTTTGGCTTAAGCTATTTTGGTGGTGATATTGGTAGGAAAATAATGTATCCCATTCGATTGTTTGTAACCTTCTTACACGAATTTGGACATGCTCTTGGTGCAGTATTAACAGGTGGATGGGTAGAGGAAGTACAGATCAATCAAGATGGTAGTGGGTGGACGCGCACCGCTAATGGCAACAGGCCAGTTACCATTATGGGTGGATATCTTGGGAGTGCCATATTTGGTAATTTACTCTTCTATATTGGTGCTCGTGCAAAAAGTCTGGTCAAACCAATGATTATTTTGCTTGTCTTCAGCATGCTTGTGACTGGATTTTATTGGTTCAACTCATTGTTTACAACTGGCATATTACTTGGGTTCTCAGCTGTCTTGTTATTTGTAGCATTGAAGACAGATTTTGGTCGAGAGGTATTGATGTTTCTAGGACTTGCTAGTGTCTTGTATATCATTCAAGATTTCAATGTAGGTCCCAAATCAGATTTGAAAGCATACGAGGAGGTAATGGTATTTATACCTGCAACAGTTTGGATGTACATCTGGCTCGGAGTAGCAATTTTATTATTTTTATTCAATTTAAGGTTATTATTCTCAGGGACAGACAACATGGAGGCGGCATAAAGACTGATTGCAGCTAGATTTAGTGATTTGCCAACTTGAAACTATTGATTTGATAATTTCGTTTTAGTAAAACAATGATGAAGATGAATATAATTTATACCTTTTGCGCTTCTCTTTTTATTACTACTGCCTATAGTCAATATAAAATTGAAACTATTGATTCTCCTAATAGAAGAACCATTTTAGAACAGTTTTCCTACACCATAAAGAAAGCCGATATATATACAGCAAAAATAGTTGGTCCTAATGGTGAAATAATTGGATCACCAGTACTGCAAAAGGAATATGTTGCAGGGGATGTTTTACAATTTAACTTTCAACCCAAATACTTTGATACAGATGTTTATGACATTATTATCACTACTGATACGGGGTCAGTAGACAAAATTTCGATCGGCAAAGAATCAAATCGTATAGAACAGTCAAAGAAAAAAAATGAACAACAGAAAAAGCAAAACCGTAAAGAGGAACGGTAGAGTCTGCAACATATCATAGCTTCTCCATTTTACGATTGATAAATGATTTGATTCGAGTATAAATTTCCATATCAACTAAGGTTTAATTAAATGCCGACTATTTTTCTTACAGTAGAAGATTTATTATACCAATTCGAATACTTAACAAGACTACTAAATACGGGATTCCACAGAAGCCTCTCAATGCGACAAACAGCTTTAAATGCTCAAAAAACTTGGTAAAGAGGTTTTGAACCGATGCAAAAAAAAGCCAAAAGCCATTCAAAAAGGTATAGCTGTCAATTCATGCAAACAATTTTTTACGTAGGCTTCTTTATCTCATGCTTTAAAAACTTAGGGTAAACTACTAGAAAATGAATTGACTTAAATCTTAAGTTTGAAGTATATAAATACTAAAACATGTTTTACAAACCCAGACATCTATCAAGCTCTATTCTATTCTATTTCTATTGCCTATGCTAAAATTGTTGGGCTCAAAATTCTATTGGAGCTAACAACAGAAATGGGATTGCAGTAAAATCAAGTAGTCAAGAAATCAATGCCAATTGACTCAAGCAAGCTTCGGCTCTATGCCTACACCTTACCTATTTGAGAGATTTCATTTTGGGTAATTTCTATCATTAGCTATTTGAGGAAATAGTGCATAATCGGTTAAAATAAATTCTAATAATTGAACCCTAAATAAGCTATCTCATTTATCCGAGATGGATAATTCAGAAAAAAATATTCAAACCATAAAAATTAAAATGTATGAAATTTACTCTATCATTACTTACACTATTTCTTAATATTCCGATTCTATTTAGTCAATATAACTATGGGTTAGAATTAGATGCTGATGCATTAATTGAAGGCAGATTAAATTTAGATTCAGGGGGGCAATCCGTAATTATTGGTTCGCAAGCAGGTATTACAACCAGTGCAAGTTCTTCTGAGAATACATTTATTGGCAACTTTTCGGGTTTGCTCAGTACAAGTGGAAGAAGGAATACATTCCTTGGGTATTCTTCTGGATTGCGTAATACTACTGGAGAGGAAAATACTTATATCGGCAGAGCTGCTGGACGAGGCCTAAATGGAAGTACAAACACTTTTTTGGGTCAAGATACTGGGTTCGCTATGTCTTTCGGATTTAGAAATACATTCCTTGGATATGGAGCAGGTTATAGTCATACTGGAGGTGATGGGAATGTATTTGTTGGTAACGAAGCTGGGAGATTTGCAAGCGGCTCTAATTTGCTATATATAGAAAACTCTCCAGCTGCAAAACCATTGATATTTGGAAACTTTGTTACAGACCAAGTAGGAATTAATTGGCAGAGTAATACGTCCATTCCTAACACACTATCAGTTAATGGCACAGCTTCTAAATCGACAGCTGGTGACTGGCTCGCTAATTCAGACGCCCGTCTCAAAAAAGATATTGAATATTTATCATCTAAGGAGATGTTGGAGAAAGTAAAATCTATGCATGCAGTTAGCTACACATGGAATGATAATGCCACAGGATTTGACAGACCTACTGAAATTCAATATGGATTTATTGCACAAGACATTGAGCAAGTTTGGCCAGAGAATGTCTCTGAAGACGCGCAGGGCTATTTACAGACTGCTTATGGTACATATGATCATATGTATGTGGAAGCGATAAAAGAATTGGCAAAAGAAAATGATTCTATAAAAAAGGAAAATCAAATACTGCGTCAAGAAATAGAATATATTAAAGAAGTACTTGAAAGTATATCGTCTAACTAAAATCTGATATTCTACAGTGATAAAAGGAATTCAATTTTTGAAAAATCTTTATCAATAGATTATAACAACCAAAAAGATTAAAAAACAATAATAATCTCTGTGTAAAAGCTCGACTAACTATCGGGTTTTTTTTTGTCCTGGTTTCAAAAGTAGGTCTCACTTGGAAAGACAATATCAAAGTACTTTATTGAAAATAATGGGGTGAAAATAAGAAACTCAATAGGGCATTCAATAAATAAATTTCTCTTAAGTTGAAGATTATTGTTATACTGTTAGAATTGCTCAACATACTATACTAAATGCAAAATCTCACAGAAGCCTCTTCGAATGATAAACATCTATCAGTGCTCGAAAAATTTGACATTGAGGCTTTAAATCCGATGCAAGAAGAAGCCTTTAGTACTATTCAAAAAGGAAAAGATGTTATCTTATTATCTCCAACTGGTACAGGCAAAACACTTGCATTTGTATTACCCTTGATTGAAAAATTAAATAAGCAATCATCGGAAATACAATTGCTGATAGTGGTACCTTCTAGAGAGTTAGCTCAACAAATAGAACAAGTGATCCGCACAATCGGCTCTGGATTTAAAGTCAATGCAGTTTACGGAGGAAGAGCGGGTATGTTTGACAAACAAGACCTTAAACACAAGCCTGCAATCCTAATCGGTACTCCTGGAAGATTGGCGGATCGTTTTAGACGAGATGGTTATTCTCTTGACCACATCAATACCTTGGTCTTAGATGAATTTGATAAATCCCTTGAGATTGGCTTTCATGAGGAAATGGAAGACATTGTCGATTCACTTCCCAATATCGAGCAACGTATTTTAACCTCAGCAACGACTGATGCCGAGATTCCAGCATTTGTTGGTTTGCAAGATCCAATAACCATAAAGTACTTAAAAGAAGACAATGATCAATTGACAATAAAGGTCATTTTCTCACCAGAAAAAGATAAGCTACACACCTTGTTGAAACTACTTGGCCATATAGGTTATCAGCCGGGAATTATATTCTGCAATGTAAAAGAGGCCCTTCACCGAATAAGTGACTTTTTAGAAGACAATGGTATTGCCCATGAATGCTTCCATGGTGGAATGGAACAAATCGATCGAGAAAGGGCATTAATCAAATTTAGAAATGGCACGAATCAAGTTCTTTTAGCTACAGACTTAGCAGCTAGAGGGCTAGATATTCCAGAAATTACATTCATCATCCATTATCACCTACCTCCCAGAGAAAAAGAATTCGTCCATAGAAATGGTCGGACTGCACGTATGAACCGCAATGGAAGTGCATATTTACTACACTGGAAAGAAGAACCTCTCCCTGATTTTATTCAAGTCATTTCACCACAAAAAGAAAACGTAGATGACTTAACTCAATCTACACTATCCAAAACTACTAGGTGGAAAACAATATATATCACTGGAGGTAGACGAGATAAAATTTCCAAAGGCGATGTTGCTGGATTGTGTTACAAAATTGGCCTTTTACAAAAAGAACAACTTGGTACCATAGAGATCAAACAAAACAGTACATATATAGGCGTTCATGCAAGTGTTGCGAATACACTCATCAAAAAAATAAACAATTCGAAGTTGAAGAAAAAGAAAGTCAGGGTAAGTTTAATTGAATAAAAGCATAAGATCTGAAACGTATGGAACGGTTTTTAACTGACATCAAAAAACAATTCAGTTATTATAAATTATTGGCAGATAAAGCCATGGAGCAAGTGAATGATGAAGAATTTTATCATCAGTCCCATGAAAGCCTAAATAGTATTGCAATCATTGTAAAGCATATAAGTGGAAATTTACTTTCAAGATTCACTCAATTCAGAACGACAGATGGCGAAAAGCCATGGCGCCAACGGGACAATGAATTTATAATAGAATCGAAAGTGCGAGCTGATTTAATGGAAATTTGGGAAAAGGCATGGACAGTTTTATTTTTAGCACTTGACGAATTGACAGAAGAGGATATAGATGCAAGTATTTATATCCGAGAGCAACCACAAAATATTTCATCTGCATTGATCAGATCTGTTACTCATGCATCTCATCATATTGGACAAATATTGCTGTTAGCAAAAGAATTCAGAAAGGAAGAATGGATTTGTTTATCCATTCCAAAAGGAAAATCAACTGAATTCAATGCCTCTATTGACAAGACAAGAAAGCCTGATCATTATACAGATAAATTTCTTAAAGACTAAAGCATCCCAACCGTTGTCAAGTTGAGAATTGGGAATAAAGTGGACCTCATCGAGGTACAAGTATAGCATCAGCGGTCCGCAATTAATAATGACTCCAGAGGAGAGAGAACTGAATAGCCCTGCATTTAGACCCATCATTCCAAATAATGAAAAGTTTAACAATTGCTTCCCTTCCATTTAAACGGATATTCTACTATCTATGCAGACTGAAAATATAAAAGTCCAGGTGCACAAAGAATATACAAACAGGATAAACCAATTTGATGATGAAAGACAACAATTGGTAAGTGCTACCAAAAGGTTGTCCCTCATTCGATTATTCTGTTTTATTCTATTTGTTGCACTCATTATATTCGTTTTTCAAGTGCATTGGATCGCCGGAATCATAAGCATTTATATTGCCTTTTTCTTGTTTCGGCTTATTGTCAAAAAACATCAGGAAACCAGTTATGCATCTGCTATTGCTGAATCAATGCATGACATTAATGTCAATGAAAACAAAGTATTGGAAGGTGATTTTTCTAGTTATGAGGATGGAGTAGAATTTCAGGATTTAAGTCATCGATATTCTTCTGATCTAGACCTGTTTGGAGAAAAAAGCCTATTCCAATATGTCAACAGATGTCAAACATTTTTTGGCAAATATGGACTTGCTGCATTGTTTCATGGAAAGTTGGGTAGAGCACAGATCGATGAGTATCAAGAAGCCATCAAGGAACTTGAGCCATTGATTGATTGGCGACAAAAATTTCAAGCCATTAGTAAGATTGGTTTAGATAATGATTCGCTGGATCAATCTTTTCTTGTTTGGATGAAAAAGAAAGCTGAACTATCATTCAGGCCTCTTTTCTTTTTTCTGATTCCAATAATTACGATTGTCTTATTGGTTGTGTTTATAAAATATCTGCCGTGGCTTAGCTACATTTTTGCATTTGTACCTGCAGGGTTGTTTGCAATGAGGAATGCAGAGAAAATCAATGAATTTGAATCGGGATCGTCAAAACATGCAAATTCATTGAAAGCGTATTCCAAGGCATTGAACTGGATTGAAAACAAAACATTCAACAGTTCAAAAAACAGAGAACTTCAGGCTATGTTGATTCTAGGTGATAGGAAGGCATCATCAAGTATCAAACGTCTTTCTTATATCTTACATCAGCTGGACATGCGATACAATTTTTTTGGCCTGGTCATTAATTTGCTTTTTCCCTGGGATTATTATTGGGCATCTCGTCTGCAATCATGGAAGGAAGAACACGAAATTAAAGGTCAAGAATGGTTTGAATCATTGGGGGAATTTGAAGCCTTATCTTCTCTGGCAACACTCGCTTTCAATAATCCAGAATGGTGTTATCCGAGGGTGCACGAAGAAATGGAATTTGTAGGTAAAAAAATGGGACATCCATTGATTCTGTCAACTAAAAGAATCGATAATGATTTCGAAGCCCAAACACAGAATCACATCAAGATAGTTACGGGCTCTAATATGGGTGGTAAGAGTACATTCCTTAGAACAATAGGATTAAATATTGTATTGGCAAATTGTGGTTCTAAAGTTTGCGCTGAAGCGTTGTCTCTTCCGTTTTTGAATGTGTACACCAGCATGCGAACATTGGATGCGCTGAATGAAAATACATCTTCGTTTTATGCTGAATTGAAACGGCTTAAAACAGTCCTGGATGCAGTAGAAGAATCGGATAATGTCTATTTCTTACTTGATGAAATACTCAAAGGCACTAATTCAAATGATAGACATACAGGCGCAAAGGCATTGATCAAAGGCCTTCTCAAGAAAAATGGCGCTGGTCTTATTTCCACGCATGATCTTGAATTAGGACTGTTAGCAGAAGATCATCCAAGTCAATTGGAGAATGTCTGTTTCGAAGTAGATATTGACGGTGATGAACTCTATTTTGACTATAAATTAAAAAAAGGTGTGTCAAAGAGTTTCAATGCGACACATTTAATGAGGAGAATGGGAATCGAGGTCTAAAGAATAGGAATTTTTAGCTTATTTTTATAGTTGATAGAATATGAATGTTATGAATAAAATACAATTGATGTTGCTAGGATTTGTGCTACTCATCCTTGCTTCTTGCAATTCAAAACCAGAAAGACCCAATCCAATATTGTCAGCAGATAGAATAGCAGCTTCAAATGCTGTTGAAACACAGAATGCAGCTACATTGGCAAGTAGTGCAATACAACACTATTATTGTGCGAATAACTGTGAAGGCAGTGGAGGAGATGCAGCAGGAACTTGCCCAGTATGTGGACTAGAGTATACACACAATCAGGCATGGCATAATCAGCAGAATAGTGTCTCTACTACCACTACGACGACAACACCAGGTGAGCAAGGTCCTGCAATAGGTATCACTCCTCCTGCTCAAGGTACGCCACCTTCGCAAGCAACACCTGAGCCTCCGCAGAATGCAGCCGGTGTATGGCATTACATTTGTTCGAATGGGCACGCTGGTGGAGCAGGAAGTGCAACAACTTGTTCTGAATGTGGCTCTACCTTGGTCCACAACACTGCCTATCATAACTAATCCATTATTTGAATATTTATACCAAATAGACAAATAATGTAAGTAAGATGTAATGAAAAGCCTTACTATATCTATATTGTGAGTTTTTTAGGGTGTAATATTGTACGATAACTATTCATGGCTAACGATAAACTACCTCAAGCTCATATTTACTATACAATAAATCCATTCAAATGGTTTAGCCTGCTCGTGCAGAATAGAGGTGTAAGTAGATCAAAAATTATAGAAGCCCTCAAGATCAGTTTCTTTTCACTTATTAGTTATCCCATTCAACTCCTGGACAAGATTGCTGTATACATGAGAACAAGAAACTTGGTACAGGATGACGAACCAGTTTTCATTGTCGGACATTGGAGAAGCGGAACAACTTACTTGCATTACTTAATGGCAAAAGATGATCATTTTGGTTACTTGTCCTTATATCAAGCCTTCCTTCCTAACATTGCAACCATTGGTGGCAAACTATTTAAGGAGTTATTTAAACCTCTCGTACCTGGCAAGCGACCACAGGATAACATTGAAGTAGACATTGATGTGCCAGCCGAAGAAGAAAATGCCATTTCTACTTTTGCACTCGAAAGCGCTAGCCATAGTTTTTGGTTTCCCAAAAATGAAACTTACTACAATACCTATGGATTGTTTGATCAAGCATCACCAGAGCAAGTAAGCAAATGGAAGACAGCTTATAAGCGATTGATGACTAAGGTTGCAATTGCATTTCCAGATAAAAAACCGCTGATAAAAAACCCACACAATTCTGGGAGGATAAAACAATTATTAGAACTATATCCAAAAGCCAAATTCATCCACATTTACAGGAATCCACTTAAAGTATTGCCATCAACTTACCTGATGTATGATAAAGTAGTAACTACTCAATTTTTGCAAGACCTTACAGAGGAGGAGTTGCAGAATAAAATATTCTACTATTATAAATCTTCAATGACAAATCTATTACGTGATATTGACGCCATTCCTTCAGAGAATGTGTATCATTTGAGATTTGAGGATTTTGAAATTAATCCATTGTCAGAACTAGAGTCGATTTACAAACAATTTGGATTTACTCACTTTGACAAGGTCGCCCCAGTTTTTGAGACATATGTCCAATCAAAAAAATCGTACAAAAAGAACAGTCATCGTGAATCACCAGTTTCCACTGATCGGATTCTTAAGGAGTGTGCTTTTGCATTTGAGTCACTAAAATATCCGGTGCCGAAAACTCAGCAAATGTCGCCAAATCCTAAATTGGCAAAAGCCAGATAGGAATTCAATTCTAATCAAGAGACTTCTATCCTCCTAACAGTTTTAGACTTAAGAATAAAAAAAACCTCCTTCAACATCAAGCTAAAGGAGGTTGTGTTTTGCTAGGATAATTACTACCCTTTATTCTTTGTGTAGTAATCAAATACTTTTGTTACTACTGCATCACCTAATTTGGCATAATCACCTCTGATGATTTTTTCTTGATTTGCCATTCCCAAGAAAACTGCGTCAACTGCACGCTCAGAAATAAAACCAGATAAATCATCTTCAACCTTATTCTTTGCAAATAGATTATACGCACTTGTTGCCATAGGCCAATATTTGGTAACATCATGTTTGCTTAGTTCAGAGTCCAAAGTTTCACTGTACCTCTTTTTTACTGTTGTATACATAATGTCTTTGAGTACTCTAGTCGCAGCATCTTCACCTCCAGTAACCAGTGCAACAGCATCATTGAACTTAACCTCCTTGATGGCATCTCTCATGATTCCTTCACTCTCGTTAGCTGCAACAGTAGAAGCAGTAACTACAGCTTTCTCGATGTCATCAATCTGGTCATCTAAGCCAAGTGTTTTTAGGGTTTGCAGTACAGGTTTCAATTCGTCAGGTAATGCATCTTCACCTTGTTTGAGTTGTTGTAACGTGCCGATTGCCTTCGAAGCACTGTTGTTCATAATTGATTTGAGAGCGTTAACTGTCTCTAATGCAGTTGGTTCAACAAGGAGTCCTTGTAGGGTAGAACATGCTGACAAGCAAATAGCCAAGCATGAAGCGATCAATACATGTTTCATTTTAGAATGTTTTATTTGAATTTGGTAACTGAGCAGTTTTAGTAGTGCAGCATTATAAACCTAGAGCTATAACCTCTAGTTCATTGGGAAAGTTTCAGAAAATACCTAAGAAGTCAAATTTAATATTTCGATCACATTCATATATATAATGATCGACGAGATTTACAGATATTTGCACTTTAATGAAAAGTAAATTACACAGCAAATCTTGATGCCAATGATATTTGAAGATATCAACCTATTGCAGAATTATTTTGAATCTGCTTTTTATGAAATTCCAGAGGAACGCCAAGCAATTCTTGCTGATTGTGCTGCTTCAATTGCCGATCAACTTGTGTTGAATGAGAATACCAGTGTCGTAGTCATTTGCACGCACAATTCAAGAAGAAGCCAACTCGGGGAATTGATGTTAGCCTGTGCCGCAAGGGTTTATGGTATCGATTCACTTCGGAGTTATTCAGGTGGAAGTGAGGCTACAGCCTTTAATCACAGGATGGTAAATGCACTGATTAGGGAAGGAATACAATTTCAGTTGAAGGAGGCTGGGGAGAATCCCAGGTATGTAACTTCCATATCAAACGAGTTAATGGAGAATGAATTTTTCTCAAAGAAATATGATCATGCTTACAATCCAAAGAATAATTTTATAGCAATTCTGGTTTGTGATTCTGCTGATGCTGCATGTCCAATTATCAGTGGTGCATCTGCAAGATATTTTATCCCATATGTAGATCCAAAATTATCTGATGATTCGCAAAATGAAGCAGAAGTATACGGTGCAAAAGTTAGGGAGATCGGAAAAGAGATGTTCTATATGATCCAACAGCTAATGCAGAAGTTAGATGGCAAATTACATACAAGGCTGTAGGATTCAAATATTTTTATTCTGGCAGAATGTTTTGCACACAAGTTACTATGGATGTGCTGCC
>CAYNMW010000053.1:0-24812 GCA_964398295.1 uncultured Saprospiraceae bacterium | reverse complement strand
CTACAGTTTTTCTCGCTTTTTTGGAAAGTGGAGCGTTACTAGGTGCTTTTATGGTAAGAAATACTTCAGGATAAAGTCATAAAAGATCTGCACTCATTTCATTTTTGCAGTTTGGAATTTTAGTTTCCCCTTTGAAAGTCAATCTCTTTTACTCTGATAGCCAAAGAACTTCAGCTATTTTCATCATAATGCTCGTCTATCACGATGGAAAACACATATATAACACTATCTATTAAAGAAACGTTATCTATTGATAATAATGAAAAATCTAATGTACCTTTGAATAAGGTCTTTAGGTCTAAATACATATGATCATGCGTAACACATTCGTTTTTATCCTTTTTGCATTTATTTCAATACAACTTTCTGCTCAAGAAGCAAATTCTATCCAATGGTTAAGTTGGGAAGAAGCGCAAACCAAAATGGCAGAAGAACCCAAAAGTATGTTTGTCGACATGTACACAGATTGGTGTGGATGGTGCAAACGAATGGATGCTACGACCTTCAAAGATGCTTCTGTTGTGGAATACATCAATGAAAACTACTATGCAGTTAAATTTGATGCAGAACAAAAAGAGTCAATTACCTATCAAGGTTTTGAATTCAAATTTGTGCAGCAGGGAAGAAGAGGTTACCATCAGCTGGCACATTCTATGCTTAATGGTAGAATGGGATATCCTGCATTTGTATACTTCAATCAAGAAATGGAGCGCATTATGATCTCACCAGGCTACAAAAAAGCGGAGCAGATTCTAGGTGAACTGGAATATGCATCTGAAGCCAAGTACGAAACAATGGAATTACAGGAATACTTAAAAACAAGAACATAGTCTTAGTCTCTTAAGTGCTAGCCAATTCTCTATCATCTACTATCACACAGATTGCGTCTGATGCCTCTAAACAACTATTGTCAATAGATGACTTGGCATCCATAGAACACAAGGCCTCTGCAAATAAATGGTCCAAAAAAGAGATACTTGGACATCTTATCGATTCGGCATTCAACAATCACAGAAGATTCAAAGTATCAATAGTTCAGGAACATCTAGTTTTTGATGGTTATGATCAGGATAAAGAAGTTCAATTACATCGATATCAGGAAAGAACATTCAAGGAAATCATACATACTTGGCGAGATGTTAATATTCAACTGAGTTATCTGGTGGCTTCAATGTCAGAAACACATCTAACAAAAGAAACAACACAGCACAATTACTATAGAATTGGATTCAAACAAATACCTGAAGGACAGCCAGCTACACTATCGTATCTCATTGAGGACTACATTGTTCATATGGAGCATCACCTTAGACAAATAATTGGAGATGAATATAAAGCTGTGTTTATTCGCTAATGTTTTGATCACCTTCCAGTAAACCTAATTTTCTAGCTCGTTCTTCCCACTTCTTTCTGGCAAGCTTCTGCATGTCCTCTACATTATCAAACTCATCCATAATTTCAAGTCCAAATAAGGTTTCTACAACATCTTCCATCGTAACAATACCTGACATCCCACCAAATTCATCTACCACAAGTGCGATATGGGATTTCTTTTCGATCAACTCTTCGTACAGGCTAATCAGATTTTGAGACTCTGTAACAATCTTAATATCTCTTTTGATGCTTGATAATGGACGATCGCCATTTTTGTCAATAATGGATGACAGCAGGTCATCTTTAAGGATAAAACCAGAAATCTGGTCTTTCGAATCGTTATAGACAGGAATTCTTGAGAAATTTAACTTCTTATTTTTGGTATAAAAGTCATTGATAGAAGTCTCTTCCTGCGATGCAAGCACGACCGTACGTGGTGTCATGATGTCTTTTGCTTCTAAGTCTTTGAATTTTAACAGATTTTCAAGGATCCGTGATTCACCAGTCTCTAAAACACCAGTTTTGGATGCAACTTGTCCCATTGCCATAAAATCAGACCTGCTTAGGACGGATTTACCCTTTTCTTTCTTCAGCATCTTTGTAATAATCTGACTGAACCATACAAGAGGGTAGAGAGCCTTAATAATAAAGTTTAGACTCTTAACTGTAAATGGCGCTAAAGACTTCCAATTGTTCGCACCTATCGTTTTCGGTATGATTTCGGACAAAAACAGAATGGCGAGTGTCATGACTACGGAAACAATTGTCGCTGCAATGTTTCCTTCCCAAATTTTGGCAGCAGTTGCTCCAACTCCAATGGCACCAGCTGTATGTGCTATCGTATTTAGCGTAAGAATGGCAGCAAGTGGTCTATCAATATTAGACTTAAACGACTCGAGTAAACTTCCAATACTACTTTTCTCTTGTACCTTGACTTGGACATAGGAGGGAGTAATGCTGAGTAGAACCGCTTCCCAAATAGAGCATAAAAAGGAAAAGACGATAGAAACTAGAAAGAATATGGCAAGAAGAGTATAATTTCCCATTCAGGGTCTAAGCTTTGTTGAACACAAAGGTAACATATATTCAGAAGCTAACATATTAGAAATAAAAAAGCCCCAAAACAAGTTGTTTTGAGGCTACGGTTGATTTTAACAGTAGCAAGTAACTACTGGTATTCTTAATTACAATCTCTATACCAATTATTTATTCCATGGTGAATGGATAGGATCTTGCATAGATCATTTTACATTCAAGTACAATTTTAACATTTATAGGCTAACGTATTGATTCTGAACCTATAATAGCTATTCAGTAATCAAATTGACATATTAAATATTGATTATATTCAAAACTTTTCTATATAAGACTATATGAGTGATTCTTATATATATATAATATTATCATTCGTGATAAATGATTGATAAGGCAACAATTGATTATTAAGGTCTTTTGTACGAAGAACTACAGATTATTGCGTACTAACTGCTGCCATTCTTCATCCAGGGAGAGTTTTGGAAAAGTTTTACCAGCACGACCATACCAATAGTTTGCATTCCAGTTATCTCCTTCTTTGCGATGTAGGTAAGCATGAATCTGTGCTGCCTCGAGATTGTCTAGTTGGTCTACTAATTCGTGCGCCTTTTCCCAGTTGTTCTGTTTATCGTACCACAATGCAGTCAATTCGGTTGACCAGGATATTGGTGGCCGTTCTTGAGAAAAGGAGTCAAGGAATAGTTGAAATGTCAATGATCTATTTTCTTACAATTTTTAAATGTCTTGTCTATATTCTTAGGGGTGACCAGAGATTTGTCAGGATACCATTTTGCATTCATGTAATTAATCAAATTACTTAGTTCGGCAGTAGTCAAATGAGTAACTGCTGGCATTTGCTCTTTATAAAACACATCATTCACTCTGATTTCCTCTGACATTCCTTTTGTGATGATACACAACAGATTTTGATATTCGCTTAGATAGTAATCAGAGTTTTGAATTGGAGGAATCAGTTTACCTAGACCTTGGCCATTTTCCATATGACAGTTCTGGCAGTAACTACTGTATAATCTTTCTCCTTGCACAAATTGATTGTTATTGCACGCACTCATGTAAATTAATACAGCTAGGATACTGATAAGGAGAAATTTATTGTTCAAACTGCTCATCCAGCAATTGATCGATTGTGCTGAAAAACTTGGTGACCGATTCAGGGTCTGTACCTTCAGCGAATCCTCGAATGTGTCTATTCTTATCAATGAGCATTAGTTTACCACTGTGATCAAAACCACCAGGGGCTTGTGGGTCTACGAAAGCGGGTACATAGTATTCATCCGCAATCTCCATGACAACATCTTTTTCTGACCTTAAGAAATGCCATTTGTCACTCTTCACTCCAATTTTTTCTGCATAGGCGGCCAAAGCAAGCTTCGTATCCCTTTTCGGATCAAGGGTATATGAAACCAATTCTAGTCTTGGGTCATTTTCATAGCGATCATGTATGCGTAGCATTTGTTGTTTGACTTTCGGACAAATGGAAGGGCAATTGACAAAAAAGAAATCAGCAACATAGATAAGGTCACCAAATGACTCATTGTTTATGGCTTCACCATCTTGATTGATAAATTCGAAATCAGGAATCTGGTGGTAAATGGTATCATTGCCTTCATACTGGTGAAAACCTATATACGGCAATGGTCCTTTGTCTTCAGAACATGCAAAAATAAGAGAGACAAAAAACAAAGCAGGAAGAATTCTAATCATAATTGAGACTTAAACGTCTGAGCCTTCTGAATGGTTGATTCCATTTTAAGCTTTACGTTCGTAATTTTTACTTTTTCATTAGCATAAACTGCCTGTGCATTTTCAAAATTGCTGTAATCTGGTTTTTTAAATTCACCCATCCAATTCATCATGCTTTCATCGGCTTCATCTAATTGATAGATTAGTTGTTGTATACTATCAGCCTTAGCCTCATAAACTCCATCTTTCAGAAAATCTTTAAATTGTCGTTTGATTCTGCCTATTTCAGACATTCTTGGCATGACATCATCATGTATCTGCATGACTTCATTATGCAACTTTTTTAAAACGTAGTCTTGTTCGCTATTAGCTGCTTGATTCAGATTACATGAAAATAATAGGAATGTGGTAACGAGTAAACCTAAAATTGCTTTCATGATTCGATTATTCTTATACAAATGTAAAACTTCTTAAAGTTTAATTTGTTTTTAACAATGAAATTAACATGAATAAAAAAGCAATCATATGGTTCAGACAAGATTTGCGGGTTCATGATAATGAGGCCATTTCTGATGCCTTACATTCTACCAACAATATTATTCCTGTATTTGTTTTTGACGAAAGAACCTTCAAAAGTAAGACCAGATTTGGTTTTCCAAAGACATCAAAATTCAGAGCACAGTTTATTATTGATTCCATAAAGGATCTGAGACAGAACTTGAGTAATCATGGATTATCATTAATTGTCAGAATAGGGAAACCAGAAGAGGTAATCGTTGAAATCGCTGCAGAATATAAAACGAGTTGGGTCTTTTGCAATAGAGAAAGAACAACGGAAGAGTTATATGTGCAGGATCAATTGGAAGCCAATCTGTGGACTATTGGTCAGGAAGTGAGGTATTCCAGAGGTAAAATGTTGTACTATACTGCAGATTTACCATTTCCCATTACGCATACACCGGATTCCTTTACCAGTTTTCGAAAAGAAGTAGAGAAAATAACTCCCATACGCAAACCAATTAACATCAATTTTTCGGCAGCTGTCAATGGAGCCCCAGACCTTGATATAGGTACTATTCCCGAGTTGTTAGACTTTGGATTGGAATTAGATTTTAAGCCATTTCTAGTAGGAGGAGAGTCAGCAGGACTTCAACGTTTACAACATTATTTGTGGGACTCAGATTTGGTCCAGACATATAAAGAAACACGCAATGAATCAGAGGGTTTGGATTATTCTTCAAAGTTTTCAGCATATTTATCACAAGGGTGTTTGTCTCCTAAGTTAATCATGCAGGAGTTGATCAATTATGAGAATGATCGGACAAAGAATAAATCAACATACTGGTTGTTTTTTGAGTTATTGTGGAGAGACTTTTTCAGATTGATTGGAAAAAAATACGAAGAGAAAATATTTTTGATTGGCGGGAGTAAAGGTATTCCCAGAACAGATCTTTCCAATAATCGCAGACTATTTCAAATTTGGGCTTTAGGCAAGACTGGATATCCATTTATTGATTCCTGTATGCATCAGCTGAATGCAACGGGCTACATGTCCAATAGAGGACGACAAAATGTAGCCAGTTTTTTAATCAACAATCTTGGTGTCAACTGGCAACTTGGTGCAGAATATTTTGAATCGCTTCTGATAGATTACGATCCATGTAGCAACTGGGGCAACTGGAATTATTTAGCAGGTATTGGGACAGATCCAAGAGAGCATCGAATGTTTAATGTGATCATGCAATCAAAAAAATATGATCCTGAAGCACGTCTGATACGAAAATGGTGTCCAGCCTTGAAAGCCTTGCCATCAAATATGATACACTTTCCTGCACAATTCTCCTCTGAAGAATTGGAAAAGTATGACATCACTTTAGGCAAGAATTACCCAAAACCAATAGTCAGGACACCATCTGCTGTTAACTAATCATAAGATCATTATTCTGACACAACTCGAAGCGAATCCGAATTAAGTCGTAGCTGTAGAAAGCTGCTTAGTTTAGCTATATCGCTGTTCCGTTTTTTATTCTTGGTTTTCCAGTTTACAATGGCAATGTGCATGAGCTTGTTGGTAGAATCCAAGCTCACATAATCTTTCTCTACTAGCATTACTGAATGCATATCCGGGTATAAACTTTTTAATTCATCCTCTACACTAGCATAGACGGCAGTCGATTGTAGTGAATCTGTACTTTGAATGGATTTGAGTAGATCTTGTTGCTGTTGAAATAGTTGTGCTAAGTCAGCTTTCGATTTTGTTAAATCTGTTACTTCTTGTTCTATTTCTTTGATTTTACTTAATCTGATTTCTGATGTAGGCAGGATTTCTACAGTTGTATTTTTAAGATTTACTTCTTTCACGCCTGTTGCGAATTGTGGTGCATTTTCTTTTTGTATCACATCACCCCAAACCCGCAGATACAAGCTTCTAGAACCATCTGCATTTGCGATCAATTCATACTCATCTAAATAGATCTGGTTATCTCCTATATATTGTTCAACAAATTGAGTCGTGCGCCGCTCTAATTCAGCTTCTAACCACACTTTTCTAAAAATAAATAAACTAGGTATGATCATCAAAAGAGAAAAAATATAGACATATCTCATGTTCTTTTTCCTTTCCGCCAAAGAAGCGTGTTTCTTAAATGGAAAATTCATGTACCGGATAATCAAATAAGTAGAAAAGGCAACAAAGAATGCATTTATGAAAAACAGGTAAAATGAGGAAAATGCAATACGTGCATCTCCAATTGCTATGCCATATCCCGTCACGCACAAAGGCGGCATGAGTGCGGTAGCAATAGCAACACCAGGTATTGTGGTAGATATGTCCTTTCTGGCAATTGAAACAATACCAGCAATACCGCCAAAAAAGCCAATGAGCACATCAAATATAGTTGGAGCAGTTCTAGCCTCGATTTGCTCTGTAAATTCTTTCAGCGGAGAGATCATAAAAAAAAGAGAGGAAGTGACAACTGCAATCAAAATAGAAATGCCAAAATGGTATAATGCTTCCCACAAGGTTTTTTGGTCATTAATCCCAACTCCAAGTCCTATGGCAAGAATTGGTGACATCAATGGTGAGATTAACATAGCGCCAATAATTACAGCTTGTGAATTAGTATTCAATCCGATGGATGCAATCATGATCGAACAAATCAGCATCCATGCATTGGCACCATACATGGATTTTTTATCATTAATCTCCTTAATTGTTGCTTGATGATCGACACCTTTATCCAGATCTATCAAATCAAGAATATAATCGAAGATATCTTTATTCTTTGAAAGCTTTGGTTTAGTCTTCTTCCTTACCATTTTCTAAAACGCCGTTTACTAAATGATAATTTCGATCACTCATATTTGCCAAATCCAGATTGTGCGTCACGATGACAAAGGATTGCTCAAAGTCCTCTCTTAATTTAAATATCAATCGATGCAGTTCGTCCGAAGATGCGTTATCAAGATTGCCAGAAGGTTCATCTGCAAATATGATTTTAGGTCTGTTGATAAGCGCTCGTGCAACAGCTACCCGCTGCTGTTCTCCACCGGAAAGTTGACCAGGTTTGTGCTCCAGTCTATCAGAGAGACCGAGGTAACTGAGTAATTCATTGGCCCTTGCCATCACAGTACTTTTTTCCTTCTTTTGGATAAATCCGGGAATACAGACATTTTCAATAGCAGTAAACTCTGGCAGAAGATGATGAAACTGAAATACAAAACCAATAGTTTCATTTCGGAATTTTGCCAATTGCTTTTCATTTAATGCACCTATGTTTTGATCAGCGATACTAACCTCACCAGAATCCGCAGAATCCAATGTGCCAAGGATATTTAAGAAGGTACTTTTGCCCGAACCAGATTTACCAGTTATGCTTATAATTTCAGAAGAATCCAGCGTGAGATTTGTTCCCTTAAGTACTTGAAGTCCCTTATAAGATTTATAGATATTTTTTGCTTCTAACATATTCTGATTACAAAGAAAATGAATTTAGTCAAAACCACACCGATTCCAACCAGAGTGCTACCTTCATAGTTCAAGTGGAAGCAATAAATATTCTTCATATTTCAAAAAAAATACCTTATCCACAAAGAGATGGAGAATCTGTTGTCAGTTACTCGCTTGCCAAATCTTTGTCGAGATTTAATGAAATTTCAATTGATTTATTGAGTTTACATACCAATAAACACACTACTGATGAAGAAGAAGCCAAAAGAGAATTAGCAGTTTATCGCAACATATCCTTTGTTGACCACGATTTAACTATTGATCCAATCTCCTTACTACAGACTATGTTATCTGGCGAATCTTACAACATCAGACGGTTTAAATCAACAGTCCTTTTGGATCAACTTAGGATTTTACTCAAGAAAGAACAGTATACATTTGTACTGCTTGAAACCATCTATACAACTCCTTATGTCAAGCTCATCAGGGAGTTGTCGCCTTTGTCAAGAATTATATTGCGATTACACAATGTAGAACATCTCATTTGGGGACAGCGAGCTGCGAATGAATCTAATCCGTTGAAGCGCTATCTATTTCATAGACTAAGTAGACAATTGAAACAATACAAACAGAATGTATTACCCTCTGTAGATAAGGTGATAACGATAAGTTCTACAGACCATAAATGGATGACTGGCAACAAACTCATGAAAACAGATAAGCTCCATTATCTGCCAGTAGGCCTTACAGTTTCTAAAAAACCCCAGGCTTCATCTAAAGAAAATGCTGTTTTGCATATTGGTTTCATAGGCTCAATGGACTGGGATCCAAATACATCTGGACTTGAGTGGTTTATCCAGCAAGTTTGGCAACCTCATATTTCAACTCTTAATACAGTTAAACTTCATCTAGCCGGTAGAAAATATGCTGTAGGCTTATACAGCTCTATTGACGGGGTAAAAGAACATGGTGAGGTAGCTGATGCAACGGCATTTCTTGATAAATTAGATGTGCTCATTGTGCCGCTTTTTATTGGTAGTGGTGTGCGGATAAAAATCTTGGAAGCAATGTGCAGAGGTATTGCAGTCATATCAACATCTATTGGAATTGCAGGTATTGATGTCATTGCGGACAAGCATGCCATGATTGCAAATACAGAAAATGAATTTATAAATGCCATTCAAACACTGTCAATTGATAGAGGTAAGTTGGTCGCTTTACAGCAAAACGCCTACAATTTTGCAGAAGAGAATTACAGCCAGGATAAAATGGCAGAAAGTCTTCTTAATATGTTAATTGAGATGACGCAATAAATATCAACTGAACATCATTTATATTCGCGGCAAATTAACTAATGAAGACTCGTCTGGTCATAGTGAGCTCACGGTTTCCTTATCCATTGATTAAGGGGGATAAACTCCGTTTGTTTCATCAAATCAGATTCTTGGCAAAAGAATTTAGTATTTGCTTGATTTCTATAAGTGATGTAGAAGTGTCAGCAGATGAAAAAAGTCATTTGAGTCCTTTTTGTGAAGAGATTCATGTGTTTCGTCTGGCAAAATGGAAAAGTGTTGCGAACAGTTCAATGAGCTTCAAAGACAGTATACCGATTCAAGTTGCCTATTTCTACACAAAAAAGATCCACAGCGAGATTACATCCATTATCAACTCTTATAATCCCAAATTGGCATATTTCCAGTTGGTGAGGACAGCACTCTACGCATCTGATTTACAAATTCCTGCTGTTCTGGACTATATGGATGCATTTTCAACAATTGCAGAAAGAGATGCTAGTTATTCTTCTATTCTTAGGAAAACGGTTTTTGGTATTGAGGCAAAAAGACTACGATCATTCGAACGCAAGGTCTTAGATTGGTTTGAAGAAACAACGATCATATCTGAGAATGACAAAACTGAACTACACAATCCTGCTATCCATGTCATTACAAATGGAGTAGATGTTAACTACTTTCAGCCACAGGAGAAACAGTGCAAATACGATATCTGCTTTATTGGGAATTTGGGTTATGCACCTAATCAACGTGCTATATATTTTCTTGCACAAAAGATAATACCAAAGCTAAAGTTCAAACGTCCTGATATAAAAGTCTTGATTGCCGGAGCTAGACCAAGTCATAAAATACTGGAACTTCAAAATGATTGTATAGATATAAAAGCGGATTTAGAAGATATACGAGAGGCATATGCAGAATCCAAAGTGTTTGTTGCGCCGATCTTTACTGGTGCTGGGCAGCAAAATAAAATTTTAGAAGCAATGGCAATGGGTTTGCCATGTGTAACAAGCACAATTGTTAATTCCTCTATAGGCGCTTCACCTGATCAAATTAAAATAGGATTTTCCATAACAGACTTCGTCAATCATACCTTAGATTTATTGAATAACCAGGAGCTTTATGTACACCAACGGCAACACGCTTTAGACTTTGTGAAATCCAAATTTTCATGGGAAGTGCAAGTCGAAAAATTGACGGCTGTCTTACATTCTGTTTTACAGAAATCATAAGGTTCGGTTAAAGGGAACAAACAGTCCAGAATTAGGCTTACATTACTATAATGATTAGAATTTACATTCTTTTTATCTGCGCATTTGCTTTAGTTAATAGTCATGCTCAAAGCATAGATTTTCATCAGAATAATCTGAACAGGGCTTTAAAACAAGCAAACAAAGAAAATAAACTCATTTTTGTAGATGGCTATACGGTGTGGTGTGGGCCATGCAAATGGATGGACGCGAATGTTTTTTCTGATCCGCAAGTAAGTGAGTTTTTTAACAACTCATTTATTAATCTCAAAGTAAATCTAGAAGAAGGGAAAGGAGTTGATTTTGCAGAAAAATACAAGCCACCAGCATTTCCCACTTTCTATTTCCTCAATGGTGCAGGAGAGGTACAGCACATGGCTTTAGGCGCTTTTGATGTTGAGAACTTAATGCAGATTGCGCATGATGCACTCAGACCAACAGGAAATCTTGCCTATTTCAAAAACAATTATAACTCAAACAGAAACAACGGCCCCTTTCTAAAGGAGTATGCCATGCTATTGAAATTTCTGCGGTTACCTGAAAATAAAGAAGTTGTAAGAGATTATCTCGCCACCCAAACTGATCTTTCAGGGGAGACCAATGCGAAATTTATATTTGATCAAGTAGGCATAAATATCGAAAGTCGTTTGTTCAATTACATGATCAACAATCTCCAAGATTTTTATACACACATCGGAGAATATAAAGTAGACACCAAAATTATCAATGCAATCGATGGCAGTTTGGGGCCTGCAGGAACACCAGAAGAATTGGAAGCCAAAATTCAAGAGTTACTTCCCAAAGAATCACAGCGACTGATCGACCGCATGTATCTTGATCAATTGATGTCAGGTGACGTTATTGAAGATGTAACCATTTTCACCAATATGGCCTACTTCTATGTGTTTCATTGGAAACCACAAGACTGGGAGTTTGTGAATAATTTGGCTTGGACTATATATGAAACGGGAACGACAACGGATCATTTTGAAAAAGGAAAAGCGATTGCACAAGAGTCAGTTGCCTTGGATAATAATTACTTCAATAACGATACAGTTGCTGCATTGTGTTACCAACTTAGACAAAAAGATCATGCAATTACGTATGCCATGAAAGCAATTGGCTTAGCACAAAAAGAAGGTGTAGATGCGTCGTCAACTCTTGGATTGCTTAGGTTAATTCAACAACTAGATTAGAATTCGGGGCAAAAGAATATGTCGTTATCGTATTCTCCAACATAAGTGAAAGAAATCTCAAATACACCCTGATTTCTGAAATTAGATTCTACTGACTGTAATCCGGTTTCGTAACTAAAGCCAACAACCTTCCCTTTCAAATCCAAACCAATCGACGCTATAAAGGATTCCAGTCCAAAGCCATCAATATCGTTGATCAAGCGAAAGCCTCCACCAAATTCTATAGACTCGCTAAAAGCGTCTTCCAGCTGTTTTGCAAAATGTGTTCCTACAACCAACTGTTGGTGTGGACCTTGTATGGCTAAGGTAGTTCTTGGTTTTATAATCCATCCTTCCGTTAGGTCGTAATTCAAACCAGTATACACTTGTATACGACGAAAAATTCCTTGTTGTGTTAAATCTTCATCCTCTTTATCGAAGACGATATTAGGAGCAGTACCATGAGCCAAAGATGTCCCTGCGTATATACTCAATCCTTTAATGGGTTGTATTTGATAATTCAAGCCAATAGCCAAGTCAACGAATCCGAAATTGTTTGGTGGAAATGTCTCACCAGTTCCTATGCTAAATTGGTCAACACCATTAAATTCATCTTCAAAATCGAGATTTTCATAATTTATGTTTCGCTGATTAATCCCAAATTGAGCTCCAAAGCTGAGGAACTGCTTCTGCTTATCATTCAGCGATTTATGAAAAGCCAATGATACACCTAGTTGATTGGTGGTAAATGAAATGAACCCAACTTTATCAGATAAAAAATGAATGCCGACACCTAAAAAATCTTTGTTGTCCTTTTTCTTAGAAACGGAAAAACGAGTATCTGCAGATAAAGAAAAAGTTGCGAATGGATTATCTACAACGGCTCTCCACTGATCTCTGTATACACTGGAAATTCTAAAATTACCTGGAATCATTCCCGTTGTCCCTGGATTAAGGGTTAGGGGTGAGGCAAAGGATTGATAAAATTGTGTATCCTGAGCTTGGACATAACCGAAACAACACACCAAAATACTTACTAGAAAAGAGCGCACAATGTTCATCTGTAGAATAATCAACTACTATAGCGTGAAAATGGGTAAAATAGTGTGTTTTGCACTTTAAATCTGTGATTAATTGAAAGAAACCGAAGCATAAAAGGCATTAAAGTATCTGCCTAGTAATTCAGGCATAGTTTTTAAACTATAGCTCAACTCTTATGACTTTAATGTCTAAACTCTTATGCCTATAAAGGTTCCCCGTTTTAACTAGACAACAGACAACGCATTTGATAAAGTTTTGACAGAATCAATGTTGTGAAATGGCAACAGCAAATCAATATAGGGTAGAGCTGCTTGCATCCCTGCTACCTCTGGCTTCCAATCGGGACTGGCCATTAGAGGATTTAACCAAATGACCTTCATGCTTTTTTGTTGAATCCTTTTCATGCTCTCTTCTATCAACGAAATATCTCCAGTATCCCATCCGTCACTTACAATAAAGACAACGGTATGTTTGTTGATAAAGCGATGACTATAGTTGGTGATAAAATCATCCAAGCACTCCCCAATTTTGGTGCCACCTGCCCAGTCTGTAAGCTTCAATGATAATGCCTGTAATGATTTATTAATGTTCTTCGTGCTCAGGTCATCTGTCACTCGGTGCAGATCAGTGGAGAAACTAAATATCTCTGTATGCTTATTGGAAGACTTAAGCGTGAACATGAATTTCAGGAAAAACATAGAATACAGCTCTACAGACTTGCTTACATCACACAACAAAACCACCTTAAGTTTCTTTTTTTTCTCCTTGTGCATCAATTGCAGCAACTCGTCAGAACTCAACATGTTTTTTCGAATGCTTCTCCGCAAATTGATTAGATCTTTGCGCCTCGAGTCAACATATCTTCGGGTTCTCTTATTTGCTATACGAGCAAGAAAGTCATTTACATATTGAAGCATTTCCTTCATTTCAGATTCGTCAATGTGCAAGGTTTGCTGATTATTGTCTGAAGATTGAGCGGAGTAGCTAGCACTATTAAATTGTTCAGTTGTTTGCTCATTATACAACCAACTTCTTATTTGGCTGATACTAGGTGCTTGCTGCTGTTTCATTTGCTGGCTTGGACTTTCGTCATCTTTCGTTTTGCTATCCACAGCCTTTCCAAGCTCGGCCCAATATTGATCATACAACTCTGAAAATAAGTCCAGGTCCCGTTTTGACTTACAAAAACTAAGCTCTAATGTTCTTTTGAATCGCTGAGGAGAAGTAATCATGGCTGGGTCTAGCGACAAAATCTCCAGACATTCTGTTTCGGCTTGTAATCCTACGTAAAATTCTTTCGTACGCAGATATTGACAAAATGAAATGATGTTTGCTGATAGACTTGTTCGTCGCTGTATCAACTTGGCAATTTTTGAATAACCCCGACTCTGTCTAGCAACTCTGATAAAGAGTCTTGTGATTGCCTTAGATCCTGCCAGTCTTTTAGGACAATACCCAAGGTATCTTCTATAACTGCTTTGTCCAGGTGGTCATAATGTAATTCAGAAAGAGCAAATGCCCAATCAATGGTCTCTGCGATACTTGGAGATTTCTTCAATTTTAATTGGCGGAGTTCCTTCATGAATAGACAGATTTGCTCTGCCAATTGCCCATCAATATTTGGTAGTTTTGTTTTTAGAATAGCCAATTCTTTTTCAAATTCAGGATAGTCAATCCAAATGTAAATACATCTTCTTCGTAGAGCCTCAGACAAATCACGAGTTCGGTTACTGGTGATGATAACTGTTGGAATTGTTGTTGCTTTAATAGTCCCTAGTTCAGGAATAGAAATCTGCCAGTCAGAAAGAATCTCAAGTAGATAACTTTCAAATTCTTCATCTGCTCTATCGAGTTCGTCAATGAGAAGAACAGAAGGGGAGGAACTACTGATTGATTGTAAGAGTGGTCTTTTCAATAAATATTTGTCACTGAAGATTTGGGCCTCTTTCTCTTCAATTGACTGATCACCAGTTTCCATTAATTTAAGTGCGAGCAACTGACTCTGATAATTCCATTCATAGATTGCATGTTCTGCACCCAAGCCCTCATAACATTGGAGCCGAATAAGACTTGTTTTTGAGATGGAAGCAAGGCATTTGGCAATTTCTGTTTTACCAACACCAGGCGGGCCTTCAATAAGTAAAGGCTTATTGAGTTTTCCTGCTAAAAATATGGCTAAATCAATGGCGTCTGTAGAAAGATATTGTTGATTTTCTAATTCCTTGTGTACGTGATCACTATTCTTCCAATTCATTGCTTAGGCAAGGTTATGAAATACATTGGTGACATCCTCGTCCTGTTCAAATTTGTCAATAAGTTCCAGCACTTCATCTATTTGTTCTTCGGACAGCTCTTTAGTGTGGTTAGGGATCCTTTCTAATTCAGATTTATCAGCTTTGATTCCTTTAGTTTCGAGTCCTTCCTGCATATTTCCAAAGTCTTCAAAAGCAACAAATATTTTGTACATCTCTTTGTCCTCTACTGTGTCTTTTTCTATTTTCTCTAAACCATAATCTATCAGTTCTAGCTCTGTTTCTTCGACGTCTTGAATTTGATCTGTAGACAGATAGAAAACACCTTTTCGTTGAAATAAAAAATCGTGCATACCCTTTGTGCCAAGGCTGCCTCCTTTTTTATTAAATGCAGCTCTGATGTTTGCAACTGTCCTTGTGGGATTATCTGTAGCTGTATCTATAACAACTGCGATACCATGTGGTGCCATCCCGTCGTATGTTACTTCTTCATAACCAGAAGTATCTTTGTCAGCGGCTTTTTTAATGGCAGCTTCAATTTTGTCTTTTGGCATTTGCACGGCCTTCGCATTTTGGATAGCTCGCCTCAGTGTAATGTTTGTGTCTGGATCAGCCCCGCCTTGTTTAACTGCCATTGTAATGTGCCTCCCTGCCTTTGAGAATGCTTTCGCCATCTTATCCCATCTGGCAAATTTTGTTGCTTTCCTATATTCGAATGCTCTTCCCATCTCTATACATTTTTTGCAAATTTAATATAATCCAAGGTTTCTGTGAAAAACTACGTACAGAAGTCAGAATAAGCAATGAAATTTGAAAAATGAGTATAAAACCTGCGATTTTGAATTTATCCCTTGGTTTTTGCTTATATTGTAAGTAATTAACACCCTTCTGCGAAGATTATAACATCGATCGCTAAACTTCCATTTTACCTAAAATAATCTGTTATGTCAAAAGAAAACGGTAATGTGCACATTGCTACGACCTCTAAGTTAGATGCGATAAAAGAGATCATCTTTGGTCAAACCATGCAAGAATATGACCAAAGATTCTCAACCATCGAACGCTTGTTGCAAAATGAAATGAAGCAACAACAATCAGCTAATGATAACTCTTTCAAAGAAATTAGAAAAGAGATCAAGGACCTCAGGAGTCACATTGATAAGGAATTGCAAGACTTGAAAAAGCAAGTAGCCAAAGAAATTGCTGCCATGAACGAAGTCAAGGCAGACCGTAAGGTGTTGAAAAAGTATTTGATTCAATTAGCAGAAAATCTATAACCTTGGTTGAGGAACGTCGTGCACTAGATCAATTGAGAACAATCCTTTTGTCAGAACATAAGGAGGAGCTGTATCGCATTAATGACGATCTGCGTAATGAGGTGTTGGACGAAATTCAATTTCTTAAGCAGCAGATGGATGATCCTGATTTATTTGCACAAAAAATTGAACAATCCAAAGGTCAATTTATAGATATACTTGGACCCGTTATGGGTCGGTTGATGAAAAAGTATATTCAGATTGAGATTGAAAAGATTAATAAAAAGCTACACTCAGGTACTAAAAATTTAACATCCGCAGAATACTGGAAATCGATGATTTTTGGAAGGAAGAAGGTTATTGACAAACCGGAACTTCAGGAAGTCATGTTGATAAATAGGGATTCTGGTTTACTGATTTCGAAATATTCGAAAAACGAAATTTCTGATCCAGATGTCATAGCAGGAATGTTTACCGCCATCAAATCTTTTATGGAGACTGCGCTTGATGCTAAAGCAAGTGAAGTAGGTTTAATTGATTATGGTGAGTTCAAAATTTTGCTACAAGATTATGGGTCTTATTATTTTTCAGTCGTGTTTACAGGTTTTAACGATCCTGTCTTTAAAGAACAAATTCTGGAAAGAACTAGGCTCTATGCTGAGGAAAATTCGCTTAACACCAGAGATACTTTATTAAATGGAAGTATGCAGGAGAAAATTGAAAAACAACTATCTAAATATTTTGAGGACATATGGAAAAAATTGTAGCAAAGATTGTATTAATTGGTTCAATTGGTGTCGGTAAAACCTCCCTCATCAGACAGTTTGTGCATGGTAAATTTGCGGACGAATATTTGTCTACAATTGGAGTAAAAGTAGACAAGAAATCGATTGAATTAAACGATACTCAGGTCGATTTACTTGTATGGGATATAGCAGGTGAAATATTTTTAAGCAACTTATTTAAAAAGTATTTGCAAGGGGCAGCAGCTGTTATTGGGGTATTCGATATTACCAGGCCTGGAACACACGATAAATTAAAAGAGATTTTTCAAGAGCTTGATCAAAGCAATCCAGCTCTTCATAAAACTATACTAGGGAATAAATCAGATTTAATTGATGATAAAGAGCATGTCAAATATATAAGAAGCAATTACACTTACGATTTCATGACCAGTGCTAAGACAGGAGTACATGTTGAAGATGCATTTACTGAATTAGCTCGAACAATTATAACTTCCACATGAAAACAACAAATTATATTTTAGTAAACAATGAAGGTGTCATTATTGAGCATCACCTTCCATTCGACCTAAAGAATAACAGTTCTATTTCAGAATTGCTACCTGTTTATGCCTACCCAACTAGCTACACTCATCTATTAGATCTTCTTATAGAAGCATATGAGTTTTCCTTTGATGAACAGCAGTTTTTGGTCGATATCGTTATGCGAAAGGAAGAACAGAACTTTAGAATAATAATTGATAATAGAACTCATTATTATAAGCAAAAAGTAATATCCCAATCTCAATCAAATACAGCAAAGATAAATGCCGAATATATTAAGCTTAACAATGAATTTTTAGTTTCTAAAAATAAGTACCTGGATTTTGTCGTCACTGCCCTTCATAGTATGGTAGCAGATACCAATAACCGAATCAACAAGTCTTTGGACTTACTCGCAGAGGTAAATACCTTTGTAAAAGATGATGACACAAAGATTAAACAGGTTGTTGATGAAATCAAAACAGAAATCCTTTATCTACAAAAATCAATCGATCACTCCAATATACTTAAACACTTAAATCCAAGTACCATATTAAATCAGGCAACATATATAGACTTAAACAAATTGGTGAAAAAAATCGTAACGAAGGAGTCTATAGAAATTCAGTATTTAGATATACAAATTCCACATGGTTCTATTATTTATGGAAATGAAGAATTCTATTATGAGTTAATTAGCTACTATTTCAATCTCATTTTAAATTCTAAGCATAAATTAACGATTCATGCAGGACAAGCAAATGAGGATCTAATGAAAATTCAAATTAATTATTTTTCTACTGTTAAAAGTCTGCAGTTACCTCAAGAATTTGTACAAGTATTTAATGTACCTACCAATCATGAAATAGAATCCAATTCAGAAATAATTCAACAGGTATTTGAAAGCCTTAAAAATGCTCTTCTGAAACAAGCATATTTTTTAAATCAAGTTGCGGCATAACACAAATAGCTTACATTCAGTCACATGATCATTTTTAAAGGACAACTCATAAAACACTATAGGAATTTTACTAAGCAAGTACAAGCTCCTCTATAATTTATCTCAAAAAATGAGAGCCTTTGTAGATTTTGCGTACTTTAAAGTATGGGCAAAAATTATAATCGGAAGCAATTTTTTAAAGGACTTGCATTAGGGACACTTGCACTACCTTTCGGAATAAGAGCTATTCGTCCAGCTCGTGCGCAAACTACTGAAAAGGCTATTGGTTATGACAAACAATTTAAATGGAAAATGGTAACTACTTGGCCACCAAATTTTCCAGTTTTAGGTGAAGGCTGTGTATTATTTGCGGACTGGATACGTGAGATGTCCGGTGGTAGATTGGATATTCATGTTTATGGTGGAGGAGAGTTAGTCCCACCATTAGAAGTGTTTGATACTGTCCGAAGTGGAGCGGCACAGATTGGCCATGGTGCATCTTATTATTGGGCAGGTAAATTGCCATCAGCTCAATTTTTTGCCTCAATACCATTTGGACTCAACGCGCAACAATTAAATGCCTGGCTCATGAATGGCGGTGGTCTGGAGTTATGGGAAGAACTCTATGCGGACTATGGATTGATACCGATACCTGGAGGAAATACCGGGGTTCAAATGGGTGGATGGTACAATCGAGAGATTAACACTATCGATGACTTTAAGGGGCTTAAAATGAGAATGCCTGGAGTAGGAGGGAAGGTGTTGGAACGCGCTGGAGGGAGTCCTGTTTTACTAGCAGGAGGTGAAATTTATACAGGTCTCGAAAGAGGAATTATTGATGCAGCAGAATGGATAGGGCCATATCATGATTACAAAATGGGATTTCATCAAATTGCCAAATACTATTATACTCCAGGATGGCATGAATTAGGTACAGAATTGGAAATTATGATTAATGAAGAGGCATTTGGAAAATTACCTAATGATCTTCAAGCTATCGTAAGGTCTGCTGCATATCGACTTAATCATTGGGTGCTGTCTGAATTTGAAGCCAGGAATAGTGAGTTTCTTGTGAAGGTACAAGAGACAAAGGGTGTAGAAATAAGAAGGTTTGATGATGATATCCTCAATACTCTACGATCCTATGCTGCGGAAGCAATACAAGAACTTGCACAAAGTGATTCATTTACAAAAAAGACGTTTCAGTCATTCCAATCATTTAGAAAGAATATATCAAACTGGTCGTCTATTTCTGAGAAAGTATATTATCAGGATATAGAATCCTGAATCAGTTGGTGCTAGATTGCTGCCTCCAATCTTGTAATATACTGTAGAAATGACCGTTCAAATTTGCAGAATTTTCCATCCAAATAGAATTGATCCATTAATGCTTCTTTGAAACTTTTGACATTTTCATCTGACTTAAATTTGACCAAACCTTCAGTCAGCATGACTATTTGTTCTGCTTCATTAAGCTCTTGGAATGTTCGTTCTACTTTAGAATATGTGGAACCATAAGTGTCCAACAAATATTCCTTTTCCTGAGATGAAAACTCGAAATCGACATGAGAGGCGTGAAGAAGCAAGAAGAGCAAATATTCTTCACGCGAAAAATTTTGTACATAACCCATAGTATCATTATGACGTAAGTACTTAACAAAAGGCCCACATTTTTCAACAAAATATATACAGTTTTTAACGAATGTTATCTGAAGTATAGAATGTACACTAGAGTAAGATCTGTGGAAAAAAAACAACAATTAACAAGACAAAAGCTTGGATAACAAGAAAAGGTATAATTCCTCTGTACAATTGTTGGGTAGTAATGGATTCAGGAGCCACACCTTTTAAATAAAATAATGAGAAGCCGAATGGAGGTGTTAAAAAAGATGTTTGAAGATTAATGGCAAGTAAAATGCCTATCCATATTAAATCGATCTCAAGGACAATAAATATAGGTGCAACTAGTGGAACAATGATGAAGATAATTTCAATAAAGTCGATGAAAAATCCAGCGACAAATACAACTACCATCACCATAAATAAAAATGCATAAGGTGAAAGATCTGATTCTTGAATGGTATTGATTAAGAAAAGATCCCCCTCCAATTGTCTAAACACAAAAGAGAATATTGTAGCACCAATTAGAATCATAAAGACCATACTCGTCAGCAAGGTGGTTTCTTGCATGACTTCTTTCAAAATAGAGAGACTAAACTTACCCTGAAAAATCGTAAGAATGGTTGCACCAAGAGCACCAACTGCTGCAGCCTCTGTAGGAGAAGCTATCCCCGCAAAAATAGATCCTAGTACTGCAGTTATCAACAAAAGAGGGAGGATGAATGCCAATACTAATTTGCGTCCAAAGTTTGTAGATCTGAATTTCCGTATTTCTTCTGCTGGAATAACAGGCGCTATTTCGGGTTTAAGTTGAGCTGCAATTAAAATATACAGGATGTATAGCACCACAAGCAAAACACCAGGTACTATAGCTGCCTTAAAAAGATCACCCACAGAAACATTGAGCACACTACCCAGAAGAACCAACACTACAGATGGTGGAATGATTTGGCCGAGAGTGCCAGATGCAGCAATTGTTCCTGTTGCTAATTCGGCTTGATAATTTCTCTTCAGCATGGTTGGCAAACTGATGAGACCCATTGTCACTACAGTGGCTCCAACAATACCTGTTGATGCAGCTAATAATGCACCGACAATTACCACCGATATTGCAAGACCTCCTTTAACTGTCCCAAATAAAATCGCCATTGTCTCCAGTAGACTTTCTGCGAGGCCGGACCGTTCCAGCATGATGCCCATAAAAATGAATAAGGGGACTGCAATCAAAACATAATTCGTTACGATTCCCATTATTCGCGGAGGAATAGCCGAGTAATTAACAGGATCAACAAAGCATATTGCATATAAAACGGATAAGCCACCAAGAGTAAATGCAACTGGATACCCGTATAAAATGAGAATCAAAATACTGATGAATAAAAGAATGGCTATTACTTCCATTTAAGTGGCCTTGTACGATTTTATGTTTTTCAAAACTTCTGCAATTGCTTGTAATAGAAGGAGGAAAAATGCAAATGGAATTAATGATTTGATGATGTATCGATAGGGTAACCCGCCTGGGTCAGGTGAGCCTTCGCCCAATAAGTAGGAGTCATAAGCATAATAGACAGTAATGATAATCAGCAATATGCAAAAGGGAACTAACAATACCAATCCACCAATAATGTTGAGTAAGGCTTTATTCTTTTTGTCAAATTGACTATAAAATAGATCAACTCGAACATGTTTTGATTCTTTAAATGTATATGCAGCACCCAGCAAAAAAATAAGAGCAAACATATGCCATTCGAGTTCCATTATCCATGCATCTGTCCGATTCAGAAAATATCGTCTCAAGACATCAAAACACACGAGTAGCACCAATGAAAGTGTTAGCCAAGAAACAAGCTTGCCAATCCTGTCATTAATGCCATCTACTATTGAAATGAAATAGTTCATTCAGGTGTCAACTTTCATTGAAAGTACACATCATGTTGAAGCAAGCCAAATTTATGGGCATTATTGATAAAGGGAATGATTGCTAAAGCAAATGATTCTTAAAGGTCATTCTGGTTGAATAGAACGATTCTTATAAATTTTGAATTATATCGTATTGCGTAATTACCTGAGGCTGTCCCATCAAATCTTTGGTGAGTACAGCTGAAATATTCTTGGTGAAATAGCGACTCAATTCAGAGACTGGAATTTCAGTAGATACCTCTGGGAATGGATCGCGCAAAATAAACTGTACAGTCTTTTCTGCATTTTGCAATGGATTGTCCAGGATGTAACTGAGTACGTCCCTTTCATATATGGAACCAACAATTTGATCATCTTCCATTACAGGAAGTTGTGAGATGTTTTTACTCTTCATGATATCCAGAGCCTCCTTAATTGTTGTTTGATCGCTTACATGGACGAATGCTTCACCTGTTTTCGCACCAAGTAAATCAGCTACGGTCATGTCAGCTTCTAAAAAGCCACGCTCTCTCATCCATTCATCATTATAGATCTTTCCTACATAACGACTGCCGTGATCATGAAAAATTATAACAACTACATCATCCTTGGTTAATTTATCTCTGAGTTGTACAAGACCAGCCATGGCAGACCCACAAGAGTATCCCAGTAAAAGGCCTTCTTCTTTTGCAAGGCGTCGGGCGTATATTGCTCCATCTTTGTCTGATACTTTTTCAAAATAATCGATCAAAGAGAAGTCTACATTTTTAGGCAAAATATCTTCACCGATCCCTTCGGTGATATAAGGATATATTTCTTTTTCATCAAACTCTCCAGTTTCATGATATTTCTTAAATACAGAACCGTATGTGTCTACACCCCAAATCTGAACATCAGGATTTTGCTCCTTCAGGTATTTGGCAGTTCCTGATATAGTACCACCAGTACCAACACCAACTATTAGATGTGTGATTTTACCTTCCGTTTGCTCCCATATCTCTGGACCCGTACTTTCATAATGTGCTTGAGCATTTGAAAGATTGTCATACTGATTGCACCAAAATGAATTTGGGATCTCTTTGGAAAGTCGTTCAGCCACGGAGTAATAACTGCTAGGATGATCAGGGCTTACATTTGTTGGACATACGATGACTTCTGCTCCAACGGCTTTGAGGATGTCTATTTTTTCTTTGGATTGTTTGTCGGTAGTGGTGAAGATACATTTGTAGCCTTTGACACAAGCAGCTAATGCCAGGCCCATACCAGTATTTCCTGAAGTACATTCTATAATTGTCCCTCCTTCTTTAAGATCACCTCGCTTTTCGGCATCGAGTACCATTTTAAGTGCCATTCTGTCTTTTATCGAGTGCCCGGGGTTATAGGTTTCTACTTTAGCCAAAACTGTAGCAGGAATTGTAGTAGCAATCCTATTCAGTTTGATCAAAGGCGTATTGCCTATCGTTTCAAGTACATTGTTTTTGATATCCATACAGACACGAAAATACTATTTTCAGTACTGAAACACACGAAAATGAAAATTGATGTGTTTATCGAATAAACTTTATTTCTGTAAGAAACTTGTCATCCTTGACCCCCAAACTGTTAGCTACTGCTGTTGATACAATCATTTTGACTTGAGAATCTTTGATGTTATTTGGCAATCGACCGATTACTTTAGCAAGAGCGATTCTACCTAACATCGGGTTTTCAATTCTAACATAACTATTGAGTTTCGCAGAATGGTGAAGAACAAACATATTGAGAGGCTCATTATCGGATTGATCCCAACTTGCTACTGCTTTTTCGACTTGCAGTGATGGATCAGAAAGAAAACTTAAATCTGGATATTCTCTAGTCTTTACTGTAACTGAAGACTCTTCTTTATTTATGACAGTTTCTGTGGTCGTTGCAATAGGCTTGTTTGTGTGTGCTGGAGGTGCATCAGCTGGGGTACTATATTGTACAGTTTCGACATTGACAACTTGCGTTGAATGATCAGCTGCAATTTCAGCTTCTTCTTTATACGTAACTGTTTGACTTACCGGCGCTTTGTTTACTGGTGCTGCTGTTACTGGCACTTGAGTTGTCTTCGACAGATTTTCTTCCTTTGCTGTAGTTGAATCATAGCGAGATAATGGTGTATGTTGTACAACTCTATATGATGTCTTTACTTCTTCCTTAACATGACTACTAGACATAGGAACTTCTGTGACCACATTTTCGATTGCCGATTGTTGAGAATTGCGTTCATAAGTAGGTTTACTAACAACGACTGCTGGCGCATTGATATATTCAGTTGGAGCTTGCTCAGTCTCTATTCGTTCAATGGTGACATTGTTTGGGGCTAACATCCACCCAATATGAAGTAGTTGACCAGGACTAAGGGTAAGATCATGTAATTGATTCAATTTCATCACCGTATTGATGTCTGTCTGAAAATATCTCTTCGTAATTTGAAACAGGTTATCCTTCTTCTTTACCCGATAGAACACTTTAATAGCTTGGTGATTGGGCAATGATGTTTTTGATTTCAACACCTGAGCTGTATTGATAGGGATACGCAATTTTTGTCCAATTGCTAGAACAGACTGCTTATTGATGCCATTCAAATCATAAATTTCCTGAACGGAAGTATTGGTGAATTTCGAAAGGGAATAGATTGTTTCTTTAGGATGTAAGACATGTATGTAATACAATCCTATCTCTGAAGAATGATTGGCAATAATTTCCTGCGGCTTGTTATTAGAGAATGCAGTAACA
>CAYNMW010000052.1:0-25070 GCA_964398295.1 uncultured Saprospiraceae bacterium | reverse complement strand
GAGTTTTACGAAAGCACGATACAGCCTACATTCATGCCTCTCCTAATGCATGAATAAGGAAGAGTCAACATTATATATTTATTTGGATTGCCTTATATTTATTCTTCTACTGTGAATCTAAAGTTAATCTCAACTTCATAACGAGTACCATCATCTGGGTTTAAAAATGCTGGGCGACCACTTGGTTCAATGTCTGCAGCTCGCACACGATCTGAAAAAAGTCGGCCTTCAATTAAATCGCCGATATTCTGACCAAAATTAGCAAATTGAAGTTCTGTTATACTTGCATCACCTTCTACAGTTAGCGCACTGAAAGCACTTAAAAGACCTAGATTTAAAGGCTCGAAATTTGACATTCCAAACGCGAATGTTTGATCTCCTAGTGGTATTTTGGCCAATGCAAACGTAACGATTGTATTAAAACCGTCTTGGTCACATTCAGGTCCATGAAAAAATTCAAGATCGACCCACTCCTCAGATGATGCAATAGCAAATACTTTAGAAAAATAATCATTGGTCATTGTATCTCTACCATCTGGAAAAGTACCATCCCTTGAAAATTGAAAACATCGATTGTAGTTTCTAATTGTAGGATAAACTTCTTTGAATGTTTCACCTGTCTCCACATTCGTTGCAATAGCAGAAAAATAATCTCCTTGAATATCCTCTTCGCATACGATCAATTCTTCGTCATCTTGACAGCTTGAAAAAATTGCAAAGGCCAGAACTGCGAAAAATAAGTGTTTCATTTTTAAAGTCTTTCTCAAATTAGTAAAGAGAGTTCCTTGTAAATATATAAAATTATGTTTGGTATGCTCAAACGTCATTTACGAACAGAGCCCAGTCTTAATACAACACATCCTTGCTCCTCCTCCACTTTTTTATTACTTTACATATATCAATCCCTTCTTCCGCTTGGAAAACTCCAGGCAATATTGAGAGTTTTAAGTGTCGTGTGTCCTGTATTGTTTAAACTAATTCATTACAAATGTTTCGAACATTCAATCTTGTACTTACACTTACATTGTTGTCAGTTACAAATCTTCCTATTACCAGTTATGGCCAGGAAGTCAAACAACTAGCTGAGCAAATTGGAATTAAGTTTGGTTCGCCGCTACAACACGTATATGACCCCAATTATGTGCAGTTGTATGCTGACCAAATGAATGTCGCAACCATCATGGCATATTGGAAATATACTACTCACCCTAATGAAGGTCAATATACTTGGACAGAAACAGATCAGACTGTTGCACTAGCTGAATCAATGAATGCAGATTTACATGGACACCCTCTTGTTTGGGGCTCAGATGTGCACATTCCCGATTGGGTAAAGGCCAAACCACTAAATGATGCGGAGGCCATTATGATAGACCACATCGAAACAGTTGTCTCCAGATACCCTGGTAAATTTGCACTTTGGGATGTCGTCAATGAGGCAATCGAAGATGATGGTACGTACAGAGATTCGTATTGGAATAGAGCCATGACGGGAGAATATATCATTACAGCTTTTCGTACAGCTCATGAGACTGACTCTTCAATCGATCTCATCTACAATGACTATGGCATTGAATCAAATGGGCCAAAATTCGAAACTGTCAAAGGCTTACTAGCTTGGATTCAATCAGAGAATGTTGGTCTTGTTGGTTTGGGTTGGCAACTGCATGTTCATGTTAATGAAGTGCTTGATCCAGCCTTTCCTCTGGAAGCGCGAATGGAAGAAATATCAGCTATGGGCTTAGCAAATTATGTTACCGAATTGGATATTCGAATTGACAACAATAGTGCTGCAGAACTTATCAAACAGAGAGAAGCTTATAAGAAAATTACGTCTATCTATTTGAATAACACCACAAGAGGCGAATACTTCCAAACATGGGGACTATCAGATTTATACACATGGTGGAATGACTTTGATGAATCGCAAACACACTACCCGCTCCCATTTGACACTAATATGCAAAAGAAAGAAGCCTATTGGGGAATTGTAGATGCAATGACCGAGTATTTGAATGCAAATAACAACACCAATCCGGTTACAAACGAATATCGCATTCGAAATGTCGGGCAACAGTTACAGCTATCACAAACCGTCGAAGACCCAGGTGCAAATGTAAACCTCCAAACATTGAATCCTGAATGGTATAGTCAACAATGGATTCTTACCGATGGTCCTGCAAACACAAATCGCCTGTCGTGCAAATGGAACAATCAATACCTGAATAGTCCCAATAATGTAAGTGGTACATCAGCAACTGTAGATCCACTCAACATAGATTATTGGAGTATGATGTGGTTTGTGGAACCTGTTTCTGCAAATGTATTTAGAATTAAAAATCGCTGGGCAGATTTGTATTTGACAGCCCAAACAAATCTTGATGTAGGCATAGAAACTCTCAATCCAAATTCATCAAACCAACTTTGGTTATTTGAAGCCATTGACGGAGATTGTCTAGATAACTACATTGTCGATTATCCAATTGATGGTCAAAGTGAATTCATACAAACAGCTGATTGGGTTCGTGCAAATAATACTGTGCAAAATAGTGGGACACTTGATATGCTAGCTGGTAATCACGTCGTACTCGAAACTGGTTTTGAAGTTGACTCTGGCTCTACCATCTTAGCACAAATTGAGGACTGTGGCAACACTACTACTCCCCCACCTATTTCTCCATTGTCCAATCCAAATGCAAATCAAACAAGTCACAACATCTACAACTTTTTACGAACATTTAAAAATGACCCAAATCAGTGCATCATTCTGGGGCAAAACATTGGTTGGTCATTCGAAACCTATAATGAGACGGTCGTGGATCTGGAAGCACAAACCAATCAGTGGTTAGGACTAATTGGCGGCCAAATGAGATACACTTCAACAGAAATAGATTATCCGGCACTCGTCACTCGTTATGCAAATTGGCAAGCTAACGGAGGGATTTGTGAATTGAGTATGCTTCCTGACAATCCATGGACTGGCGGCAACGCTTGGGATAGATCAGTGACATCTATTGAACAATTAACAATACCCGGTTCTCCTGGATATGCAGCATGGAGAACACAACTTGATTTTTATGCAGATGTTTTATTGGATATGCAGAATGCTGGCGTAACCATTTTGTTTCGCCCCTTAATGGAGATGAACGGAGACTGGTTTTGGTATGGATCGGTAAGTGGTCAAAACAACCAACAAGCTCTCATTGATTTGTATAGGGACATGTATAATTATTTTACCAATACAAAACAGCTTAATAATCTGATTTGGGTGTACTCTGCAAACATGGCATTTACTGGAATTCCTGATGTAGACTTCTATTACCCTGGCGATGATGTAGTTGACATTACAGGATTAGATGTATACGCAAACAATGTTGCTTTGCCTAACAGTCAATACCAATCTATGATCAATTTAGGCAAACCGTTTGCATTCACAGAGTTTGGCCCCAACCATAACAATATGGATGGTTCTCATGACTATGCGTCATACCTCAATACTATTTTGTCAAATTATCCCGAAACGATTTTTGCACACGCCTGGCATAATTGGCCGGACCATTATGTGGCATGGATTTCAAATCAAAATGCAAGTCAAGCATTAAATATTCCTTGTGTTGTCAGTCGAGATGAAATAGGAAATTGAACGAAAAAAAAAAGGCTGCCGGGATAACCAAGCAGCCTTTATTATTTATGTGTCTGTTTATGATTAGAATCCAAAGCCAGCACCCATGCCGCCTAGTGACTCCATAAACTCTTCCATTGACATTTTCGTATACCCATCTGCATCAATATTAAATGTCCCAGCAGGTATTTCGTCTTTTAATTCTTTAGTCGTTACAACTAATTTTGCTTCACCCATATCGAGTATGTATTCTAATGGGAATCCAGCAAACTCTGATATGTCTACACCTTGAATTACAGATGCATTAATCTGAATATCTTCTGTCACATAAGCTGCAATATTAAAACCGCCAGCATCAGGATCTTTTGACTTGACAGTCATTTTGTAGCATTCATGACCAGCGATTGTTTTGGTGTCTTCTTTATCGTAAGAGATGTCCAAATCAGAAAGAGGATTTGGGTTTTCTGCCTTCATTTTGTCCATTTCCAGCTTTGTAGATTCAACATGCATTTTATTACCCATCATGTCGAAATACATATTCATACCACCTTCTTTATCAATTACATTTTTTATTGCTACCATCCCACCCATCATATTGATGTTTGTGAGTGATTTTCCATCTTTGTGAAACACTTCAGTTTCTGTTCCTTTCATCATTTCAAGCATGGCACCAGCTTCCGGATTCGAACTCTCGACTCCTGTGATTTCCATCTTAATATACATATCATCCTGTGCAGTCAACATACCAGTAAAACATATACAGGCCAATACAAGTGTTTTTATAAATTTCATACGTTTCAATTTTTCTGTTTTATACCAATGAAAGGTAATATTAGTGCAAAAAGTTTACCGAACACTCATATTTCGATAATCTTAAGAATTATTCAGACAAAATGCCCCAAATCATGAAAGAAATTAACGTTTTGGGACCTTGCCTTGAGCTAGGCAAGAGGTCAAAGACCTTTGCCTCAGTCTGAGTATAAAAATCGACTTTCGCAGAAATTCGATTGGCGTGTGTATATGTATGATATGAGTTCACCCACCTGACCTCCCTCGAAGAGAGGCATTTACACGATGAGCAAGAAGACATGTCTGTCTTTAGATTCTCTCTTTGTAAAGATCTTGAATGAAACGAATTTCTGCGAAAACACTCAACATTACAACCTTCGGTCGCTAGTTTACACTCAAAATCGGCTCATACTTATAATTACGGAAATCAACCTGACTGAGGTTAGACACACCTTGTTCTTGCATGTATACACCATATAGTGTATCCACTACAGCCATCGTCAGTTTGTTGTGCGTCACGATAATAAACTGGGAATCGGCACTAAATTTCTTGACGATCTTATTGAATTTTTGAACATTCGTATCATCCAATGGTGCATCAACTTCATCGAAAATACAAAAGGGTGCTGGCTTCAATAGATAGAGAGCAAAGAGCAATGCAGTAGCTGTCAGGGTCTTTTCTCCACCAGACAACTGACTTAGAGATTTTGGTTTTTTACCCTTAGGTTTAGCAACAATCTCGATGTTTGCTTCTAGAGGAGAATCGCCTTCTAGTAGCACTAGATCACAGTCGTCATCTTCTGAGAATAGACTTCTGAAGACTTCTTTAAAGTTGGTTTTAACTCTATTGAATGCATCCATGTATTGATCAGTTGCCTTCAATTCTATTTCTTTTATTGTTTCCAGTAAGGACTCCTTGGACGAAACGATATCTTGACGTTGTGAAGAAATGCTGTCATAGCGTTCTTTCATTTCTTCATAAGCTTCTAGCGCCATCGGGTTGACCTCCCCAAAGTTGTGGTACCGCGATTTGAGTTTGTTGACTTGCAATTCAATTTCACCTACAGTACGTTCATCTTCTTCATCGATGACAAAACCATCGATAAACTCTTTTGTCATCCCAAATTCTAAATCTACTCGTTCGTAAATACTTGAAATGGTGAATTCGAAGGATGTCTGTTTGTCTTTGATGCTATTGATGATAGACTGGCAATCAGCAATTTTTCGATTTATTGTTTTTAATTGATCTTCCTTTTCATTGACCTCTCCCCTAACTTTAAAATAAGTCTGCTCTGCATCCGTGAGTTGCTGCTCAAATTTCTTTTTGTGCTCATAGCTACTCAACAACTGATTTTTTAATTCCTCAACTTTTTGTTGATTAGTCGCATTTTCTTCTATAAGCTGTGTTTTGATTTGATCATTTTGTTGGATGCTAGCTTTAATCTGAGATTCCTGTTGTTGGTTGTAATCGAGTTCGAGTTGTACATTATTTTGTTGACTCTGTTTCTTCAAAAACTCAATATTGATTTCATTTACTGTCTCTGTTGAAGCCGCTAATTTCTGGGCAAGCATGTCAAGACTCTTATCGCTAACGCTATTGTCATTATCGCCTGACATCAACTCGTTTTTGATCTGAAGCAGCTCCTGATCAATCGTAGAAAGCAAGCTTGTTTTATCTGTGATTGACTTTGCAGCTTGCTCGATAAAGCCTAACCACTCAGAATTTTGTTCTTTTGAAAAATCAAGTTCAGTATTTAATTTAACCAATTCTTCATTGATCTGATTTTGTTCGATGCGCAGTCTTTCAATAACCTGCAGCTGACCTTCTTCGTCAACTGATTGTACTTCCTGCTCAAGTTCGCTCTTGGTATTTTCCTTACGGGAAATGGAGGCATTCAATTCAACGATAGTTTCTTTTAATGAATCAAGCTTCTGCTGTCTGCCTAATTTGTTCCCTTCAAACAATCCAACAGAACCACCAGATATTGATTGTTTTGTTTTGATGAATGTCCCATTAATGGCTAGGATATCATGATCTGATTGTGCCAATCCATTCAGCTCATTGAGTTGCCCTTCGTAAATGAAAGCATTGCCTAGTAATTTACCAATCAGCTTTTGATATTTTGCTTCAGCGTTGACAAATTGAGAAGCAGCCTTTAAAGCGTGATTGTTTGATTGCTGAATCGTGACATGATCAAGATGATCCAAAATAAAAAAGTTTGCCTTTCCTTTTTGGGATTGTGTCAATAAGGAAATAGCTTTGATGGCTTGCTCCATCGAATCACAGACGTAATAGTTTAGGTAGTTGTCCAGATATTGCTCCAATGCCAAACGAGCACTGTCATCCACTTTTAAAACATCTGATAGAAGAGGTGCCTGATTTGTCCATTCATCATGTAAAAATTTGATGGAATCAGGATAGCCTTCCAGATTTTGAATCATTTGTTCGAGCAGGTCAAGTTCATTTTGCCTGGCATCTACTTTTCTTCTTAAGCTTGCAATTTCAGTATCAGCTTCTTGTAGCCGTTGGGTCAATTGATGTTTCTTGGCTTGCTGCTTTGCTTTTTCATCTTCTTGAGCTACGATCTGTTGATGGATGTCTGCAGATTTAGCTTCCAATTTTTGGATTCCAGTTTCTTTCAGATTGAGTTGTGTCAAGACGGTATTGATCCGTTGCTCTGTATGCGACTTTTCATTACCAAGAGACATGAGCTGTTCGCGCAGGACTGCTTTTTGAGTTTCCTTACTTTGCAATTGCTCATTTGCTTTAATCCGTTTGAGTGTAAACGCATCAAAGCTAGACTTCATCTCATTGAAGTTGGTTTGAATTTCTTCATTTTCTGCCTTTGCTTCTTCTAAGCGATTTTTGATTTCTTCTAATTCAGAAACGATGGTGGACTTGTCTTGTCTGAGGCTTGTCAATGAACTGCCAAAGTTATCTACTGAACTAAGTTTTGTGCTTTTCTCTTCTTCTATTTCCGTTGTTCGCTTTAGATTGTAATTTATTTTTTCGGAGAGTAAATCCTTCTGATATTCCTGATTTCGTTGTTCGTTGATGAGTTCATTGAGTTCTTTTTGAAGGCTAGATAAGTTTTTTTCTTTGTCAATATTGTTTGCCTTCATTGACTGGATTTCAGCCTCAAGAGCTAAAGAATCGGTATTGTATTTTTCAAAGTTGTCTGTTTCAACGATACGTTTGGCATCGAGGTTTTTAAATTTCTGCTCTACGTCGATGACTTTACGCTTGCTGTATACGATAGACAAATCTCTGTAGGATGTCTTTACTTCATTATATCGCTGCGTCTTTTTTGCTTGTTTTTCGAGAGATTTTAGATTTTGCTCCAGCTCATACAATAAGTCCTCTACCCTGTTGAGATCTGCATCAGTGAGTTTTAACTTATTAAGTGTTTCCTTTTTCCGTTTTTTGAATTTGGATACTCCTGCAGCTTGTTCAAACATTTTGCGGCGAGCGTTCTCTTTGTCCGCAAGAATGTCATCTACCATACCCAAGGCGATGATGGCATAAGAATTAGAGCCAATACCAGTATCGATAAACAAGGATTGGATATCCTTCAATCGGCAATTGACATTATTCAATCTGTATTCGCTTTCACCTGATCGGTACAATAAGCGGGAAACCGTAATGGTATCGTATTCTGTAGGTAATAAATTTTTCGTATTGTCAAAAGTTAGTGCAACATGTGCTACTCCACTAGACTTACGTTTCTTAGTTCCATTAAAGATGACATCTGTCATTTTATCAAGACGAAGATCTCGGCTTTTTTGCTCACCAAGTACCCATCTGATCGCATCAATTATATTGGATTTTCCAGAGCCATTTGGGCCAACCACACCAATGACTCGTTCATCAAAATTGATGACTGTTTCGTCAGCAAAACTCTTGAAACCCTTTATGTAAAGTTTCCTCAACCTCATTCGCGCAAATATATTGAATTACTCTATATATATAATTTTTAAATATAATAGTTATCCACATTTCAACACCCAAAAGCTAGTAGGATCTTTATCAGTTTCAAATCGATGTAATTTGAAGAAAAATAATGAACAAAAGCTTCATAATAGTTAACATTTGTTATGTACATTAGGTGATTACTGGGTAAAGTAAGCTGAGCTTTCGATGCATACATAAGCTTTACAAACTACAAATTTGACTTCCTAGTTGATATCATTGTGAATATCTCCTAATCAATAGTAGACAGTTCACATAAATTAGATTCTTTTAACTACACGGGGATTATTGTCTTTAAACTATTGATAGTACACAATGGATACTCAGTTTAATCAGCAAGTTTTAGAAACAATCTTGGATGGAAATCCTGGGATGGCTTTTATATTGAATTTAGAAACTGAAGCACTTCTATATTCTAGTATTAATATTAGTACTATTTCTGGCTATTCGTTGGAAGAAGCAAAAGCCATGGACAGCAACTTTATAGATACGGTTATCCATGAAGATGATAGACCAAGAATTAGGGAGGTGTTGCAAGCTATTCGAAACAGTAAACTAGACCAAACAAGTACTGTAGAGTATAGATTGCTTCCAAAGAATGATATACTTCTGGAGAATGGACATCCTTATTGTACCTCCTATCTTAGACCTATGGAACGAAATGCTAAAAATGAAGTCCTTAAAGTTTGTGGTATATCAATACAAATACATGCATTAAAGCTTACTCAACTTGAAATAGAGAGAAAAAATCATATTCTATCCAATATTGCCAAATTTAATCCTGCTCATGTCATTATAACAGATGCTTCAACAAATCTGATCACTTATTCTAGCAGATCGCTTGAAGACATTCTTGGATATACTGTCATTGAGGATCAAGATTCTCTTAGTCTATACGAAATAGTAGGCCAGATTATGATCCCAGATGATTTCATTAAACTGATTAAAGTTTGGCAGGATATGATCGAATTTGGCAAGCCTGCAGAATTTCAAACAGAAATTAGACTTTATGGTTTGCATAAAGAATTTAGATGGTTTAGGTATACATGTGCACCCTATGAATGCGACTCCATTGGGAATGTAAAATCTCTAATTCACTATGCAACTGAAATCACAAAATGGAAAGAGGCAGAATTGGAATTGGAAACCACAAATATTGAACTGGAGCAATTTATCTACATAAGTTCACATGACTTAAAGCAACCTTTAAATACAATTGAATCTTCATTGAAACTACTATTATTAGAATTGAAAAACTATGAACACAGCACCAACATAATGGATGCTATTGATACAATAACAAACAAAACAAAGATTTTGAAAGGCAACATACAATCTGTACTAAAATAAAGCAGGTCTTTCGTATTAAAACCTTCACTAATGCAAGATGAACTTACTGAGCATTTTTATTCAAGTATCCTAAAAGCAAACCCTGGGATCATGTATGTTTTCAATCTTGAAAAGAATACAAATGAATATATAAGTCAGTCTTCGACTAGCTTGGTAGGCTATACTCCTGAGGAACTGAATGCAATGGGTGGCGAATTGTTAGTCAAACTGATTTACCCCGAAGATCTTCGGAAAATCGGAAAGCACTTTGAATCTATCCAAAATAACCCTCTGGATGAAATTCAAACCCTTGAATTTAGAATTATCCCTAAAGGATCTACACCCGTATCTGAAAATGTTGTTTGGATGATCTCCTATGATAAACCATTGGAACGGAATAGCAAATTCGAAGTGGTGAAAGTTTCCGGAATCGTACTAGACATAACTGAATTAAAAAATGTCCAAGCCCAACTTAATAACCGAAATAACCTTCTGTCGAATATAGCAACAATGAATCATGTACATACTGCAGTCGTGGATATTAGGACTGGTATGATTGAATATTCGAATAACGGTTTGGAAGAAGCTTTAGGTTTCGAAACTACAGACGATGATGGCAATCCAATCAGTGTATATGAAGTCTTTTCTAAAATTATGCCAGAAGAAGATCAACTGAAAGTTAAGGCTCAAGTGCAAAATTTTCTTCCAAGTGCTCCTAAGAAATCACAGCAAATAGAACTCAGGCACTTTGATGATAAAGGAAAAATACGATGGTTTAATTGGCATAGCATGCCATATGAATTAACTGAATCTGGCGAAATTAAAACGATCATAAATTTTGCTCTAGAAATCACAGAGACAAAAATAGCTCATACAAAATTAGAAGCTATACAAACTGAGTTAGAAGAGTATACGGAAAAGTCTTCCAATAATTTGCTGGAACCGTTAATAGCCATCCAAGCTTCATTACAACTTTTAAAAAATGAACTAAAAGGAATTGACAATCCGATTATAGAGAGATGTGTGGATATGATGATGGGTACTTCAGTTTCTATGAAACAAAATGTCATTGCAATACTAGACTACTCCAAATTGAATGTGGATAAGAACTTTAGTCTTGTGGATTTAAATGTTGTGCTGAATAATGTAAGCTCAAGTCTAAATTCTGCTATTAAAAAAGCCAACGCAATAATTGGAATTGATACTAAGCTACCTTCTATACATGGTGATTTCACATTGATTGGTTTGATGTTTCAAAACCTTATCTCCAATGCGATAAAATTTCAAAATGAAGGGCAACAACCGATCATACAAATTAAGTATGAACAATCGTCAACACATCATGTCATCCATGTGAAAGATAATGGTATAGGCATATCTGAAGAATCCCAAGAAAGAATATTCAACCTGTTTCAAAGGCTACATAAAAGAGATCAATTTGAGGGCAATGGAATAGGACTTGCACATGCTTTAAAAATTATGAGCCTCCATGGAGGAAAGATTGAAGTTGAGTCCAGTATTGGGGAAGGAAGTACATTTTCTTGCTATTTTCTACGAGGCATGTAATTATGCGTCACTCTACATATCGTCTACAATTTATCCACAATTTGTCTTCACGTTTTAATTAAAAGTGATTAAAACTTTGAAAAGCATTGAATGTTGTCTACTTTTTAAATGATTAAACCTTTTATAACATGTACAAGAACATTTTCCTCATTGACGACGACCCAAACACTCTCTATCTTCACAGACACTTTTTATCACACTATAATTTTTATGAAAGGCTAATAGAATTTCAAAATCCTATAGATGCCATAGAGTCGTTAAAAACTACATATTTAAATGACACAAATCTAGTTCTCCTAGATTTGAATATGCCTCAGATGTTAGGTTGGGAATTCATTGAAAAATTGTCCTTTAATTTCAGATCTAGCCAATTGAATAATACCACTATTGTAATTGTCTCATCAAGTAGTAATCCAAGAGATATCGCAAAAGCGAATAATCATCCGAATATTTTCGCCTTTATTGAAAAACCATTTTTACCAGATGATGTAGAGCAATTGATAAGCAAACTTAAAACCAAAATGAGGCACGAAGAAATGGCTCAAACACAACTAAAACTAATGGCAAGCATGTAAACCAAGAACCTAATCTATAAATAAGAAAACTCCTTCTATGTACAACTTAATTCTGATAGACGATGACGAAAATCAATTATACCTGAATAGAATTCTATTTTCAGAGAAAGAAGTATTTCAACGTATACAGACATTCGATAATCCGTCAATTGCTCTAGATCATATCAAGCAAAAGAAAGATATCTCAAATGATATTGTCATTGTTGACATCAATATGCCTCAGATGACTGCATGGGAGTTTTTAGATGCCTTGAATGTAAAATGTAGTGTAGAAAAAAAGAACAGTTTAAAACTTTTCGTTGCCTCATTCTCTGACAACCCAAGAGATATTCATGCTGCAAAAGAACATAAATTAGTGACCAGTTTCATCAGCAAGGAGAAGTTAATTCCATCGATGACAAACTATCTTAGAATGGGGACTTGCTCAGCATAGTCGTTTAGCCTCTTAGACCTTTAAGCCATACCACCGCTTAGACTTCAAATATATAATGGAGACTACGGAGATCAATAACCAATACACAATCTCAATACTCCAAGCCCATTCAAGCGATAGCTTATAGACATTTATGACAAAATGAGCTGTAAGGAGATACAGTACCACCATAACAAGATTAATATATAAACCGACGATAGTGGCTCCTGTACCGATCAAGCCGTTAAGTATAATGCCGCCGATTGAAAACATGGTCAAAATTCCAATCAGTACCCAAAATAAATTTCCGGAATCCTCAAACAAACTCATGTCCTCTGATCCGAAAATCGGATATAAAGTATATTCAGGAAAAAGAACAGTTGGAAGTGCAATCAACAAGCTAAAGGCTAAAGACATAACAACTGTCTTTCTGATAATGCCAAAAACTTGATCGTGATTGTTGTGACCAATAAAATTACTTACCAATGTATTGATGCCAGATGAAAACCCCCAGCACGGTATAGATAAAATCAAATAAACATTTCTAATCAAATTGGACATTTCTAATTCTCTCAAGCCGATATTCTCAATCATAGAAAAAAAGACAAACCAGCTTCCTATGCCCAATGCACCTTGTACAACGATCGGCATAGATATCCTAAAGGTGCTCCAGATGTTATGCCAACCTGGAAAAAAACGAGAGAGTAAATGAAATTCTTTAAACGCTCCTTGTTGAATCATGTATATGACGAAGACCACAAAGGCAACAATTTCGGCAATGGTACTGGCCCATGCCGCACCAATAATGCCCATCTCGGGTAAACCAAACTTCCCAAATATCAAACAGTAGTTGAGAACCAAGTTGATAATAACCAGAATTAAGGTGTCCCAAATGATAAATTTCGTTCTTGCAATACCTGTATATAGAGCGATCATGGCAAGTCCTGTAAAACTGAAAAAGACACCATACGATCTTGGATAAATATAATCCAAGCACTTCTGTAAAATATCTGGATTAGAAATGAAGAGTGCAAAGAATTGCTCTGCGCAGAGGTGTATAAAGGAGAAAATGAAAACAGCAAAAAATAGCTCCAAATAAAATAAACTAAGGGTGCTTTTACCAATCTCTTCCTGATTATTCTCGCCATATCTCCTGGCAATGATAATCTGACCTCCCCTGCTAAATCCATAACCCATTGATGCTATAATCAAATAGAACACACCGATAAGCCCTATGGAAGCAAATTCTAACGCACTCTTATGATATAGAAAAACATTGTCAGTAAGGACAACCACATTTTGAGCTGCACTCGCCAGCATAATGGGTAGCGATATCGTTAAAATTTGTGTATAGGTGCTTCGAAGTTTCAAAAAACGGTTATGATGACAAATTGGATTCTTATCTTGGGATGTGAAAAAGATTTATAAGTCACACTCAATTGCAAATATGAAGCATTTTAAACAGACTGCCTACATTTGTTTACTGATATCATGTTTATTCGCATGCCAAACACAACAAACCATCATGAGTAATCACGAGAAGACGGACACAAGTGCTTTAATTGAACAACAATCCGATGCTCCGATAGCTGACAAGCAATCCAAATCTATGATCAAGCACGGTCATGAGCGTATAGATAATTACTATTGGATGAGGTTGTCTGACGAGCAGAAGTCATCTGAGAATCCTGATGCACAAACCACAAAAGTGCTCAATTACCTAAACGCAGAAAATGACTATCGCGAACAAAAAACTGCTCATCTGAGCAGCTTCGAAGATAAACTGTACAATGAAATTATCGGGAGAATCAAACAAACTGATTTGTCTGTGCCATATAAATACAATGGCTATTACTACATAACGAAGTATGAAGAAGGTAAAGAATATCCAATTTATACCAGAAAGAAAGAATCTCTTGACAATGAAGAGGTTGTCTATTTGAATGTCAATGAATTAGCTGAAGGACATCCATACTACAATGTCAACAATACATCAATAAGTCCGAATAATAAGTTACTCGCATATGCAGAAGACACCATTAGTCGACGGATATATAACATCAAATTTAAAGACCTCGAGACAGGAGAATTGCTGGAAGATAAAATAGAAGGAGTAACCGGATCAGCAGTCTGGGGTAATGACAACGAGACAATATTTTATGTAAAAAAAGATCCAGTTACTTTACGAGCCGAAAAAGTCTATAGACACTCCTTAGGCACAAGTCAAGCTGAAGATGAACTTGTGTACCACGAAAAAGATGAGACATTTTACATTGGTATTTCCAAGACCATATCTATGGATTATATCATGATTTATTCTGGTCATACGCTTGGTTCTGAATATCAATATTTACCTGCTGATACACCTAAAGGCAATTTTAAAGTATTTGAGCCAAGGGATTTAAAGAATGAACATGAATATGGGGTGACCCACTACAAGGATCATTGGTATATCAGAACAAATGAAGGAGCGCCCAATTTCAAACTAATGAAAACACCATTAGAGAAAACAGGTAAATCAAATTGGGTTGAAGTTATTCCACATCGTGAAGATGTTTTCTTACAGCAGGTTACTCCGTTTAGAAAGTATATGGTGCTTAGAGAAAGAGTGAATGGCATTACTGAAATGAGAGTAAAGTCGTGGGACAATGAACTGGATTATTATATAGATTTTGATGAATCGTCTCATTTGGTTTATCCTTCAACCAATTTAGATTTCGATACAGAAACTGTTCGTATAGGCTATCAGAGTATGAGGACTCCTAATTCCATATACGATTTTGATATGGACACAAAGGAGCGAGTATTGTTGAAACAATCGGAAGTAGTTGGTGAATTTAATTCTGAAGATTACAAGACAGAAAGAGTTTTAGCTGAAGCCAGAGATGGAGAGAAAATTCCAATGTCTATTATTTACCACAAGGATACACCTATCGATGGGTCTGCGCCTTGCTTGTTGTATGCCTATGGGTCATATGGTAGTAACATGGAGCCGTATTTTAGTTCGACTCGTTTAAGTCTTCTGAATAGAGGTTTTGTGTATGCAATAGCACACATTCGTGGTGGACAAGAAATGGGAAAGCATTGGTATCTGAATGGCAAATTGCTTAAAAAGAAAAACACCTTTTTTGATTTCATTGATTGTGGAAAGCAATTAATCAAAGATGGTTATTCTGATGAGAAAGCTTTATTTGCCATGGGTGGAAGTGCTGGTGGTTTATTAATGGGTGCCGTTATGAATTATGAGCCTAGTTTATGGAGAGGTGTAGTTGCGGCTGTACCATTTGTTGATGTAGTCACAACGATGCTGGATGAGACAATCCCTCTGACAACATTTGAATGGGACGAATGGGGGAATCCTTCGAAACAGGAATATTACGACTATATGCTTTCCTACTCACCTTATGACAATGTAGAAGCGAAAGAGTATCCTGCGACATTAGTGACTACTGGCTTATTTGATTCTCAAGTACAATACTGGGAACCCGCTAAATGGGTTGCCAAGTTACGTGAGTATAAGACTGATACTAATCCACTGTATATGTATTGCAATATGGATACAGGACATGGAGGAGCGTCGGGAAGGTTTGCCCAACATCGAGAAACGGCTATGGAGTATGCTTTTTTATTGGATCAGGCGGGTCTGGTTGATACTGAATTATAGGTATTTACTTTGAACCAGATTTCCTTTTCTTTTTAGCTTTTTCCCATCTTTTTTTACGCTCATCTTTTATCCATTGCTCTTCGAATGAAGAATATTTCAAATAGTTCATTTCGCCAAGCAGTTCTTTTATTTCAAACTTTCTTGCAATATCTAGCTTTTTTCTATTAGGCCTGGCCGAATCATTTTTGCTTGTATTTGTCTTTCGCCACTTCGTTTTGGCGTCTAAATCGATTTCTTGTAATTGAGCAATTGTTTCATCATTGACTGAAATTACTTCCTTCAGTTCTTGCCAAAACTGGTCATTTTTCAATCTTAATTTATTGTCAATTAGTTTGAAGATTTTATTGTTGACTTCCTTTTTTGTTTTTGGAGACTCAGTTTGTTGACAAGAAAAGACAATAAACAGTAAACTAAATAAAGCAATTGGAGCTAAACAAACATTTTTCATGTTGATGAAATTACTCTTCCATCCAAGTTGACTTCTGAAGATTCAATCACAACAAGTTTATCGAAATCTTTATGGTATGGGTTGATCAATATATTGTTTTCTTGTGCGAGAACCGCAGAAGGTACTTTGAGCGCAAGAGACTGTTGAGAGAGCAACCAGTTGGTGCCTAGTCCTACCGTTTGTTCATTGTATTGACTTACTCTCCAACCTTCCTCAAGGTCTTCAATTTCTGTATGCTCTATTATTTTATTATTTGGTAGTTCTAGTTTTAAAAAACCAAAGCGTTTATCTATTTTTTTCCTGAATTGATTTGCCAATACTTCCAGTACTGCAAGAGATAAATGCTCGGAGGTATATAACATTTGCATTCCTTCTCTATTCCAACGGCCACCATTTATTTTAGCACCCATTCCAGATAGATCATTTAAATATTTCTTTTTAGCGATACGGTAGACTTCCATTATGATTACTAAGCTCAATCAATATACGCCATGCTCTATCCTACCCAGTATCCTGATGAGTATCCGAGTACCAAAAGTCGTATCCATTAAATCGATAGGTTTCTTATAGTCCAAAGAACTGATGGAAGCGTGAAGCCATTCTTCTAACTCTTCTTCGTCTTCAAAGACTTCTATTCCTTTGCGAACAACTTCTGCAATTGATAAAATCTGCTCTGATACATGTACACTCAAATTGTCCGAAGGTGATTTTCTTTGAAGGGTACGATGAGAAATATGCAATAATGCACTCATCCTCTCCATACTAATCCCTAATTTATTGGCTAGAGCATCCAAACTTTTCTTTGGTAATCCGACTCTGGTAACATTGACAAGGTCCATCTCATTGGAGATGTTATTTTTGAGGGCTTGCTTGCCACCAATAATTGCAACCAATTGAGAATACTTACTTTCATTTGGCGTATAGCTGGCTGCTGCTTCGTTGACAGATTGATTATTGGAACTTGACTTATACATAGGCGTCATTTGTCACAAATATATTACATTATGTCGTGTTTAGCAAGTTATCCCCAATATTTCTAACAACATTTTATCAAAACTCTATAGGCATATAGCATAAAAAAAGCTGTATCTGACTATCAGATACAGCTTACACTCAATATTAAATAAATATGCTAGTCTCTATTAATCAATGACTACAATCGGTTTGACTTCTACATGTTCTCCAGTTTTCAACTGATAGTAATATAAGCCGCTTTCTGGGAATACGTTCCGTTCAATTGAAATCCTATTCAACCCTTTTTGCAAATCATGTTTCTGATTTAGAATTACATTCCCAGCTGCATCATGAAATTTCAATTGGTAATGACCACTTTTATCTGCAACAACTTCAATTGCAGAATTGTCTACAATAGGATTAGACAACACATGACTGGTGAATCCTTCAAGCGCTTCTGTAGGATCTACAAACAAACTTTTTATTTCTAATGAGTTGCCTACGTACACTTCATTCGATAACACGTCATTTGACAAACTTACAGCATCAGCAACATGCAGCGTTTTCTTCGCAGTAAAGCGTAAGGTATAACTCAGCTTATCCTGTTCAGCAGTGCCTGAAAACCAATTTAATTTGGTTACACCATTTTCTGAAACGTAACTTTCATCATCAAGGTCCAACACTTTAGATGTGACTTCAGTCAATTGCAAGCCATCATGCTTTAGTCCCATTTGGAAGCCAAATACCTCAGTAGATTCTTTCAAAACAACATCTACTTCTATGCTCTCTCCTTCGTACACAAGATCCCTTTCACTATAAATACTCACTGCATCCTGACCAGTTAATTCGGATGAACCCGACTGAATATTTGCTTGAACATCACCACTTACATCGCCTAATTTTATTCCTATAAAATTCTCAGACATTGCGTCACTATTCAAATTAGTCAAGTCAATAGAAGACTGGAATGGCCACGGATTTTGTACACTGACGTATTCCTGATTTTCAGCTGCAAATACCCAACTGTTATCCACAACCACATCATTAGGTATCGTTCCAAGGATAATTTGTCTAAGCGTTACTAAATCACTTCCGGACACACTCTGACTTCCATTAACATCTGCTGCAATGCTGAGGTGTGGATTTGTAAACGGATCTATACCTAGGATATGTTTTTGGATCAATACCAAATCAAGGGTACTTACTCCGTTGCTAAAGACATCTTCTTTTTTGGCTGTAATTGTATAATTGAAGCCAACAGGATTTGAACCAAATGCAAAGCTTCCATCTAATTCATTCATTATTGTCTTTGGATATTCGGCAAGATTTGCAGCAATTACGACTTCTGTAAAATCTATAATTTCACCTTGAGTCGTGTACACATCTCCACCAATACGAAGTCCCGCTCCGCCTTGACATTCTCCATCTGCAAATTGTACAATTCCTCTTTTCATCGCTTCACATGGATTGGAATAAGTCATGCCATCGCATCCACAGACCGGAGCATTAATTGTCGTACATGAAACTGAATCGTTTGCAATCGACTCATCAATACAATCCCTATCGGCTGATTCAGCACAGAAATTACCATTATCTGAGATAAACAAACCGACATTGCAAAAATCACGGTTGCCTTGTTGATCAAAAACATAAATATCTAATGATGCAAATGATGACATATTGCCACATGAAAATACGATCGACCCTTGCTCATCAAATCCTTCATTTCCGAATGCAATCGGCTCCTCTCCTTCTAAAACTATTGAAAAACTAAGTTCATCTGCTGATGTACAGTTATCAAAACTTCCTAGATCAAAATCTCTCGCCCAAATAGCTACACTACCACTTTGTTCTACAAATGCTGTGGTCAAACCAGCTAAACACAATGGAGTTGGCGCTTGTTGATCTGCGTAACTAATCGTTGTTTCTGCAGTTGCAGAGTTACCACAACCATCATTAACAGTCCAAACCAATCGGTCAAAGTCCGAAGGACTCCCACTTATTGTGGCTTCTGCAAATGCCCCTTCTCTATCAAAGACATCAATTACTTGTCCGTTTTTAAACCATCGGATAGACCAAGTCAATTTATCGCCATTCAATTCTAAATTACCGCAAAAATCAGTAGCAGTTGCAAGTACTGTAGTCTCTCCAAAACAAGGCGTATCATCATCTTTAGAAATAGCACCTCCTGTTGTGTTGACAGCTACTTGCTCGTCGACTGTTATTGTTGGTTCTGTATTGTCCTGAACTTTAACAATTTGATTAAAAGAATAAAAGCCATCAACCCGAACTTGCGTATAACCAAAATATACTGGGTCCAGAGAAACTGATTGTTCTGGACAGCTTACACATACTCCCTGAGCCCAATCTTCAACTGCCATAAATACATCTGTATCGGGTCTTTCACTTTCTTCATTGTTAGGGTCATACGTGCACCAATCAATGACTGACCATTTGTTTATGATTGTCAAGCATGCATCAGATGTTCTGATTGTGTCTTGTTCTAAACTGTATCCGACTAATCCACAACTACTTTCACACCAGATTGGTTTGATATCCTCTATTGTGAATTCTGGCACACATTCAACAGGATCACCCATGACAACTGGATGATTTAAGAAGGTTCTTACCTCATCATTTTCACATTCCAGATTCATCCCTTCTTCTACAGAACCGTCCATGTGCTTAGGCCATTTAATGGTATACGGGTCAAAACCACCTTCAGCTGAAATACTAATTTCTTGTTCACAATATGAATCTCCAGCTGTCAAATCTCCTGAACCATCGTTGTCTATATACCATTCTTTGATTATTTTTTCATTGCCACAAGAACCTGCAACATCCTGGACAGCAGCAATCTCTAAGTCATACTCACCTATACATGCTTGACCTAGTATTTGAGGTCTTGCAACTTCATTAGGATCGTCGTCACAGTTTACAACGACATCTTCACAAACCAATGTTGGAGTAGAATTATCTGCTACAAAGACATTTACCATACATTGATTCTGATTGCCACTATCATCTGTTGCAACCAAAATAACCGGAACTACCTGTCCTGCATCTTCACAACAGAATTTCACAAAATCACCGTATTCATCTGAAGCCGGTATAATTCCTTCTTCAATACATACGCCAAATTTATCTCTTTTCAAACAGGTGACTTCTCCATCGCTACATTCTGCATCGCAACAGCCTGTCATCCTGGCAACCTTAAAGGAGACATCTCCACATCCAGAATCATGACTACCGACGTTAAAATTCTCAGCAAATATTTTAGCTGTGCCTGAATTAACACTTGACTGAGCAAATGTCAGGCTTACTTGCATGGAATTTCTACATACCATTACAGGAGGTACATTATCGACAACGACTATACTAAATGTAGTCTCTGCAGTATTGTTACACTCATCAGTGACCAATACAAGTATGTCTATAGGACCTTGTCCTTGTTGTAAGCCAACTAAGAAGCCATCTGCTTCTAAGCCATGATCAGCTCTCCATTCAATATCAAAATTTGTGGAACAATCATCTGATATACCTAGGTCAGGCAGTGCATAAGTTGCACTACATTGCCAAGGATCAATGGAAACAACTACATCATCTGGAGCTTCTACAATTGGCGCAGTTAGATCACTTATTTCTATTTGTTGTGTTCCGTTTAATTGGACTGCTGTATCACACCAATCAAGTATTGTCCAGGTACGGAAGATTTTTTTACCACCTGCACATGCATCAAATTCCAGATCTGAGAATGATGTCAGGACATTACAGAATATCTCACCTTGTTTGATTGGTACTCGTGGATTGGTAAATCCAGGTCCAATTACTGTGTCTAATACAATTGAATCTCTTAATATCTTATCAACTATGGTTACAAGCACCCACACATCTTCTAATGAACCATCTCCATCAAGATCCAATGGTGTCAGTACCATTGTATCCCTAAAACCCGCGACTTCTTCAATATGGATAATGTTCTCTATGATGTTTGTATCAGGAACAAATTTATGTGTATCGATGTAACTTGGGTAACCATTTGTTGAGTTACCTGTAGCCGCAGCAATATATTCAGGACTTCCTATGGTCAATGTTGGATCTAAATCCAATCCACAATCCAATTCTATTGCATCAGGAAATTCAACTTGTGCAAGTCCATTTGGCCCCAAATCTATTTTTTCTTCTCGGAAAGCTTGGGTCAATAATACCGCATTTTGTGTTCTTCCATGCAAGGTAATATTGGCTGAATAGCTAATGACATGTAAGACTCCTTCTGGATCACAAATATCTCCTGTGGTCTGTTCAATTACTTTTATATCGCTGACGAGTGATGCACCACAACTTTCATCGATGATTGATATTGCTTGTTCAGGGGTCAGAAATATTTCTGGGTAACTACCTCCGCACCAACTGACACATCCGACATTACAATTCGGTACAGATGCTTCAATTTCGATTTGGCCTACTGCTTGATTGACTACAGCACTATACTCGATCGTATATTCTCCTACATTCGGTAATGGAATAATATCACTGAATGCTCCAGGAAGATAAATACTGGCATAAACGACATTGCCATTGGCATCTAATATGATCACTTCGATATCTGAAGACTCCCAAATAGGATTGCCCGGTGAACCTGCATTGTAATTAACTGCAGAAAGCCCCATCAGATTTATTACCTTTTGGCAATCGTCAGTTGCAGTTAACTGCAAGGTGCCTGGCGAATTTGTTGGAGATAAAGAACCTTCATATGAATCAGTATCACCTGCAATAAATTGGCAAGGAGATTCTAATACTGGCAACACATTGGCTTCAAGAGCAATCGTACCCCAACAGGTATTGCCGTCGCACGAGCTTGTCACTTTGTATTGCAAGGTCGTATTGACTTGTTCTGCCGAAACAGCATTTCCAATAAAATCACCATTTTCATCAAAAAGCTCGATCGAATAATCAATGCCACTCCTAGGAGCTTCAAGCACCATATCCGGCTCAATCTCTAAATCGCAAACTACCCCTAAACTGATCTGTACAGAATTATTGCAGACGAGAGCTCCACAATTCTGCGCTGATAGCGAAGAAAGCGATCCAAAAGAAAATGAAAATAATAGAATGAGACACTTAGTAAAGAACTTAAGCTTATACATACTGATTTTGGTTAATAATGTAAAATTCGGTTATCAACTCACGTCACATGAGTAAGTTTTGGGAAATGACGTTACGAGACAAGGCATTCCCCTAAAGCAGGCAGCTTGAATACCGTTATTTTTGTCTAATTGTCGTTCTTAAATGTTCTAGCAGACATTTTAAATATGTAAAATACTGTCTATTAATATGTTATGTACATTTAATTCAAAGCACTTAAGTAATTTTTTAATGGCATTTGACTGATTAGTAAACTATCTTCTAGAAATTGGATGTACTGATCGTAAATATCCTCTAGCGGTTTTATCCGATCAATATTCAATTTGAGTAGTTGTTGTTTGAATTCCAGTACATATGCAGGATTATTGTTGTTAGCTTCTTTTAAACTAGCTAATAACTCAGTATTACTTTCCTCAATACTATTCTTCAACTCCAGTTGCTCTTCATAATGTCGAATGCTTTCCAATAATTCAAAGCGAGCTCTACTGACCTTAACAAATAGACGATCGCTATCAAATTGCTCTTCTGTTTCCAAGTTATTTAATTCTAATTCGATCTCTTTCATCTTCAATCTATTGTCACCATCCCACGGCAATCTAAGACCCACTCCTACTGAAACTTTTTCCCTAAATGGATCGCCGTGTGGGCCACTATAAGAGATTTCTGCAAAGCGTAATATTCGTTTTGCTTCTGCTTCTTCTAACTCAAGTTCATTTTCGAGACTTAATTTCTTGTAATTTTGTTGTGCAATTTCAAATGGATTTTCAACTGTCGCCGGATCAAAATCTGTTACAAATGATTTTATTCCTTCAACACTTATTATATCATCAAATTGATAATCAGCACCTACAAATTGAGCTGGCAAATTATACATCTGCAAACGCTGTGCATTTTTCAATTGGTCTACATTCAATTGCTTTTGATCTGTTTGGACCTTGACAACATCAGAAAAATCAGTTTCATTAAAAACCAATTGTCTTTTGACTACGGTCATTAAGTCTCCAAGGACAACTTCCTGTTCTTCATATAGTGACTCAAGGGACGAAGAAATATAATGATCGACCCAATAGTAATAAGCATCCTTTAAAAATTCATTTTGAAGTGATCGAATATCACCTCCAGGTTTAGCCAAATAACCTTCAAATAATTTGTGTTGTGCTCTTCTTATTGCTCTTGTCGATGGACTTACTCTGATTAAATAATCCTGCTCATCAAGATCAAAATCATTTGTCTCTGTTCTGAATTCGTATTCCTCTATAATTGGAGCTTTGAACGAAACGGAATTGCCACTTTCTGAAGAAGTGGTACTTCTGGCCTCTATATTCTCGAATATTGCAAGCATAAATTCATTGGTACTAACCTGGTTAGGTTGAGCAGTGATATTGTAAGTAAATAGACTAAGGATCATGAGGATCCAAATGCTATTTCGACATATTGGAAGCTTGTTCAACTTCTGAAGAGGATACATTTTCACTACTTTTAGATATGTGCTCCAAGATGACTCTTTCATTTTGAAGAAATGAATTGTTTTCGGGAATTTCAATATTGATTTCCTGCCCCCATAAAGTTGTCGTAGCGTCTCGACTAAACCTTGGATTAATAGGCATATAGCGAGATTCTTGGCTAATCAATTTACCAGGATATGAGACTCTTTTATTTGGATTTGCTGACTTGATAATGAATTCATCTGCTTCCGTCATATTCGTAACTAAATCCTCCTGTATATAGCAACGTACATAAGTAGGATTTTGATCATAAATACTTAATAATGAATTGAATGCCGGTACATGTTCTCCCAATTTACAATGCACAGTTCCCACTCTTCCGTTTTGAGGAGCTACAATGGATTCTTTGATCACCTTAGTGTTATCGTAAAACGATTTCTCTGCTCTTAGTCGCTTGATTTCAGCAGTATAGGGATTTTTATCACTTTTCAAAGCTTCATTCGCACCCTGAATACGTTGATCAAAAGATTGAATCAACAATATTTTTTCTTCATTTAATCTACTAATTCTACCTTCTAGTTCACTTAAATCTGCATCACCTAAATCATCCGTATTCAATCCTTCAAACAGGGATTTAGTCCTGTTTAATTCAGCTTCTAGAACAGCTATTTTTGAATCTATTTGAGAAACCTCTAAGCGTTTTTGGTTTTCAATATCCCGTATTCTCGAACTTTGAGATTGAGACCACGCTTTTTCTTCTGCTCGCATTTTATCTATTTCAAATTCTTGCCCCATCGGTTTCTCTTCTTCTCTTATTCTAGAAATATCAAGCAGTTTTTGACCTTTCTTTACTAGCTGACCTGCAGTGACATGAATACGATCTACAGCAACATCATAATTTTTGTTTAACTCTGTTTCTTTTGTTTCTGCAACACCATAGAATTGACTTATTTGTTTGTCAAACACCGTAGTCATAAACCATAGAGCCATGCCTACAGCGAAAACGATCAGATAAAATGTATTGAACTTAGTCATTAGTATTTCCTATATCTTATAAGGACCTTGGTGCTTTTTCAAATTTAATCCTCACATCATGAATACCTTCAATGTTTCTTGTTGAAGATGTAAAATTCGTTATGCTTGTATCTTTT